>NZ_CP094288.1:636581-993467 GCF_022693705.1 Infirmifilum sp. NZ
GTACGCGGGGTATGGCTCAAAGCCTAGAGCCTCTCTGAATGCCTCTACGTAGCGGGGTATGCTCATGTAAACTGCCCCTTCCCCTAACCCTGGCACCACCACTCCTCTCAGCACGATAGATGAGTTTGAGCTGAATACTGCACTCAGGTCCGCGTGAATTCTCTTGAGGAGGTCAACTCCTCTCGGAGTGACTCTGTAAGCTACGTAGCGTCCAAAGAAAACCCTTTCGATGTAACCTTCACTCTCGGCCTTTTCGAGGAGCTTCCGGAACCTCCAGGCTGAATAACCCAGGCTTTTCATGACTTCGGTGCGGCTTATCCGTCGAGGAAAACTCAGGCAACCCCTCTTGGCGAGCTCGAGAAGTAAGGGGAGCATCTCGTATAACTGATCGCTGGGCATACAATGCTCTATTACCTCCCTGTGGTTTTTATCAGTAACTGGCCCCATCGCATTCTCCCGAGGGATCAGCCTTACATGATCACAATTACTTCACGCTTACTGGCTATAGCCCTTAAACCGAGTATCGCCGAGAGCCCGAATATAGATAGAATGTACGCGATGAAGGTAAGTACTCCGAAGAGGCTGAGAGAGGCCGTGAGAAGGGTAATGTAGGGAGCCACGGCGAAAAGGCCGCCTTTCAACTCTCCGCTCTCGCCGTGTAGCTTGTACAACCTCCAAGAGAGCTCGACCACAAAGTACGATGAGGCAATTATCGGAGACAGTAGGAGGTACTTGGTCTCTGAGAGGATAAGCGATAGGAGCGTGCAAGCAAGCAGGGTAACAAGCAGGACGTTTGTGCTCTTCTCAGAGACAAGCACTGCTTCGTCGATGACGTCTTCGAGACGCAGCTTCATATCTGGTAATCTGTGCTTCCCGGGTGCTTAATTGATGGTAATGCTTTTGATGCAGGTGTTAGCTAATTTTCATACTGTTGTCGTATGGCTGGAATTGCGATTAAGATAGCCCCGTTAGGAGTTGAGAGGGGCGACGTTGATTGGCTCGCTGACTCCCTTAAGAGCATTTTTAATTCGACTGTAGTCGTAGAGCCTAAGCTGCTGAGCATGAGCGTTCTCCTTGACTTCTACGACGAGGAAAGGGATCAGATCGACGCTGAGGGGTTGCTGGAAAAGCTTCAGTCAACTGTGGGGGTGGTACCTCAGCAACGGCTGCTCGTACTCGTAAACGGCGATGGGTTTGTTGAGGGCTTAAACTTCGTCTTCGGGGTATCGAAGCCGGGTTGGGGCGGGGTGGTGTTTACTGAGCGGCTTCGACCCGAGTATTACGGTCAGCAACCTTCGATTGCGTTGTACAGAATGAGGCTCTTGAAGGAGAGCTTGCACGAGCTAGGGCACAGCTTCGGCTTGCCGCACTGCCAGCGAAGGTGCGTGATGAGATTTAGTAACTCTATCTACGACGTTGATGCAAAACCAGCCGCGTTTTGTAGCTCCTGCGCGGCGGCACTTAACAGGATGACCCCGGGCTTGCTAAGAATACCCTAACAGCTCACTAAGATATACCGAAGAGGACCCGTAAAATAGGTGTTGCTTTGATAAAGTCAATGGATAGAAGATCCCAGATTATCCCGGGCGGACGCGGGTAAGTTGTTGATGTCACTATAAGCTGAGTGGGCGTTATGATGTAGTCAACGGGGACATCGTGCTTGTACATCGGTATTTTACGCTCCGTGATTTGCAGGTCGTGGACTGCCGTGACTATAGGGGTTTTATCATCGACTACGTGTAATTCCTTGAGAATCGCGTACTCCAGGTCATAGAACCCGTCTCCCCTACCCAGCCTTGAGCCGTCCCTGTTCACAGCCACGCTTCCCAAAACGATTAGATCAACGCTAATGTTCTCGGGCCACCTTATCCTCTCTCCCAGAGTTAACGAACCTCTAAGTGTGGAGGCAAAGCCGTACTTAGATGAAGGTATCCTTGACGGGTCTAAAATCACGTAGCCACGTAACCTCGGCAGGGATACTATTACCTTCTTGCCTCTCTTCAGGGATTCTTCTCTTATTGCTCGGCTAGAAAGATCGGGGGTTGTGTAAATTGTCTCTGCGCGTCTAAAGCCTTCAAGCTTCAGGATCTTAGCCGCGACATTGTTGCTACCCACGAAACCGGGGATTTTCCCATAGCAAGGCCTAGGGCTGGTCACTACCTCGTAGCGTTCAAGTAAAGCCCAGATCTCCCTCCTGATGGCATCCTTCTCCCGATCGCGCTCTACGCCTAGCTCTGCCATAGAGTTCATTCATTATACCCAAGTGTAAATTAAAGTTTCGAACGAATGTTATTTTAAATTGTCCTACGGTTATAGGCAGGGGTTATTCCTACAAGTAATATATCCAGCTCGGTTAGAGTAGAGTCTGATGACCACAAGAAACGATCTTTCAAGTAGCTACTACGTCACCAATAGGGGTGACTATACGTCTGTAACAAAGGTCATATCGGTAAAGCTGCCCGTCGGCCTTATAGATGCTCTCGATCAGCTCATTGAGAGAGGTTACTTCCAGAATCGCAGCGACGCTATACGTGAGGCCATTAGAAAGCTCCTTTCAACGTACAGGGAAATGGACACTGCCAGGTTTGACCGTGGCCTTCACTTAGGAATTCGCTGAAAAGTCTGTTAGAAAAGAAGTTTTCTGCTTTCTCCAGTTTTCCCTCAGCTTATTTTAGCCCCTGGCTTTACTTCTCTGTCAGGCACCAGCAAGACCGGCTTTCCATTATCCACAGCGGCCAGCAGCATGCCTTGTGAAACGTACCCCATGAGGGCTTTAGGCTCTAAATTGGCTAGAACGATGACGAGCTTACCTACCAGGTCCTCTGCCTTGTAGTGGGGTCTAAGGCCTGCCACTAGCTGCCTCGTTTCACCGCCTATATCGACCTTCAAGAGGAGGAGTTTCTCGCTCTTCTGTATCGGTTCGGCATGCAGTACTTTCCCCACGCGTATGTCCAGCTTTTGGAAATCCTCGATTTTAACTGTAGGCATGCTTGAGAGATCGGAATCACAGGTTAATTTTTATTTCGGTGTAGCGAGGTTTGTAGGTGGGTCATGACCGCGGAAGACGTAGATGTGAGGTTGGTGTTCACTGAGAGCGATCTAATACTCCTTGCGCTCCTCTCAGGCGAGAAGAAGATCACCGACCTAAGACCTACCACTGGGCTGTCCACGACGTCTATCTACAACAACGTGAAGAAGCTATTGGAGTACGGTTTTATCGAGGAGGATAGAAAGGGTAGTCCCGGCAACAGAATACTAAGATTGACGGAGAAGGGTCGTAGGGTTGCCGCAATCCTGAAGATGCTCGAGGAGGAGCTGAAGCCAAAAGTCGTGGTCCTTAAGCCCGAGTAGGAAGAAACGCTATTATATGCCTTATCGGGTTATTTGAGTGGTATGTCTAAATACGCTGTTCTCGTTGTAGATATGCTCGAGGAGTTCGTTCGCGGTCGCCTGCGCGCTGAGAACGCTGAGCGTATTATCCCCTGCATCAAAAGGCTTGTCGAGTTCGCGCGAAGCAGAGGCATACCGGTGGTGTACGCTGTCGACCAGCACTACCAAGGCATAGACTTCGAAACTAAGCTATGGGGCCCCCATGCGATCAAGGGTAGTACTGAGGCGAAAATAGTCCCCGAGCTCTCGCCCACTGAGAAGGATTTCATCGTGAATAAGAGGAGGTACGATGCATTTGTTTTCACAGACCTGGATATGCTTCTCCGAGAGCTGGAAGTAGACACCATCATAATTACGGGAATACACACTCACATCTGCGTGCAACAAACAGCGCTTGGGGCATTCTACCGGGGCTACAAAGTGGTTGTTCCTGTAGAGTGCGTGGCAGCAGCTAGCGATGAGTGGCACAAAGTGGGGTTGGAGTACATGAGAGAGTTCGCTGGAGCGGAAGTCATAAGCTTAGAAACTCTCCTGAAAAGACTCGATATCGAACTCCGCTCCACTGTTTCTGAGATAGTCTAGAAGGCTAGAGAACCGAGCCCCACACCCTCTCGTAATCTTTCCTAAGGCGTTCCCTAGAGACATGGGCGTACACTTGAGTAGTGTTGAGATTCGAGTGCCCCAGAAGCTCCTGGATCTCTCTCACATCGAGGCCTGAGGCGAGGCTTAAGGTTGCGAAGGTGTGCCGAAGCAGGTGCGGAGTGACTTTTTTACTTAATCCCGCTTTACGCGCCAGCGTCTTCAATACTCTCTCAACAGTTGTGTAGTGGATGTGAGAGCTGGGATCTTTCGAAGAGGGGAACAACCACTCCGAGTCGTTGCTTGAGACATAGGCTGCGAGCAACTCCGCGACGCTTTGAGGAAAGTACACGTATCTTTCCTTGGCGCCCTTCCCTTTCACCCTTATCGTTCTTCTTTCCAGGTCGATGTCTGTTCTTCTGATGTTGACAAGCTCGGCGACACGAAGCCCCGTAGTAAACAGCAACATCACGATGAGCTTGTCTCGAATGCTATCAGCCTGCTCCACCATTCTTTTCACTTCTTCGGGTTCAAGGTACCTTGGAAGCTTTTTCTCACGCCTAGGAAGCTCAAACCCTCGCAACGCGTCCTCTTTGCCGACAAACTCCAGGAACCTTTTAACTGCAACAGCCGCGGTGTATAAGCTGTCCGGCTTCCACCCGCTTTGGCGCAGACGGGCTAGAAAAAGGTCGATGTCATAGAGCTGCACTTCCGAGATTCGCTTGCCATCGAGGAACTGAAGAAAGCTCTCCAGTATGCTTCTAAAGTACCTTATCGTCCTTTCAGACCTGTTTCGGGCAATGAGGTGAGATATGTACAATTCAACGAGCTCTTGGTTGCTCAAAGCCAGCGGGGATGCTTCCCTACTCATTTTCCTCCTTAAACCCCAGCTCTTCTGGCCGCCGCGCAAGCCTTTCAAGGTGCGAAGCAACATATATGGGAGCGCCAGCGCGCAGCGCTATTGCTACGCTGTCGCTCGGCCTAGCGTCGATGAATAACCTTTCCCCCTTCTGCTCATCGCCTTTCCTTAGAACGATGGTTGCTGTATAGACGCTGTTGTTGAGAAGCGCATCTATGGTTATTCTCTCCACGGAAACTCCAAGAGCCTCGAGGATGTTAATTATCAGGTCGTGTGTCATCGGTCTCTCTGTTCTCACGCCGTTTAGAGCGTTCTGAATAGCTACTCCCTCGCTCACCCCAATGTATATTGGTAGCACCTTACCTTTCCACTCTGGTGCCTCGAGAAGCATTACAAAGCCTGCGCCACCCGATTCGAAGAGTATCGGGTAAACGCCTACAACGTCAACTTTCAAATACTCTTCTTTTTCACCACCACTCAACAGCTTCACCCCGGGCATCCTGGAAAAACGCTGGGTTTATCCTGACGACGACCAGGTTGCCTCGGAACTGGCCTAGCTCCTTCACCCTTTTCACAACCTCATTGATCACGAACACAGGGTTTGATTTGATGAAGTTTACGGCCTCATCACCTCTCTGGCTTGACGCTATTTTGAAGAAGATCTCCTTTACGACCATCTCGGCCATGAGGTTCGTGAAACATACCTCCCCTGTCCTAATCAAGGACCCTATCGCGAACTTTTTAAAATCAGTGGCTTCGTCGCCGAGCACGCTCAGAATTGGTCCGACTTTTTCCTCCAGACGCTGGACAGCCTTAGTGTTCTCAGGGTCATCGGACATTACAAGCTTAACTCTCTGCCTCCACTTGAGAACCCAGATTTCAGCCCACTCGTTCACCAGGGAGTCGAACTCGAGCGGATTCTCTTCAGCCAGCTTCGACGCTAACGCAAGAGACTTGTAGCTGTAGTCCGGGTCGCCTATGAAGTCGAACTTCACTGCCAGGTAATTCACAAGGTCCTGTGTTGCCACGTCGCTCATGAACTCGACCTCCTGCTGCGTGAGATCGGAGAAGTACCTAGCTATGTAATGTGAAACTATTGACTTCAAGGTCGAATACGCGTTAGATTCCTTCCACTCCATTACTGCAAGCGCACCTAGTCTTTAACAACCATCCCGCCTTAAAAAAAGTATGCTGTTCAAGGTAAAGCTATATGATGTGCGGAAGCCCTAGGAGCGAGACAAATACGCTGAAAACGTAGATTAGGAAGGCTATGACTGCAGCTCCTATCCAGCCTACACCGAAGATTTTCCTGAGAGCCCACAGCCACGCTACTATCGCCAGGGTGTTCGCGAAGGGTATGTTTAGGATGTTGAATAACGCGAATATTATTTCGCCGACGAGTGCGGCTAAGAGGGCCCCAGCAATGTTCTCGCGTTTCTGCTTGCCTGGAAAAATCTTCAGCACAACGTAGATCACAATAGCACTCACAACCCAACCTATGATAAACTCAAGGATAGCACCTACACTAATCGGCATACGTTTTCATGCTTCGAATAGTTATGCTTGCTAAAAAATTTCGGGGGACAGGGTTTATAAGGAGGCCGTCGGCACCTAATTAAGCGGATGATGAGGCGACGGTATAATTGATGGGTGACGAGTCTTCTCGCGACTGATGCGATGCAATTTCATAGTTTCTGTCGCCTGTTGCACTCACCAGAGGCCTTTTATGCGCTCTGGCCTGACGGGAAGAAGGTTCAGAGGCCTAAATCCGCGCTATCTAGTAGCTTAGCTTGAACCTAGCGTCCGCTATCTTGACCCACTCGGATGAGACAAAGGTGGGGTTAAGGTCCATTTCGCTGACCGTGGTGGAGAGCTCGGAGAACATTAGAGAAGCTCTGCTTATCGTCTCAGCAAGCAACTCTATGTTAGCCCGAGGTAGTCCTCTGTATCCCTCTAAAATCCTGTAGCCCTTGATTCTCTTAATGATCTCTAGTGCGTCTTCGTAGGACACGGGCGCGATTTCGAACACCACGTCTTTGAGGACCTCTACGAGTATCCCGCCTATGCCGAACGCTATTACAGGGCCGAACTGCTCGTCCCGAAGACCCCCGATTATCACTTCGTGTGCTTTCTGAACCATCTCCTGTACTACAAAACCATAGACTCTAGCCTCAGGGTACCTTTGCCTGACGCTTGAGAGCATTTCATCCATCGCTTGCCTCAGCTCGACCTCAGAGCCTATTCCCGTTCTCACAGCTCCAGCTTCTGTTTTGTGAACAATATCAGGGCTGTCGAGCTTCAACACAACTGGAAAGCCGAGGCTAACCGCCTTTGCGGCCTCCTCTGGTCGTTTTAGCATAATGTACCTCGCGACTGGCAAGCCGTAGCTCTCAAGTAGAGCCAAAGACTCCGAGAGCGATAGAAGCGACCTGCCCTCATTGATGGCTTTCTCCAAAATCGGGTTGGTCATCCGGTTCACTTCCTGTAATACAGCAGAACTTTCTTTAAAGCCTTTGCTGTGTCAACGGCATCATCAGCGCTCATACCTGCGAGCGTTGGTAAGGTAACCACACTTCTCGCGGCAAGCTCTGCCTTCGGGGAAAGCCCAGGCTTGTACGAAACTTTACCGCCGTAGTAGGGGCAAGACCAGGGGCAACCCCGCCCGTAAGCGTCAAGCTTCTGGAACAGTGGGTTCTCGTATATTACACGAGGGTACGAGACGAGGACTAAAACGTTCTCACGCTTCACGGCTTCAACCACCCTGTCTCGATTAACCCTTAGATTCTCCAGCCTGAGCAAAACCTGGTATATGTGCCATGTGTGCTTAACGTGCTTCCTCGGCTTAGGTAGCAAAACGAGGTCTCCGTCAAGGCTCTCCAGTTCATCGGTATATATTCTAGCAATCTCCTCCCTTGCTCTGTTTAGCTCCTCTATTCGCGACAGCTGACCCAAGCCCAGCGCGGCCTGTAGCTCTGTCATCCTGTAGTTCCATCCGAGGGTTGTGTGGTAGTAGCGCTCCTCAGAGCCATGCTCCACGAAGAGCCTCGCTTTCCTGTAAATTGCCTCGTCGTTTGTCGTGACCATCCCTCCCTCCCCTGTTGTCATGTTCTTGGACTGGTAGAAGCTGAAAGCCCCTACGTCACCAATGCTACCCACCTTTCTCCCCTTGTACTCACTCCCGATAGCCTGAGCGCAGTCTTCTATCACCGCGAGATCGTTCTCGCGGGCGATCTTCATTATCTCGTCCATCTCCGCGGGATGCCCCGCTAAGTGAACTACCAGTATAGCCCTCGTTCTAGGAGTGATTTTATCAACTATTGTTTCGGGGTCTAGGTTGAGTGTATCAAGCTCTATATCCCCAAACACCGGGATAGCGTTGTTGTGCAACACAGCTGTGGCAGTTGCGACAAAGCTGAAGGGGGTCGTGATAACCTCGTCTCCTACTCCTATACCGAGGCTGGCAACAGCCGTGTGCAACGCAGCCGTTCCGTTCGAAACGGCAAGAGAGTACTTCACTCCTAAGAACCTTGCGAACTCCTCCTCAAACCTGCGGACGAAGGTTCCCACGCCTGAAGCTAAGCGACCGGACTCGAGAACCGAAAGCACGAGCTGTTTCTCGTATTCCGAAATCCTCGGGAAGTACTCCTTAAAGGTGTCCCGAACAGGTTTCCCTCCCTCAATAGCCGGTGCTTCCATCTGCGACCAGGGTGTTTTAGACGACGTCCAGCTATTAAAGATATCCAGCAGTTTTTAGAGCAGTGAGGCCACTCTTTCACCCTTCCCACTGTAAATATTTACCCTGACCAGCCCCTTCAGCTTGCTTGACTCAAGCTTCGGCATGAGAACCCTCTCCACCTGAAAGAAGCCGGCTAGATCCTCCATGTACACGGAGACCTGAATTGGTACGTCGTCACCCTGAGAAAGCTCGACGCGCTTTATGCTAAGCGCCGACAGGGAATGCATGTCCACCTTCCCCATCTTATAAGGTAAACGAGCCCGACCTTCCGACATGTCCAGCCCGTCTGCGAGCTTCACTATGCTGGCCTCGAGCGTCAAGGCCTTTACGTTGAACTCAGTACTGTATATTGCTGAAAGAACCTCCTGCCTCAGAGTGTACCTTCGGGAACCGATGCCTGGGTGCACGGTGCCTATGACCCTGTCAACTATGTCCTTGGCTAGAAGGCTACCTATAAACTCGTGGTTTTCGCGGTGAACTGAGTTTCCAATATCGTGAAGGTAGCTTGCTAACACGAGGATAGTTTTGACTTCGTCGAGGCTCTGCGCTGTCCCGTCCTTCAAGGTGGTGAAATCTACATTGCGGTTAAGTAGCATGTGCATTATCTCGAGCGATGCTCCAGCCACTATCCTTGCGTGGACTGGACCATGGTCATTGTACCCGAGTCGCTTCACGGCTATCGTGTTGCTCATCTCGAGCAGTGCCTGAACCTCCTCATCGCTCTCGATGACCTTAACTAGCCTAGCTACAAACTGGTCCCTCTCAACCCACCTATTCAGAATGGACTTCGACACAACGATAGCTTGTGAGCTCAGCATGGGAGAAAGAAAGAGGCGCTTTCTCTTTAAAAATGTTTTTGCTCGGACTCAGAGAGAGCTTAGCCTGTAGTGCTTGAACGCTGAGAGACCAGGGTACTTCGCACGCGACCCGAGCTCCTCCTCGATCCTTATGAGCTCGTTGTACTTGGACGTTCTCTCCCCGCGCGCAGGAGCCCCGGTCTTTATCTGCCCTGTGTTAAGGGCGACGGACAGGTGAGCTATCGTAGTGTCCTCGCTCTCGCCGCTCCGGTGGCTAATTATCACCGAGTAGTTGTTGCTCATAGCTAGCCTAGCCGCTTCAAGCGACTCAGAAAGGGTACCGATCTGGTTGACCTTGAGGAGCAGAGCGTTTGCGGCCCCAAGAGATATGCCTTTCGAGAGCCTTGAGGGATTTGTGACGAAAATATCGTCTCCCACTATCTGAACCTTTAAGTCACGGGTAGCGATAGCAAACCCCTCGAAATCATCCTCGTGCAGAGGATCCTCGATCGATATTATCGGGAACTCCCCGACAAGCTCTGCGTAATACTTAATGAGCTGTTCGCGGCTGAATTCTCTTCCGTCCAATAAGTAGGTGCCCCTCTTCTCGTCGTAGAACTCGGAGGCCGCCGCGTCCAGCGCTAAAGCAACGTCCCTCCCGGGCTCGTACCCGGCGAGCTTTATGGCGTCAACTAGAGCCCTCAAAGCCTCCCTTGACTCCCTCATGGGAGGCGCGAAACCACCCTCATCCCCCACGTTTACGGCGTGGGCTCCGTAGCGCTCCCTCAGGATGCTCCTAAGCGCGTGGTACACTTCGCTACCCATCTTGAGCGCCTCGGCGAAGGACTTCGCCCCTACAGGAGCGATCATGAACTCCTGGATCCTGAGCTCGTTACCGGCGTGCTTCCCCCCGTTTATGATGTTCATGAGGGGGACGGGTAGAAGGTGGGCTTGAAGGCCCCCTAAGTACAGGTAAAGCGGCATACCGTAAGTGCTGGCAGCGGCGTGCGCCACCGCGAGGGAGACAGAAAGTATGGAATTCGCACCCAACCTCGACTTGTTGGGTGTTCCGTCCAGCTCTATCAGCCTCCTGTCTATGTCTTCCTGCTTTCTAGCATCCATCCCTACGATTTCCCTGGCGATGACGGTGTTAACGTTCTCGATAGCTCTGGTAACTCCCTTGCCGTGGAAGTCTTTCCCACCGTCTCGTAGCTCTAACGCCTCGTGAGTACCCGTAGAGGCGCCGGACGGAACGATCGCTCTTCCAAAACCGCCGCCGAGAGTGTATACTTCTGTTTCGACTGTGGGGTTTGCGCGCGAGTCGAGAACCCACCTGGCTTTTACACGCACTATATCAAAGTCCTCTTCCCAGATGTATTGTGTTGAAGGCACATTCTGTGTTATCAACTTACTAACTTAACTGTTGTGGCTTTTACCGTGTGTTATTAACCAGGATGTTTTCTTAAAAACGAGGATAAAGAGTAAATTCATATACTTTTTCGAAAAACAGGTAATCGGTGTCAGCTTGACCCAAAACACTGTAGGCGTGATTCTCTGCGGGGGTGAAGGTAAAAGGCTCAGGCCGCTAACTTACTACTTCCAGAAAGCCATGATCCCTATAGGTTCACAGCAGAAACCACTTCTCGAGTACATTGTTCGACTGATGAAGTACCACGGCATAAACAACATCGTGATGCTCATAGGCTACAAAGGACAGCAGATCGTGAACTACTTCAACGATGGGGAGAGGTACAGCGTCAAAATATCCTACGTCTGGGACAACCCCGAGTTCGGTGGCAACGGTGGCGCTCTCTACAACGCTTACCTAAAGGGAGCGCTGGACGACGCTGAAAATATACTCGTTTACTACGGTGACATCCTGAGCGACATTAATCTCTCTGAGATGCTTAGGTTCCACGACGAGAGAGGGTTCATGTCCACACTCGCCCTCTCGCCGAACTATAGGGTCGCGGTCGGCGTTGCCGAGCTTGACGGCGAAGAGGTTGTGCGGATGGTCGAAAAACCCCCTCTCGGAAAACCGGTCACTATAGGTGTTGTCGCTCTTCGTAGAAAGGCTCTTGAGGTGCTACACGAGATCGCCGAGACCAAGAGGGATATTGACATCATGGGAGATCTCATCAGGGTTTTGATAGAGCGAAGGCTCAGGGTTGGAGGATACTTAACGAGTGCTTTTTGGTTCGACCTCGGAACGACAGAGGCATACGAGAAACTGGACCCGAACGAGGTGGACCAGAGATTCAGTTTCCTCTTCTAAGAGCCGAGGAAGTAGTAAAGAGAGGTTTTTTCGCCCTTAATTATCTTCGTTACGAGGCCGGCTGGGGCAAGCTTTAGCAGTCTTGAAAATTGCCAGTGGTCGAAGATAAAGTCGACCATTTTCCTGTACCTCCTTCCAATGCTCAGTATGCTTCCGACCTCGCTCCAAGCTCTCTCAGCGTAGACTTCTGGCTTCTCCAACCAAACGGCCTCCGCAGCCAGTACGCCGAGGGCCATCGACGTAAATATGCCGCCTCCGTTTATGGGGTTTGTTGAGCCGAGAGAGTCTCCGGCAAAAAGCACCTTTCCGCATACAGGGGGCGCGTAGAAGCCCGAAACCGGTATCCACCTAGACCTTGGTGTCTCGATGCTAGAGGCGGAATCCAGGAAACCTTCAGGGTTAAGCTCGACGAACCTCTTCAGAAGGTGTATGGGGTTTGTGCCTGCTTTCACGTAGCTGTAGCGGATTCCTATGCCTACGTTAGAGACCTCGCCCTCGTAAGGGATTATCCAAGCGTAGCCGCCAGGAGTCTGGGGAGAAGCATGCATGTAAACAACTCTTTTACTCATGTTGGGTGTCCGCATTTTCATGTTCACCCCGATTGCCAGATCTTTAGCTTCGAGCTCTGAAGCGCATCCGAGCAACCTGCGCGTGAGCGAAGGATATCCGTCGGCAGCTATGATGTACTCGCTTTCGAGAACTTTGCCTCGGCGAGTCTTGATGACATAGTGATCCTGCAGTCTCCTAATGCATACAACGTCGTCACCTAAAACATAGTTCGCTCTTTCAACGAGCTTCTCGACCAGTTCCCGCCTGCTAACTGTGAAACCTGGAACTGCCATTCTGAATAACCTTACACCCTCGATTTTGAGGTGGATCTCATCAAAGGTGTTCAGCTTTCTGGCGAGGCTGATGTAGTTGAAAGCTGTCCTTACTGAAGGCTTATGGCTGATAAACTGAATCGCCTCCGGCTCCGGTAGGAACTCTCCGCAGACTGTGGGGCTCTCAAGGGCATGCTTCCTCTCTATGCCTATAGCCTCGACGCCCAGCTCGCTTAACCTTCTTAGAGCTGCTGCGCCGGCAGGGCCTAGGCCAATAACCGCAACCTTAAACATCGTTCCGTTGCTACATCAACATGTCTCTTAAGCTTTTACCCTCTGTTCTCTTAGATATTTCTAGGTGCATCTTGTCTCTGGATGCACGCCATATAGTATCTACGCAGTTTACCTTAAGCCCCCACGATGTGAAATCGATACCTTCTAAAACATCTAATGATGATAATCGGAACTATCGCTGTTGATACGTTGAAGAACCATACTTTAACGCTGTTTTTCGTTAGGCAGAAATGGAGAGAGTTGAGGAACTTCGGCGGTCTAGGTGCAAATGTTATGGAAGGCAGACCTTCTCACGACCAAGTACTTTTACTGCTGTCTGGATGACCGTGAGAGAGCGCTCTAGGATATCTCGGACGAACTCGATGCCGGCTGGTGTCAGTTTGTAAGCTTTCTTATCTCTAGAGCCAACCTCGCGCGATTCCACGAAGCCTGCTTCCTCTAGTTTCTTCAGGTACGGGTAAACCTGCGAAGGCCCTACTTGGACGCCGAGCATCTTCTCGAGAAGCCTCATGAGCTCATAGCCGTGCTTCTCGCCCTCAGCCAGCAGTATAAGCGTGTAAAGTTTTATCACTGTATTTACCCTTAGCGATTCAGCTACCGTGGGACTCTTGTCTTCAGCCATGACACATCACTAGGAGTTTCCTCTATCTACATCTATATATAAACATTTTTGTCTTTTATATTCCCGTGTGGTGATTTACCTTTTCTTTTCCTTTTTACCATAGCAAAACGTTGATCAGAGAAGAGAGGCAGTATCTGGAGCACGGATTCATTGAACGCTGAACGTAAATCCATAGCTAAGAATCAGCGGGCTTCAGATGGGATGTAAATGACTGCAACTAAACCTAGTCCCTTCTTTATGAGCACTTTCCCGCCGAGTTTACTGAAAAAATCTGCCCTGGGCATTAGCTGAAGAGTTGGGATCAAAAGCTCCCACCTGCCTCGATGACCACCGCTCACGATGAAGCCCAAGATGGGGGCGATGTACCCAAAGTACAGTACGACAGCCGGAAGCAGGAAACGGTTTACCGCGAAGAGGTCGAGGATGAAGACGCCTTTTCTCGACGCTTTACGCATGTTAAAAATGCCTAGAGCTTTGTCCATGAAGTCGCGGAAGCTAAACATCGCGATAGCGAAGTCAAACGACTTGGCTCTAAAGGGTATGCACTCTGCTGTTGCTACTACACGGTGAAAATTCGCATAATTGTGCATGTTCTTCGTGGCTATTGGGTCGATGCATATAACCTCCTCAGCAGTCCGCACGAGCTGAGGAACGTACACTCCGTCCCCGCAACCCACATCTAGAACCCTACCGGCCACGGAGGATAGAACAATGTTCCTGAGAAGTCTATGCACACCCAGGCTCATCACAGTGTTTGCCCGCTCATATACGGCCGTATCAAACAGGTAGTTTAGAACGCGCTCTACTTTAAACCATAACCCTATTGGTAGTCCGGTAGCCCCCAATAACGCCACCTAGATTCCAGTTTCTCCCCAAGGATTCTCCTGGCTTGGCAAGAGCACTCGCGTAGGAATAGCTCCAACGAGTACCTAGCGAAGTAGGCGAGCAAGCTGGATAACCGAGCCGCACTCTCAAAAACCCTGTCTACTTCACCCACAAACTTTTCCCCAGCATACTCTAGAGGATTTCCCCGTGACTCTCTAAGTAGCTGTATTACACTCCCGCTGTCGCGGACACCCTTCTCTACGTCAACTAAGTCGTCTAGAATCTGGTATGCTCGGCCAAGGGAGAGGCCATAAACCCTGGCGTACTCTACTACTGACTCTCCTTGCTGTATCGCATAGATAGGTAAAACTGCTGAAGCTTCGAACACAGCGCCCGTCTTGTATGAAATAACGTCCAAGTAACTAACCCCGGGGTCGACCCCTTTTAGTATCTCCATGTCCCACAGCTGCCCTAAGGCAGCTTTGTACCACGCGTCCATGCTCTCGATAACAGCCCTCGTACCCGCTTGGGCAACGTACTTTATCGCGGTGGCCATCATCACGTGGGGGAAAACGATAGCTTTCTCCAATCCGTAGCGTTTCCAGAAGCTGGCCCTGCCTCTCCGCACCTCAGACTTATCGATTATATCGTCGTGGATAAGGCTGGCTGAATGCATGAGCTCTAGGGCTAAAGCTATGGGTAACGCTTGCTCGGCATCGCCGCCCAGAGCCTTAGCTACGAGGAGCGCGAGCGTCCCGCGGATCATTTTGCCGCCCTCAAGAGCGTACACGAGCTCCTCAAGGAAGGGCTCTTTCTCGTAGACCTCTTCGCGAATATAGTCCCTCAGCCTCTCCCTCAGACGCCTCGTCTCTGACTCCAGGGCTACCACTGACAGCATTAAAAACCCAAAGACCCACAGCCCGCAAACGAATATAAGGCTTTCCTGCGAACTTCGACAAGTGTTTGACGCTCACTGCCACCTGACATACCCTGGTCTTAGAGAGCTGTTACCAAAGGTGCTGGAGGAAGCAAAAGGACAGATGAGGGGCATAGTGACCTCTGCGTTCCCTTTCGATAAGGAGAAAAAGAGAGGTTTCGAGGACGCGCTCGAGGCGCTGAGCTTGAGCCAGCGGTACCAAGGGCTGGTGTTCGTAACCATGGGGCTTCACCCAGTACAAGTACATGAAATGGGCGATGATGAGATCGAGCTCTACAAGGAACTTGTGGAGCGCAACGCTGGGGCGATAGTAGGGATTGGGGAAATAGGCCTCGACAGGTTCTGGGTTAAAGATGAGGAAGAGTACTCTCGATCGAGGAAAGTTTTCCTGGAAATGCTTGAGCTGGCTGAGAAAATAAGAAAACCTGTTGTAATTCATAGCCGGAAGGCCGAGGAGGAGGTCGTCGAGATGCTTTCTAGCTTCAAGCTTGAAGAGAAAGTGTTGATGCACTCCTTTACCGGAAACATGACTGCAGCAAAAAAGGCTCTGGACATGGGCTTCTACTTCTCCGTGAACTACAAAATTAAGGACACCAAGAATATGCGCAAGATAGCTAAGAGCTTCCCTCTCGAGCGTATCCTGACGGAAACAGATGCTCCTTTCCTGTCCCCGAGTGGGGGCGTGAACACTCCCCTAAACGTTAGAGCGGTCATCGAGGAAGTGGCCGAGCTGAGAGGGATGAGCTTTGAGGAGGTTGATGAGGTGACTACCCAGAACGCATTTATGTTCTATGGCGTTAGTACTACTGGTCGGCGGTAAATGGGGAGTGTTTTCAGCAAGATACTGGTGGCTAACAGGGGGGAAATTGCTGTCAGAATCATTCGAACAGCGAGAGACATGGGGATCAAAACTGTCGCAGTGTACAGCGACGCGGATAGGGATGCGCTTCATACAAGGCTTGCCGATGAAAGAGTCCGCATAGGTCCCTCCGAGCCTAAGCTCAGCTACCTGAACTCCAAAGCCATACTGCAAGCTGCTCTGAGCCTCGGAGCTGAGGCTATCCACCCTGGCTACGGTTTTCTCTCGCAGAACGCTCAATTCGCTCAGGAGGTTGTGGAGAGCGGCCTCGCATGGATAGGCCCTCCTCCAAGCGTTTTAAAGCTGGCTGGTGACAAACTCTCATCTAGAAGGTTTTTCGCCGGCAGCGGGATCCCGGTGGTTCCCGGGACACTTGAGCCCGTTGGCCTAGAGGAGGCCCCCGAGGCTGCAGAGGAGCTAGGGTATCCTGTAGTCGTGAAGCCAGCGGGAGGTGGAGGGGGTATCGGGATGTTCGTCGCAAGTTCTCCTAGCGATCTGAGGGATAAGGTTGAGAAAGCCTCTAGGTTGGCTTCAGCCTCGTTCAGTAGAAGCGAGGTTTACCTCGAGAAGTACTTCCCCAGAGCTAAGCACATCGAGGTTCAGATTCTAGGTGATGAGCACGGAAAAATAGTGCATCTTTTTGAAAGGGAGTGTAGCGTTCAGAGGAGGTTCCAGAAGGTCGTTGAGGAAGCCCCATCCCCTTCCATCACCCCTGAGGAGAGAAAGGAGGTGTTGCGGCTGGCCGTTAAAGCTGCCGAAAGTTGCCACTACGTGAACGCTGGGACGTTCGAGTTTCTCTTCGACCTAGACGAAAGGAAGTTCTACCTCCTCGAAGTTAACACCAGAATACAGGTAGAGCACCCCGTCACGGAGATGATCACTGGCGTCGACGTCGTTGAGCAACAGATACTCATAGCCGCAGGCGAACAGCTTTCATCAACTTTATCATCGCTCAACTATAGCGGCCACGCTATAGAGGCGCGCATCTACGCGGAGGATCCATGGAGCAACTTTATGCCCTCACCCGGAAGAGTATCCCGGCTGGAACTACCCGCAGGACCCTGGGTCAGAGTCGACAGCGGCGTCTACGAGGGCTACACTGTGCCGGAGTTTTACGACCCTCTTCTGATGAAAATCGTTTCCTGGGGGCAGAATCGCGAGGCTGCGCGGAGCAGGCTGGTAAGGGCACTGAAGGAGCTCGTGATCGAAGGAGTTAAACACAACCGCTCGTTCCTAGTAAACGTCCTCCAGCATCCACGCTTTGTGGATGGAACGTACACTACTCGCTTATTAGAGGAGGAGAGCCTTTACCGGGTCCGGGGCGAGGAAGGTGCGGCAACACCTGACACTGAGAGAAGGGAAAGAGGCGCGCAGGATAAAGCGCAGAAAGTCAGCTACTGGCGTTTGCTCGCCAGGGCTCGCTTCTAACTGAGACTTATTTCGAGAGGTTTGTCGATCGTCGATATCCACGTGTACTCTTTCATCTGCTCTTTCATGTAGCGGGGGATTTTGAATAAGTGGTAGTAGTTATCAATGTCCAAGAAGCGGAGATCGAGCCTGCCGAGCTTCTCTTGAAGCTCACTTCTTGGGATACTGAGCGGGTCACGCCCCATTGATCCGAGGGCAAAGCCCCACTCGCTGTAGAATGCTGGTACAAATACCTTGTAGAGACGAGAGATGGGGAAGACTGCACCCACGGTGTTGCCTATAACTGTGAATGCTTCGAGGTAGTACCTCGTAGAAGTAGCCTGCGTGACCATAACGCCCTGCGCGTTCAGTATTTTCTTTACGCCTTCGTAGAACTCCTTCGTGTAAAGTAGAACACCGGGGGTGTTTTTAATAGGATCCGTGAGGTCAAGTATTACAACGTCGAACTTCTCACTAGTGTTCTCGATGAACTCTTTTCCGTCTGCTATCACTAGCTCCACTCTAGGATCGTCGAAAGAGCCCTGATGCCATTTATAGAGGTACTTCTTCGCTAGCTCGACGAGCTCTCCATCAATGTCAACCATCACCACGCGTTCAACCGTCTTGTGCTTCAGGACCTCCCTGATAGTCGCGCCTTCACCCCCTCCCACGACGAGTACTTTCCTCGGATTGGGATGCGTGAGCATTGCTGGGTGAACTAGGCTCTCGTGATAGATGAACTCGTCGTACTCTGTGCTCTGCGCATACCCGTCTAGGAAGAGAGCCAGCCCGAAGGACCCCGTTTTCGCGATAGTTACTCTCTGGTACTTCGTCCGACCGTCGTATAGTAACTCCTCTATGCCGTGGATGTGCGCCTCAAGCGGGCTAAGCCACTCGGTGTACCAGAGTACCCCAAAGCTCTTTGACTGGTTGCTTTGCATAAGCTAGCGTAACATCCCTCATATTTAACCATTTAATCGCTACGCAGGTAAACGGGGTCAGGTGTCCTAGCCTACATCACGCATCAGCAGTTCCAGCGGTCTTCATCCCAGACCTCTAAAGGACACAAAGATAAAAAAGTTCTTTCTCAACTTAGGAGGCTTAGGCTTTTATCGCCTCCCTGCCCTTGTCGGTTATTCTGTACTTACCTTCCCCGGCTTTCTCAACCAAGCCTTGATTAACTAAACCCCGGATTTTCCCGGTGACTTTTCTAACGTCTAGGCCCGCTTTCTCGGCTATTTCTTTGCAGGATGCCGGCTGCGTAAACGTTACTAGCGCTTTCAGGATGCTTACGGCTGTTTCATCAAGCTTCTTTGAACCGCAGGGCATTTTCACCGCCCAGAAGTTCTAGCCAGATGGGGCTAATTTAGTTAACTCCTGAGATACCTTGAAAATCTTGTTGAGAGCGCTGTCGGGAGCAGTGGGATCGGGAACTACTATGTATGGCACGCTGTGACTGGCGGCGAGCTCTAGAGCTTTCTGAGCAACCTGTGTGGAGGTTGACCCCACTACTACTATAAGCTTGCACTCGCCGCTGCTGAGGCTACTCTCTATTCTTGCCAGGTCTTCAGGAGTGGCAGGCAGGTCCTCTTCCTTTACGAGAAGGTACTTGACTCTGATGCCCGCCCACTCAACAGCGTACTGCGCCGGCGGAGAAGTAGCTACGGCGCACAAGTTCAGCTTTCTAGTAGCGTTCTCGATTGTACTCACCTTCTCTGTGAGGTTTTTGAGGTTCGCCCTGTATGATTCAGCACACTCCGGTCTAAGCGTCTCAAGCCGCTTTTCCACGTAGGCCATGTAGATCTTGTAGTTCTCGGGGTCGTATATCGGCCAATGGTAGTTCGGCTGACCCGTCGCGGGGTTCAACTTGATGCTTACGCCGGGGATGTTTGGAATTTCGATTAGAACAGATTTTATCTCGCCTCTGCTCACGAGATCCCTTATCTGCGTCTCGAAAGGAGTATGAGCAGTTGAGACGATGATGTCAGCGTCCCGCAACTTAGCAACGTCACTGGGGGTCAACTGGTACTCATGGGGGTCCACTCCCGGGGGGGTCACCGAGAAGACGGAGTCGCCGCTGCAGATCAGCTGTTCGAGGTCAGGCTTAAGGGAGTAAAACGTCACAGCAACAACCATCCCCGTTTTACTTTGAGGAGGCTGTTTGGGAGCAAGGAGATAAACTGCGAAGATGGCTATCACGGTAAGCGCAAGTATTGCAGTAACGGCGAGTATCATTCTATTTCGTGCACTATTACTCTTTGACTTTACCTGATTTGTGCACATTAGGGTAATCACCCTGGCATAAACTACTTATATGTGCACGATTATTTAAGCTTGGTGGTTTGAACGTGCACGAAGAAGTAGAGCTACGTGTAATAGACCTTACATTTGCCTACAATTCAGAGTACATCTTAACAAAGGAGAACTTTTCAGTAAGGGGTGCTGGCTTAATAACCGTGCTGGGGCCAAATGGCGCGGGCAAGACTACCTTCTTCAAGGTTCTCATGGGTCTTCTTAAGCCGGTGGAGGGCAAGGTTCTCGTTAACGGATTAGAGGTCACGGGAAACCCTCTAGCTGCTGGGCGTTTCATGAGTTATGTTCCTCAAATCTCGAATATAGAGTTCGGTTACCCGATAACCGGCAGAGAGCTGATCGAGGCTACGCTAAGGTCAGAGAGAAGGTGCGAGGATCGCGAATGTGAGAGCAGAGCTGGAGAGTACTTAAAGGCGGTGAAAGCCGAGGAGTTTGCGGATAAAAGGCTCAGCGAGCTCAGCGGGGGGCAACTGCAACGAATTCTCATTGCCAGGGCTTTGGCCAGAGAGACCCCGATCCTTCTTCTAGACGAACCGTTCTCAGGGGTGGATCCAAGGGCTAGGGAAGATATTTTATCCTTTATTCAAAGGATCTCCAGAGAAAAAATGGTGCTCTTAACGACACACGACCCGGTTCTCACGATCAACCTTAGCAAGTACATCATAGTGTTCAACCGCGGCATAAAGGCTGTAGGCTCGCCTCGAGACATCTTCAAGCTTGATATGCTCCGAAAGGCTTACGGAGACGGTGTGCTACTTATCGAGAAGTGCTTACACGTGATAGCTTAGGTGATTCATATGTACTTGGACCCGCGCTGGCTCATCCTCATAGCCTCAACGTCGATCGCTTTCAGCTCACTTAGCCCGATCGTAACGGTAAGAAGGCTGAACTTCTTTGCTTCAGCCCTTCCGCACGCTTCTCTCCTTTCAATAGCCTTAGGGTACATGCTTTCGGCGATCACGGGGTTTGACCCGACAACCCTCGCTATAGTGATCAGCGTGCCGCTATCGTTTCTGCAGATGTATCTGGTTCAGAGGGGCGTAGACGAGAACATAGCCACGTCGGTCTTCGTGGCCTTCACAACTTCGGCGAGCGTCGCCGCGATGTACTACATTTTGACTAAGTTTCCCGCACAGGTCAGCCTTTGGTCATACATCCTGGGCGACCCCCTGCTCTCGACTTGGAGTGATGTAGCTTATGCACTCGTGGTCTCGGCCGCTGTAGCGGCTCTCAGCATTATACTCTACAGGAAGGAGGTCCTGATAGGAGTTGACAGGGACTACGCGATGCTTATAGGCTTGAACGTTAAGCTACACGACTACGCGGTTGTAACACTGCTCACTGTCGCAAGCGTGGGGCTTCTAAGAGTGGTAGGCTTCGTGCTGGAGCACGTGGTCCTGCTACTACCCTCAGCCATCGCACTTTCAACAGCCCGAAACTCAAGGGACATGTTGTGGATAAGCATAGTGGTCTCCGTGCTTTCCGGGATCATCGGCCTTATCGCCGCTCTAGCGCTCGATATAGCCCCGTCCGCCATGTTTGGTCTTATGCTCTTCGCAGTCTACCTAGTCATGCTCGCGCGAGGTGGGAAGAGGTGAAGCGTTGCAAGGTTAGGTTCGGGATTAGCCTTGAAAGTGATCTGGCGAGCGACGTTGAAAGGCTCGCTAGCGTTATGGGAACAAACAGGTCTCATATCGTAAACATGGCTGTTAGAAGTTTCCTAGACGAGAAGTTTCACTTCACCGCACCTCATGAATGCGAGGGGGTGCTTGTTGTCAGCTACGAACCTCGACGCGGCAGTCTGATAGATTCTGAGATTGAGCGCAGGAAAGAGGCTATTCGGAGCAGGTTGCACCTCCACACGACTGAGGGTCTGTGCACCGAGGTGCTTTACGTTAAAGCTTACAGCGACGAGATAGTCGGGCTCGAGAGCAGCATGAATAGATGCGGCTGCAAGGTATGCAAGTTCATCCCACTGCACTCGTAACTTTAAGCTAAAAACCTGGAAACAGAAGCCTTCCAGGCGTTACTGCACCGGGTTTAAGAAGCCTCCTTAAATGCTTCTGCGAGCTTCCCTAGCCTGCTCTTCCCGCGTAGTAGCAACTCGTTCGCGGCGTCGACGAGCAGGGGGTATTTTTCTGGACTTACTATGTCCGAGCCTTTAAGCCTCAGCGGTGCTTCCAGCTTCTCCATAGACATTATCTCCACGACTATTCTTTTACCTAAGCCCTGTATGCCGCTGTGCTTAAAACCGGAGTTTCTGGCAGCAATGAGCAGTCGTCTGGCAGAGGGTATGTCTCGGGCCACGATGTGCATTATGGGCGGGTGGACTGAGAACCATACATTCTCCTCGCTTGTAGCGTTCAAAACGAGCAGTAGCTCCTCAGGGGCGATGGGCCTGTGCCATTTAGCCAGTACCCTCAATCTACCTTTCTCTCCAGGATGCCGCCCCGCAATTACCTGTATTCGGCCGCTACAGCTACTCGTAGTGTAGTAACTCTCCGTGGAGTTCACGATGTCCAGGAGCCACAGGATGTCGGCGTCAACGCGTCCTTCCTTTTTGTGGAGTTCCAGCTGATCTAGAGCCTTCCGGCGCAGGGTGAGCCATCGCTCATCAGGCGAGTGGATCACGCCACGAGCGCCTCTAGAGCTACTTGAGTCATTTTGAGCTCGAGCTCGTCTCTGCCTCCGGAAAGCTCCTCACCAGTAACCATGTTGTCCACTACTAAAGCAAGTGCCCCAGACTTGAAGCCTCTGAACCTACCGAGAGCGAAGAGCGTCGCGGACTCCATTTCCAGGACGTCTACGCCCATAGCGCCCCACTCTTGCGCTCTCTTCTCCACGGTGTGGAAGGCGTCGTGGGAGAGGGCTATTCCGCGTGCATGCCTCACTCCGAGCTTTTCAGCGGCTTTTTCTAGCGCTAAGACGAGTTCCGGTGACGCGCAAGCAGGGTAGGAGACTCCAGGAAAGTAGGATCCCAGCGTGCCGCCGTAGGTATAAGCTGAAGCCTCGATAACGACAATTGTTCCAACCCCGAGCTCTTTTTTAAGAGAGCCGCAGGTGCCAGCTCTCACGATCTCCCTAGCACCGAGCATATAAAGCTCCTCGAAGACTATAGCCGCGGAAGGCGCACCGATACCATGAGCAGCAAGCGTGATCTGGACCCCTTTGTACTCACCCGTGATCGTGAGGAATCCTCTGTTTTCGTTGACGACGCGAGGGTTCTCCAGCAGCTGTGCCGCTTTCTCGACGCGCTTAGGGTCGCCAGCGACGACGACCTTCCGGGCAATCTCGCCCGGCTTTGCTAGGATGTGGTAGGGTTTTTTGGACAAGGGGTGGTAGTAGCCCATCGAAAGTACTAGAGAAAAACCAGCCTAAAACGTTTGCCCTCGTAGAGGATCGCGCTGTTCGAGGGCCTTCTCCAGTAAGGTACACGCCCCCTCCACTCTCTGCGCCACGAACCGGGGTTTCCCAGTCTCCGTGCGGGGTCTAGACCCGGTATGTGAGTGTGTCCCATGAAAAACCAAGCGCTACTGCTGCAGATTCTCCGCTTTGTCAGCTCCTCTAGGAGCAGGCTCTTCCCAGCAAGGGCCGAGATGGCGTTGATAGCGTACGCTACAGCACCGTTGGGGACAAGCATATCTCCGTGGGTCAGGCAAAGGTTCAGGTCACCTAGGCTCGCTTTGATTACTTTGTCTACGTAGACTTTGACCCCGTTGAGCTCAAACTCGCTCTTACCCACGATAGGGTCATGCGATGAGGAGCTCGGTGTGTAGAGAATGTGCTTGCCTCTGTACTCCTTAAAGCCGAGTTGAAGCATTTCCCGCTTTAGCGTCATGGAATCCATACGCTCGTGCAGATCGTCAAACAGGTCTCCGAGGATGATCAAGCAATCGATGCTTTCCTTGCTAGCAACGTTTAAAAGCTTCATCAAAGGGTCGCAGACACCGCCTGTTCTGCAGTGGATGTCCGAGAAGAGTAAGGCTTTCTCACAGTTTATAGTCAAGTTGTGCCCGGTCACGGCTAACTACCGCGACGATTCAACGCTACCTGGAGATATCCTTTTCTACGCCTGCCTTTGTTGCCGCTCAGTGAAAAATCGTGGCGTCAGCTCTTCGAAAACTGTAAAAACCGTGATGAGACAGGAAGCACTGAGGTTAATGCTGCAGATAACAGCAAAAAAGCTTGGTTCTCATCCTGGACGAAAAGAGCATGAGGAATATAAGGCGGCATAGTGGGGCGTAAAGCGGGATACCTTAGCTATGAGGGAGGAGTTCAAGCGTAGTTTAACCCTGCTACTTGTTATGGCACTCACTTTGGCGACTTTCTCAAGGGCTACACCTGTTGGGGCGCAAGGCACACCTCAGGTGAAGGTTTACATCGACGTTGAAGACAACGGGAACGCTACGGTAACTATAGTTTTCAGAGCCGCAGGTAGGGCTTCTTTCTCATTCACTCTTCCCAAGTTCGAAAACTACAGTGTGTGCTCTAGCTACGGGAACTACCGCATAGAGGATAAACCCTCGTCCGCCTACTTCTACTACAACTCGACTCTAGAACTAGCGCCGGGAGACAACGGTACTTCCACGCTGTCGGTTTGCTACAAGTTCCCATACGCAAGTCTTCTCTCGGACAACCAAGGGTGGTTCATGAGCCCCATGCTCGTCGCAAGCCCTCCCGTAGAGATCGAAGTAAGCGTTCGGATACCCAACCTAGCGTCGGTGACCCTCGAGTCTCCTCGGATGATCAGGCTCGAGGGAGCTGGCTACAGAGTCTACCGTCTATCACCGGGCGCGCAGCAACTCATTCCTGGGAGGGTGGTTATTGAGTACCAGACTGCTAGGCGGGTGCAAACTGCTAACTTCTCGCGAACAGGAGAAGCGGTGTTAACCGTGGTGTCGCCTGTCTACTACCGTAGCTTATCCGAGAAGATTCTCGATATCGCCTCGAAGGCCTACAAGAGACTCAGAAACCTCACGGGAGTGACTGTAGATCAGGTGACTTTCGAGCTGTACCTTCCTATGGAGAGCATGGGGGGTATCAGCGCCCTAGGGTTTGTCATGGGTGAGGACATTAATGCGGGAGGTAGGGGACCGATAATGCTTAACTTGGCCTTGATCAGGTACGCGCCAGGATACCTGGAGACGACGGTCATACACGAGATGGTCCACGTTTTCCTGGGAAAGGCCGGTGTAGAGGCAAACGCCCAGACCAGGTGGTTTCACGAGGGGCTCGCGCAGTACCTTTCAATAGTGGTCGCACAAGAGATAGGAGTTGATGTGTCCGACTACGCCGAGGAGTTGCACAATGCTTCATCTGCTCTCTATGAGTATGCGTCTGGCAACTTCTCCTTCATTCAGGTATGGCGAGCAGACCCGAACCTCGTAGGAGACGCTTACTTAGCAAGCTTTTATATAGTTTACAATGTCTCCTCCTCCTTTGGGGGCGAGAGATACATCGCTCAACTCTTCGAAGCCATAAGGTCCCGTGGATCCGTGAAGACGACGAACGACATCGTGTCCGTGATGAGCGCGGCAGCGAGGAGTAACCTAGCACCCCTCTTCAGGAGATTTGGGTTCACAGGCGTCCAGGACTGGGTTCAGCAAAATGACAGCGCTGCGAAAGCATTCGGCAGTGTAAAGCAAAACGGCTTCTCGCTGATCGTGCTCCTCATCAGTCTACTCATCGCCTTGATAACCTACATCGTTAACAATCGTGTCCAAAGAGAGATCGAAGTCGCCAAGGGTAGAAGCGTTTTCGAAGAAAAAGAGGACGCTTACTCTTTCAAAACCTACTCGACTTTCGTAACGTGAATTATCGAGACAGGACACGCCTCGGCTGCGCTTTTCACGCACTCTTCTAGCTCAGCGGGAACCTCTCCCTCACCTGGGTTGCCGCCGACCCTGTACTTAGCTACGATCTGGCTTTTTCCATCCTCCTCGTTCATCTCAAAAACCTCGGGGCAAAGACTCACGCAAGCCATATCGCTGATGCACTGATCCCTGTCGATAGTGACCTTAAACTTGGGCATGCTTTTTGCACCGCAATTCTTTTCGTCGAGTTTAATATAAATTTATCCCTACTCTTTTAGAGCGACAATGTCCGAGCTACCGGAAAAACCCCTCATGGAGCATGTTTACGACCTACTCGAGACCATCAGGAGTATCCTGCTCACCATAGTAGCCTTTATGCTAGCTCTACTCTTTCTACCAACACCACACCTCTTACCGGAGCAGTACGTCCCCCTAACATTCTACCTGATGGACCAGATTAGGGGAATAGTCCTAACGTATGAGGACAACTTCGTGCTTCAACCTCTCGCCAAGACTCTGGGAGTTAACTCATCTAGCGTTATTTTGATTTCCCATGGGTGGTTTGACTCGCTAACAGCGGCAGTAATAACTTCTGCGCTAGTAGGCATCGTCGTTCTAAGCCCGGTTGTAGCCTACTTTATCTACAGGTTCATTGAACCTGGGCTATACCCTCACGAAAAGAGGGTGGTCAAGCGCTACCTTGTAGCGATCCTACTCCTGTTTGTCTCAGGGGTGGTTTACGGTCTCTATGTGGTGATGCCCTTAACCTTCCTTATTGCCCTGTGGTTGGCTCAGCTTGGAGGGGCCGCGCCTCTATTCTCTATCCAGGACTTCTACCAGAACATCTTCCTAGGGTCAGTCGCAGTTGGGGTCTTTTTCATGTTTCCCATCTTCGTGCTCACGCTGAGCAAAATCGGGGTCATCAGCTACGAAACTCTAAGGAGCAACTGGCGCTATGTCTTCTTCCTAACGGTGGCGCTGCTCGTTGTCTTGACACCAGACCCAACACCCACCAGCGCCCTTGCCTTAGGTCTACCTTTTCTGGGGCTCTACTTCCTCTCGATGTGGCTTATAAAAGAAAAGCGAGAGAAAAACAAATAAACTAGTTGCGAATGACACTCCTAAAGGGTGGGTGAGAATGCCCCGCCAAATTCCGTAAAAACGCTTAATTTAGCTTGCTCGAGATTTCGCCTTCTGGCCTCCACTAGCCTTAAATTGCGGCCCACCCTTGAGGTGTTCGTATGCCTGTAGTTAGGCAGCTACCCCAGGAGTTTAACCCTAAAAGGTACGAAGTAGATGTTCTAGAGTTCTGGGAGAGAGAGCGTGTCTACGACCTGATACGAGAGGCGTCGAAGGGAAGAGAGAAGTTCTACTTCCTGGACGGCCCCCCGTACGCTTCCAGCGGTGTACCCCACGTCGGAACGCTTTGGAACAAAGTGCTGAAGGACGCTATTATAAGGTTCTACAGAGCCCTAGGCTATGCTGTCCACGACCAACCTGGCTACGATTGCCACGGGCTGCCGATAGAGGTTCAGATTGAGAAAAGGCTCGGTTTTAAGACGAAAAAAGACATCGAGGACTTCGGAGTTGACAGATTCATCGGTGAGTGTAAGAGGTTCGTCCTAGAGAACATTGAGTCGATGAGCAGGTACTTCTGGGACTTTGGCGTCTCGATGAGGTGGGAAAAACCGTACAGGACGATGGACGACGACTACATCGAAGGTGCATGGTGGCTCGTGAAGAAAGCTCACGAAAAGGGCTTGCTGGACTACGGGCTGAAGGTCGTTCACTGGTGCCCCCGCTGCGAGACTACGCTTGCCGACTATGAAGTCACGGAGTACACAGAGCTGGAGGATCCATCGATCTACGTAAAGTTCCCGTTGAAGGGAGACAAGAGACGCTTCATAGTCATTTGGACCACAACGCCGTGGACGCTGCCGGCTAACGTTGCTGTAATGGCTAATCCTGACTTAGAGTACGTGTGGGTTGACATCGGCGGGGAGGAGGTCCTCGTGGCGAGGAAGAGGCTCGACAAGGTCATGGAGGATGCTGGCATTAAGGAGTACAGGGTCGTGGAGGCTGTCAAGGGCCGAGAGCTCGAGGGGCTCGAGTACGAGCACCCCCTCTTGGAGGAGGTTGATGCTCAGCGGAGCCTGGTAGATGTCCATAGAATAGTTCTTTCGAGCGAGTTCGTGTCAGCTGAGGAGGGTACAGGGCTTGTACACTCAGCACCGGGTCATGGGGAGGAGGATTTCATAGTTGCTCAAAGGTACTCTTTACCAGTCGTCGTCCTCGTGGACGAGAAGGGGAGATTGACTGAAGGGGCGGGCAAGTACGCAGGCCTGCCGGTACGCGAGGCTAACAAAGTCATCATAGAAGACCTGGATAAGAAGGGGTTCCTGCTGCACGCTGGGACGCTGAAGCACAGGTACCCCATTTGCTGGCGCTGCAAAACCCCCCTTATACTTCGCGGAACGAAGCAGTGGTTCATACGAGTGACTCACCTTAAGGACAGGATGCTAGAGGAGGCGGAGAAAGTGGACTGGGTTCCGGGGTGGGCTGGATACGCAAGGTTCAAGAACTGGCTTGCTGGTCTTCGCGACTGGATTATATCGAGGCAGAGGTACTGGGGGACGCCGGCACCGATATGGGTTTGCGAGAAGTGCGGCGAGAGAGTGGTCGTTGGCTCCAAGAGGGAGCTTGAAGAGCTGGCAGGGGAGATTAAGCTTCCCGACCTGCACAGGCCTTGGATCGACCAAGTTACGCTAAAATGCCCGAAATGCGGGGGGGTCATGAGGCGTGTTCCTGACGTGCTGGACGTGTGGCTTGACTCGGGCGTCGCCTTCTACGCGTCTCTGGGGTTTCCGAGAAACGAGGAGAGGCTTAAAGCTCTCTGGCCTGTGGACCTCATAATAGAGGGGCACGACCAGATAGCCGGATGGTTCTTCTCGCTTCTCAGGAGCGGTATAATAGCATTTGACCAGTCGCCTTATCGCAGAGTGCTGATGCACGGGTTTGCCCTGGATGAGCAGGGGCGGGAGATGCACAAGTCGCTCGGGAACTATGTTGAGCCTAAACAGATCCTCGAATACAAATATGGTAGCAGGGATGTTTTCCGTTGGTTCGTTCTCAGGAACACGACCTGGGAAGACCTGAGGTTCTCGTGGAAGGGGCTGGAGGAGGTGTACTCAGACCTAAACATCTTCTGGAACGTCTACTACTTCGCCAGCCTTTACATGAGCATTGACAAGTTCGACCCAGAAGAGCACCCCATAGATAGCCTGCTAGGAAGGCTCCGTGTTGAGGATCTATGGCTTCTTTCCCGATTTGAAAGGCTCGTAGACGAGACCAGGAAAGCGTATGAGAGCCTGAACCTTCACCGCGCGGCTAGACTCCTCAGAGACTTCGTAGTAGAGGACCTGAGCCACTGGTACATTCGGCTCATTCGCCCGCGTGTTTGGGTCGAAGAGGAGGAGGAGTCTAAGATCACAGCCTACGCGACTCTCAGCTATGTGCTCGAGAGGCTCCTGAGGGTAGCGGCCCCGATCATCCCCTTCACCACAGAGAAAATATACCTTGAATCGTTCAGACAGGAAGGCAGGGCGCCCAGTGTTCATGCGCTTCCATGGCCGGAGGTCCGGCTCGAGTTCATAAACGAAGAGCTGGAGAAAGAGATGGAGGTAGCCCGTGAGATAGTCGAGAGAGCGCTTGCTATAAGGATGCGCAGGGGTGTTAAGATACGGCAACCTCTCCCAGCCCTTTACATACTTACTGACGACGCGCAGGTTTCAAAGGCAGCGAAAACGATGGAGCACGTGATAACCTCTCAAGTGAACGTCAAGAGGGTTGTCGTCGCCGACTCCTCCACCGTTAAAGACTTCAAGGTCTTGAGTGTTGAACCTGTCTACCGCACTATAGGCCCCGTGTTCAAGTCGGAGACAAACATTGTGCTAGACCTCCTTGCTAAAAGAGAAGCCGAGATAGCGACTTCCCTAGTGGAAAAAGGCTATGCCGAGATCGAGCACAACGGCAGGACCTACCGAATCACGCGCGAGATGGTTAACGTAAGTGAGGGCTGGAAAGCGGGGTTCGATGGAGAAAACTTGAGCTGGGGCTATATAGTGCTCGACTTAACGTTGAGTGAGAGAGAGTTAGCGGAGGGATTTGCGCGCGACGTTCTCAGGAGAATACAGTTCATGAGAAAGCAGCTGGGGCTTGCCGTTAACGAGTACATTGACGTGGCCATTTACGCTCCGAAAGAGTACGCGGGGGTCCTGAGCGACTTCAAAGAGTACTTGAAAACTGAGTCTAGGTCCCTCTCGCTTAAACTCACAGAGGAGGATGAGGTAGAGGGTGAGCTAGTGCAGGAGTGGGAGATTGGAGATGTCAGGGTGAAAATAGGAGTTAGAAGAGCTGCAGTGTAGGCGACACTAGTACAACGTTTTTATGACCCCGTTCTTTGGTGATATTGAATGCAGCCGGAAACTCGGGTCACCCGAGCCTTCTCTGTAAAGCTGATTATCATAGGCTTTGTCCTTCTAGCCGTAGGTGCGATTTTGGCCGCTAGTATTGGCTATCAGCTTTCACCACGCGAGAAAATACTCATAACGCTCAGTTTGCCTTTAGATCACGAAGAAACCTACCCTCTTCCAACAGGCCTCTCACAGAAGGCTTTATTCAACTTGACGTACACGGGAGATCGTTTCGTAAACTTGACGCTCATCTTCTACGATGAAGGGCACCAGGAAACGGGAAAACTCCTCATACAGGACGCCGCTAGGACCGCATCAGGCACTGTTTACCTCAACAGTAGTCCGGTGCTCGTGAGCGTCAAGTCTGGGTGTAAAGCCTGCACTTCTACAGTCAAGATCACACTGTACTTCGCGCGGTACAACCAGCAAGCTCTCGACGCACAGGTCGCGGTCTCCAGCTTGCTGGCGGTGGCTGGGTCAGTTATTCTCATGACAGGAGGGTACGCTTACGTCCTAGCAGAGAGAAAGGAGAGGTTTAGCTCTGCGCAAGCTTTCCGAGAAGAACTCGAGCAGCCACGATGACGGGGTCCCAGACTGGGGCGAAGGGAGGAGCATATGCGAGATCGCTGAAGAACGCCTCCCTGACCGTCGCCCTCTTCGCGACTAGCACGGAAAGCGCGTTTATCCTCGCTAGGACACCATCTGCTCCTACTACCTGCGCTCCCAGGAGCTGGCCCGTTGAGCCGTCTGCTATGAGCTTGACGGTCATTCGAGTTGAGCCGGGATAGTAACTGGCTCTCGTGTTAGCTGTTATTGTCGCGGACACTGGTTTAAAGCCCTCTTTTACGGCCCGCTCCTCGGTTAACCCTGTTCTCCCCACTTCGAGTCCGAAGACCTTTGTAATCGCAGTTCCCACTGCCCCCGGAAAGGTCTCTTTAAACCCGGCCAGCGATGCGCCCGCAACGTAACCCATCTTGTTCGCAACGGGGGCTAGCGGAAACCAATCAGGCTTCCCTGTTACGAGGTTTACCGTCTCGGCAACGTCCCCAGCGGCGTAAACACCCTCCTTGTTTGTGGACATCGAGGCGTCCACGCTCACGGCGCCTGTGATGCCCTTCTTCACCCCAAGCATCTCTGCCAGCGCTGTTTCGGGAGCAACACCTGTGGCGAAGAAGACGGCGTCGACTCTGTACTCGCCTTTATCGGTAACTATCTTCTCAACTTTCCCGTTGCCGGTCGCCTCCTTTACCGTTTCATTAAGGTGGAGCTCTACACCGTTTCTCACAAGCTCATTCTCAACCAGCGCAGTCATGTCGTAGTCGAGGGTAGGCATAACGTGGGGTAGAAGCTCGATCAAGATAACCTTCTTGCCGATTCTCACGAGGTTGTCAGCTAGCTCTAAGCCGATGTATCCAGCACCAACGACCGCGACTCTTTCAGCTTGAGACAATGTACGTTTAGCCTCCTCGGCGCTTTCGAGGGTTCTAAGAGTTAGAACACCCTTCAGCTCGGTCCCGGGAATCCGTGGTATCCTAGGCCGCGCTCCAGTAGCAATTAGGAGCTTATCCCACTCGTAGGTTCTCTCGGTTCCGTCCTTGAAGCGGGCTCTAACATATCCCTCGCCCGCCTCCACGACTTCCGCTTCGGTGTGAACTTCGATGCCCCTCTCCTCGGTGAAGACTCTCACAGGGTAGTGAACTAGCTCCTCGATGCTCTTGGCGAGTCCCCCGAGAAAGTACGGAATACCGCATGGAGCGTAGCTCACATACCTGCTCCTCTCGAAGACAACAACCCTCCAGTCGGGCCTGAACCTCTTCACCCTTGAGGCGGCAGTCATGCCTGCAGGACCGCCACCCACTACTACTACATTGGCTTTCTCGGACATCTTCACCCTGCGATAAACCTCTGTCATATCTTTAAATTTTTGTGTCGGTGGGGGTCGAGGGAGCGGGTATTTCTTACTGACGAGTCTACTCCTGTAAGCTTGCATGAAAAGAAGAGGTGCGCTTCAGCTACGCGGGCTAAAGCCAGCAAGCACAACGACACCCCCTAAACCGAGTGTCCATGAATACCAAGAGGCGCTACGATGAGGGAAGTAGTAGCCATGTAAGGGCGACCGGAAGTAGCGGTAGGGGATTCGGCAAGGCTCAAAAAGCTAGAGGCTAAATGCTCCAGCTAAAAGCAACTTCCCGTTTTTCCCAGCTTTTTCACAAGCCAGTCCATCGGGCCTGTCGCAGCGAAGGTAAGAGGGGTCAACGTGGCAAAACCCTGTTTGATAAGGCATACGTCGCTGTTCGGTGTAGCGCACCTATAGGCGCTCTCCAACGTCCACCTGCTCATATCACAGAGCCCTTCCCGACAACTATACACCTCGGATTGGGGAGCGGTTTCAAGTGTCGCGACTTTAACTCCTCTTAGAGTCCACGTTGGGACATTCAAGTTAAGCAGTGAGGCTTCCCATGGTTCATCGGCGAGAAGCTCGAGTAAATTGATGGCTAACCTTGCAGCAGTATAGTAGGCCTCACACCCTAGGCTCTGGTACTCAGACCAGTCCCTAGCAACTAGCGAAACAGCGATCCCCTTGTAACCACGTGTAACCCCCTCTAGCACAGCCCCCACGGTTCCTGAGGATAGGACATCCCACAAGCCGATGTTGGGGCCGCTGTTCACGCCGCTAACCACGAAATCGAATTTCCTGCCGAGAGAGTCAAGGGCTATGCCGACAGCTGTTGCCGGAGTCGAGTCCGCAACCAGGGCATCGTACTTGTCGAAGAGCCTGGTGAGCCTGTACCTAGCTTTAAAGGAGATAGATTTACTGGCTCCGCTAGAGTGGTTGCTTGTCGTCGCGATAAACACGTCGTGGCCTCTTTCGGCAGCCGCGTCGGCAAGTGCCCTTAGACCAGTGCTGATGCCGTCATCGTTTGCGATCAGTAGGCTGAGCTTCACAAGTGTGTCTCCGAAACAACGCACTTTTAACGCTTTCACCTTAACCTAGCAACGTGCATGAAAGCTACGAGTTAGGTGACCTTATACTCCGCAGGCTCGGCAGAGAACTTAGGATAAGCAGTGATGAGTTTGCCGCTCTCAAAGCCGCTCAAGAGAAGAACCCCTTCAAGGTGCTCATAGCTACGATACTATCCCAGAACACAACGGAGAAGAACACCTTTAGAGCTCTTCAAAGACTCGAGGAAGAGGTTGGGGTCAGCCCTCTTACACTCTCTAAGGTTGACGTCGAGGAACTTGCCCGAGTGATATCCCCTGCGGGCCTCCAGCAGCAGAAGGCTGAGGCGATCGTCTCGCTCTCAAAGCTCTTGGTCGAAAACTACGGAGGGAGTCTTGAGCGCATGCTGCAGAAGGGTGAGGAGGAGGTGAGGGAAGAGCTAAGCAAGATAAAGGGCATCGGAGATAAAACCATAGATGTTCTTCTGGCTAATACTGGCTTCCCAGTAGTCCCTGTCGACACACACGTTAAGAGGGTAGCGCGGAGGCTGGGGCTTACGCGGTCAAACGCGTACTCTCGAATAAAGATAGACCTACACAAGGTCTTTAGGCCTGAAAGGAGGCTGGAGGCGCACCTGCTTTTAATCAAATTGGGGCGAGAAATCTGCAAAGCTAGAAACCCCAGGTGCGAGGTGTGCCCTCTCAGAGATATTTGCGAGTACGCTAAAGCTAAACGATAGGGAAAAAAGCCGCTTGGGGTTTTTATGATCATGCTCTCGGGAGCCGAGATCAGGCGTCTGATAAAAGAGGGTAAGCTTGTCATCGAGCCTTTTTCAGAAGAGATCGTGCGGGAGAACGGCGTCGACCTTAGGATAGGTGAGGAGGTTGCAGTCCTGCTGAATAATCCAGAGCCTCTCGACCCTGACAGGCTTAAAGAGGTCAATATCTCGGACTACTACAAGGTCTTTAAGGCTGACACATTCGTTTTACAGCCATACATGAAAGTCCTCGTCACAACCCTCGAGTACGTTAAAATGCCTGAAGACGTGGCTGGGCTTATCGGCGTTCGCAGCACTTTCGCGAGACTCGGCGTCTCGATACCCCCGACGCTTATAGACGCTGGATTTGAGGGAGAACTCACGATAGAGATCCACGGCGGGGCGTTCCCTATAGTCCTCAAGAAGGGAATGAGGTTCGCGCACGTTGCCTTTTACAGGATAGAGGGGCCTCCCGTGGTTTACAAGGGTAAGTACCAGGGACAGCGCGGTGTAACGCTTCCTAAGTAGGCTATGTGGTTCGCAGGCGTGGACCTCTCCTCTTCGGAGAAGAAGCCCACCTATGTGGCTTTACTCGACGAGAACCTTACAGCCAAAGTTTTTGGGCTGTCAACAGACGAGGAGATACGTGAAGCTCTTTCTAGCGCGAGGCCGATGTATACGGGCATTGATGCACCACTAAGCCTGCCATCCAAGAGCGGGATCCGTGGATGCGAGAAAGTACTAATCTCCCTCGGCATCAGGTTCTTCCCTCCAACAATGCCTTCCATGCTGAGCCTGACACTCCGAGGGATGAGGCTTCGCTCGCTACTGGAGGAAGCTGGCCTCAGCATTCTTGAGGTTTATCCAGGTGGTAGCCAGGATGTCCTTTGCCTCCCTAGGAGCAAGAGGTCTCTAACCGGTCTAGAGCGCGGTCTAAGAGCACTTGGGGTAAAGCTCCCAATTGGAAGGTTAACCGGTGATGCACTCGACGCTGTTACAGCTGCCTACACGGCCTTCCTGTACTGGAGGGGGGACTACCTGAGGCTAGCTTCCGAGGACTGCTCGCTTGTTCTCCCTATTCCGAGGTGCCTGCCGCGAATTCCCACTCGTCGACATTAGAGACTATGTCCACTAGGAGCTTTACTGCTACTTCTCGCGGCATTTTCAGGAAGAGCTTCACCATGTGTTTGCAAAACCTCTTGCTTTCCACCTGCTTCTTCCAGTCTTCGCAGTCATGGTAGATCCGCTTGCCCTTGATGTCGATGTCTATGACATAGTTCTTCACCCTGCCCTTCACGCTGTCCCCGAGCACCTCAAACGCAACCTCGCGGTCGTCGATTTCAAGGCCTCTGGCAAACCTCTTCTCGCCGGCTAACACCTTGAGGATTGTCTCTAGGTCTCCTGAAGCAACAGCCCTCTGAGCCCTCTCAAGTTCATTTCTAGGCGCTGAGGAGAAGTACTTATCCATGCGCTCGAGCATCTCTCTCCTCTCCCTATCCAGCATGCCGAGCAGGGCCAGCATCTGCAGGGCGTTGTGGGGCGCGAACCCCCTGAAGTGGTTATTGAAGTACCCGAGCAGCAACCTAGTGTTTTCAGCAAGCTTCTGAAGCCTGGGCACCCATTCCCTCAGCTCCTCAATCGTGTAGTGGTAGTAGTACCATGGTCTTTCACCGCGGCCGTGCCACCTCACGTAGGAGAAGTCCGATGTTACCACGATTTCTGGAGGTAACAGCGGCTCATCTACTATAGTGTAGGCGATGCCAAGGTCCGATAGAGTCCTGTAAGTCTCCTCCCTGAGCCAGCTGGTGTCCCGGAACTCGACAGCATAGCGGTAGCCTTTGGGCAACGCTTCTAGGAAGTCGCGGAACCAGGGGATCTCTTCCACCCCTCTTGGGGGGAGCTGTATCAGGATCGCTCCTAGCTTCCCCGTAGTTCGAACAGGCTCTAGGGACTTGAAGAAGAGCTCCAGCTCCTGCTCTGCAAGCTTGGGGTTGAGAAGCTTTTTATGCGTGATCCCCTTGTACATTTTTAGCGAAAAAACGAAGTTCCTTGGAGACACTCGAAAGAGATTTTCCAGGAACCTGCTCGTTGGGAGCGCGTAAAAAGTAGAGTTAACTTCAGCGGTGTTAAAGACCCTAGCGTACTGGCTGAAGAGCCCTGTCTCCCGGCTGTAGAAGGGACCTATCCAATCTTCGTAGTCCCAACCCGAGGTTCCAATGTACACTCTCGCGAACAGCATACTACTTTTTGGTAAGCAAGCGATGGGTGCTAAAAAGTCTTTACTCTTTGGAGTTACAAATAATAGGGCGTCCCCGTTAATCATCTGACGATAAGGCGTGGCGTACCCCGAGGAGGACGAGACCGGTCCAGTTGAGTACAAGTCGGTGCTGACCAAAGTAGATGACGAGAGGCTGGAGAGACTCGCATCGCAGATGAAGTACCGGCTCTTCGAGGGGGGCGGTGAGGCGATCTACGTTCTGGGGCTAAACGACGACGGCACGGTTCGAGGCCTCTCAGAGGAGGAGGAAAAGGAAACGATAAAGAACCTCGCTGACGCCGCTAGCCGGATAGGCGCTAGCATAAGGATACTTGACAGGAGGACAATATCCGGTAGGTCGCTACTCAGAGTGCTGGTGAGGCTCTCGCGCGAGGAGAACCCTCCAGCTCAGGTGAATATAGTCGTCTTGGGGAACGTTGACGCTGGTAAGAGTACGACCGTGGGCACTCTCTGTACAGGTGTTCTCGACGACGGCAGGGGGAGCAACATGCGCAGGGTTGCAAGGTTTTCTCACGAGATTATCACTGGGAGGACCTCCTCCGTCGCCGTCAGGATACTGGGATTCGACATGCACGGGAGGCCTGTCAACTGGAACCTCCCAAATCCGCTCGACGAGGCCCAAATCTATCTCTCGGCGAAAAAAGTCGTATCGCTGGTCGACGTGGGGGGTCATGAAAGGTACTTGAGGACGGCCCTACGAGGCGTGATGTCTAAGTACCCTGACTATGCTATGCTCGTTGTCGCTAGTAACACTGGCTTGCAGGTGATGGGCCGTGAGCACTTGGGAATATGCGCAGCTCTCCATATACCGGTTTTCGTGGTGTTTACTAAAGTAGACATTGTTAGCCCTGAGGTGGAGAGACAGTACCTAGAGGAAACCTGTGAGATTCTGAGGAGGCTTGACAAGAAGCCTGTTGTCGTTAAGAGCTTGAAGGAAGTTTACGACATCGCCCCCCTGATGCCCTCAGGCCGCGTTATCCCCATCTTCAGGCTCTCAAACACCACAGGCGCCGGCTTGGAGCTCCTCACCGAGTTCATCAACATCCTGCCACCCAGGAAGAGGTGGGTAGAGCTGGAGAGAAAGCCCCTCCTCGCCTACGTCACCGACATCTACAACGTGAGAGGCGTCGGAACCGTAATAGCCGTTGCCATCGAGAGAGGCATAGTCCGCGAGAACGCCTTCTACTACCTTGGACCGACGCGCGACGGCAAGTGGAGGAGAACCAGGGTTAAGTCTATCCACGTAAACCGCGTACCCTCATCGATGGCCAGAGCTGGCGAGGAGGCAACGCTAGCCATAACGGACTTCACAGCTGAGGAAGTCGAGAAGGGCCTCGCCCTCTCGGAGACCCCTCTCCACGCGTCGAGAGCGATCGTTGCCGATGTGCTCATACTTAGGCACCCGACCACGATCAAGGTAGGGTACCAGACCGTTCTGCACATCCACTCTATTAGAACACCTGTCGAATTCACGTGGATGGAGGTTGAACCCATGCGGACTGGAGACTCTGGGCTGGTGAAACTAAGGTTCATGGCAAAGGCGTGGTACGTCGAGGAGGGTGAGAGGTTCATACTCAGAGACTCGAGGACTAGGGCGATAGGCACGGTGCTTAAAGCTGAGTGAAGCCTCCCATCGGGTCTAAGCATAGAGTAGCAGATATATACTCCGGTGCTGAGTTCGTAAGATGTATGAAGACGCTACCTCCCGGTAAAAACCCTCCTGAAGACATCTACGTGGTGATTGAGATTCCGATGCACAGCAATGTCAAGTACGAGGTCGACAAGGAGACAGGGGCCGTTTTCGTGGACAGGGTTCTGTTCACGTCAATGGTGTACCCGTTTAACTACGGGTTCATACCTTCCACGCTTGAGGAAGACGGGGACCCTGTGGACGTCGTTCTCTTAAGCTTCGATGCATTCGTGCCGGGAAGCGTTGTCCGAGCCAGGCCTGTTGCTTTGCTCGAAATGGAGGATGAGGCAGGGCCAGATAGCAAGGTTGTGGCGGTGCCGCACGAGAAGATAGATAACAGGTTCAGCAAGATAAGGGACGTTGACGACATAGACGAGGGGGTCAAGAGCAGGGTTAAGCACTTCTTCGAGCACTACAAGGAGTTAGAGCCCGGGAAGTGGGTAAAAGTCAAAGCCTGGCATGGACGGGAAAAAGCACTCCAAGCTATAAGTAAGGCCGTTGAACGCTACCGGAGTAGAGGGTGAATCAAAATAAGTATTTATGCTTCCTGCATAGTTTTCATCACGGTGTTCGAGGATAAAGCACATAGTATTCGTTTTTGAGGTTCATCAACCTTACCGCGTTGCACGTAACATCCCCTGGAAGCTCACTGAGGCCGCAGTAGCCCGCGGGAGGCTCGACCTGGACGAACTTGAGGACATATACTTCGACCAAGGACTCAACCGGGAGGTTTTGGAGAGGGTTGCGAAGAGGTGCTACCTTCCAGCAAACTCTGTGATTCTTCAGCAGATAGACCACTTTAAGGACCACGGAAAGAAGTTCAAGGTTGCGTACAGTATCTCGGGGGTTCTCCTCGAGCAGGCCGAGAGGTGGTTCCCCGACTTGCTTGACAGCTTCAAGCAGCTAGCTGACACGGGTCTAGTCGAGTTCTTAGACCAGACGTACTTTCACAGCCTGAGCTTCCTCGTCTCCGAGGAGGAGTTCATAGACCAGCTGAAGATGCACAGCGAGAAGATTCGAGCCTACTTCGGCGTGACTCCAACCTCTGTTGAAAACACGGAGTTCATTTACAACAACTACATCGGGAGGGTTTTCGATAGGCTTGGCTACAAGGCTGTGCTAACGGAGGGCGTTGAGAGGGTACTAATGTGGAGAAGCCCTAACTATGTCTACAGGGCAAAGGGCGCAGGCATTCGCGTTCTCATGAGGAACTACAGGCTCTCAGACGACATAGGCTTCAGGTTCGCTAGCAGGTGGTGGAGCGAGTACCCGCTCACAGCTGACAAGTACTCAGCGTGGCTTGCCGCTACACCCGGCGACGTGATCGTCATCGCGATAGACTATGAGACCTTCGGGGAACACTTCCCGGCAGAGACAGGAATCTTCGAGTTTCTCCGCTGGCTGCCCGGCGAAGTCTTGAAGTGGGATCACCTCCAGTTTTCCACGCCCTCTGAGGTCGCTGAAAAGGTACCACCGCGCGACGAGATCGATGTCCCAGAGGGACAGACCATATCCTGGGCCGATCTTGAAAGAGACCTTAGCGCTTGGCTAGGCAACTTCATGCAGGACTACGCATTTGAGAGGCACTCAAACCTCTGGTTGCAGATCAAGGCGCTGAGAGGCGAGCGGTTGCTGAGGCTCTGGAGGCTCCTCTCCACAAGCGACCACTTCTACTACATGTCGACGAAGGGAGGGGGACCCGGGGACGTGCACTCGTACTTTAGCCCCTTCGAGACACCTTTCCATGCATACATGTGCTACTCCGACGCTATATCGGATCTAGAGGCGCGAGTTCGATCCAGCCTCCAGGAGAACAGCGAAGCGAGGCTCAGGTACGTCTGGATGAGGCGCGTTAAGACGGGCTGCGAGTTCATCTTCCACCTCACTGAGGGTAAGCCCACGGGCCACGTCGCGTGGAACGTTTTTTCACTAATCGAAGCTCTCGAGAAAGCACCTGAGGAGAGCGCGCGCTTCCACCTTCGAAGAGGCGATTTTGCAAGGTGGCTCGAAGTTTGCGTAGGTGAGCGGGACCTCGCTGCAAGGTTAACCAGCGTCGATGATCGGGATGCAAAAAGGTCTATCCTGGAGGTCTTGTATGCACGCAGAAAGGAGCTCTTCGGCTTTTGAGGAGATCGAGGAGGAATTAGCCTCGTTAGTCCCGAGGAGGTCGCAGGGATACCTCAGGGTTTTCATGTTCTTCGTTAGAAAATACCTGGAGGATCCATCACAGTCATTCAACGCCTACGCGGTTGAGAAAGAAGTTGTGAACATCTCGAGAGCGCGACCTATCCTTGAATGGCTCTCCCAGAAAGGCTTCCTTAAGGTTGTGGACTCAAGCCCCGTTCCTTACTACAAGCTTAACCCGGAGAAAAAGCTGGTCAAGCTGCTCCTAAACCTCCTCAAGCAGGCGTAACCCCGTTAACACGCGCGAGAGCTTCATAGCTGGCACAAGTAAGCTTAGGTAGGAAACCGGCTGCAGCAAGAGTATGGCTACCGGCGGGAGCTCCACAGCCACCGGCACAGCATCCATAATCAGGTGAATCATGAGAAAGAGAGCCGCAAAGAGGTGATCCCTGTCGCGGCGCCCAGGTCCAGCAATCCAGGAGAACAGCATCAGCGAATCCAGCACGAGAGTGGTGCTCGTTAGGGGCGCTAGGGGGAGAACCGATAGGAGGACGGGTTTGGCTAGCATTAAACCGCCTGCCGCGATAAGAATCCGGGAGGCGAGAGACAGAACCGCCCCCGCAATCTCAACATGCGGTAGGAACCCGAAGAGGGGCGCTGTGTCCGAAATGCCCAGGAGCAGTATACCAGTGCCGAGAAGCATTGGAGGCAGAGAGTTAATCTTCGCACCAAGTCGCAGTGCGGCTCTCGCATAGAAAATGCCAGACAGCAGCGAAAGAAGCGCTAAGTAGGGAGCCAGAGCCTGGGCTACGTACTGCGAGTAGAGGTCGTAATTCTCCACGCTGACGACCGTCAGCGCTCCAAGCAGGATCATGATGAAGCCGGATATGGTTTCGTTGTGCCTCACCACGGGACTTCGCGCAAGCTTCTCGCTCGCTTTCCCTGTGAGGAGCCCTAGAAGCAGGAACGGCGTATTAACGCCTCCCGCGTAAACCAGCGCGGTGAGGATTGCCTCACTTTGGCTGTTCATGGACCCGAGCCAGACGAGCGAGAAAGCTGCCACTAAGAATGTCGCCGCGCACGGGGCAGCCACCAGCGTGAAAGTAAAACCCAGCACGAGCGCGTTAAGCATGGAGATCTTCCTGAAGCGTGGTTGGACAGAGGGTAACATCGAGAAGATTCTCCGCTCAGGGGTAAGTAAAACGACTCCCAAGCTTACGAGGAGCAGACCCACGCCGACTGTAAGTGGCGCTAAGCCCGCTTGTAGGAAGGGTCTCACAAAGCTACTCCCGTAAGCGGCCAGCAAGCTGTAGAGCATGAGGCTTGCAGTCGAACCCGTAACGAAGAGCACGCTTGTTAGGAAGGCTCGCTCTCTCCCGAAGCCAGCGACGAAGTTTATGAAAACAGGCAGGACTGGGAGAAAGCACGGCGTGAATGCGGTTTCAACGCCCAGCAAGTAGATCAGAGCAAGATTCGCCACGTCCATTTACGCTCCCGGCACGAATTTCCTCCTGCCGTAGAAGACTAGGAGAAAGCTCACAAAGACCAATGAGCCCATAAGAACTATGAAGCTTAAGCCGGTTTCGTACCGAACCCAGAGCAAGAGGATACGGGTGGTGGAGACGCCGTCGGCCTCGACTGTGAACTGGAGGTTGTAGACGCTCTCACTGGCATCGCTGGGTACAAAGACTTGGATCTCGAAGTAGCCGGTCTCCCCTGGGAGGAGCGTCAGCTTGTCGGGCTGAATAGATACTTTGAAGTTGTGAGGCGCGTTGTCTACCCTTAGAGTTACAGAGTTTAGCTGGTAAGTGCCCGTGTTGTTGACGTATATCCTGTAAAGGGCTACTGAGCCGGGTGTGGCTACCACCAGGAAGTTGGAGTTCACGACCTCTGCGCGTCTAACCCCGGTTACCTCCACGAGAAGGACCTTTTCCGCTGAGCTCGTGGTGCCGTTTGCATAGATCCTCACCTCGTACGTTCCCGGTGTAATGTACTGTAAGGCGTCAATCAGCAGGTTCACCTGCCTGGTCTCGCCCGGCAACAGGTAGAAGGAGCCTCCAGGCTGCCCCGAGACCGAGAAGGTGAGACGTAGCTCGGGTGTGCTAGTTACGGCCTTAAGCAGAACTACTGTTGGCATGTTTCCGTCATTCCTCACGATCACCGGAACAGAGCTGGACGTGCCTCCCGTCAAGTTGAGCCTTGTTGAGGTCAAAGTCAAGTTAAGAAGGTCGAACCGGCTCTCGACGGAGACCTCGAGCTGTGCTATGTAGCGGCTGCCAGCGGAGTCGGCGTAAACATACACAGGGTACTTGCCCACCGTTGCCCCGGGAGGCACGTAAAGAATAAGGAAAAGCTGCTTTGATGCACGCGGCGGCAGAGCCAGAGCTGAGACACTTAGGCTGTTCGCGTCGATTATCGTTGCGACCCACCCTTGGGGGACGGAGGCTGATAGCAGGAAATCCATGTCCACCGAAAACGGGTTAGTGACTTGCATGGGGATCCTCAGCTGGGCTCCAGGGTAGGCGCCTATACTTACTGCGGGGAACTCAACGATATTCCACTTCTTTGGCTGAACCGTGAAAACGAACGGCAACACACTCGTGAGGTTGCTCCAGCTCGCCTCAAGGCTGATTCTGACCTCGCCGCTGGCGTTCAGGGGGACCCTTAGGTTGAGGAAAACTGCCCGCTCAGCCCCCGCGTCGACGACAATGTTATCCACGCGGAGCCCCCCGCTGAGAGCGATGTACCCGACCCATGATTCAGGCTTCTCGAGCTTGAAGTAGACGGTCAGCGGGTCTAACCCCTTATTCGAAACCCGGATCGTAAAGTTTAGGAAGTCTCCCTGGTAAACCGTTAGCTGCGTTGTTTCGGCGTAGATTGAGATCGCTGGTTCGAGCACTATCGTGCCTAAGCTTCCAGCCTTCTCCTGTGTGGCGACGAGGAGTATCTGCCGTGGGGCGTAGCCCTTGAGGTAGACTCTGAGGACGTATGTGCCTGCAGGAATCCTCAGGTTAAAGTTGCCGTCTTTGTCCGTGGTGACCGAGGTCACGAGGAGGTTATTGCTGAATACAGCTACTTCCGCCCCCTTTATGGGGTTCAGCTGAGTGTCTGTCACTCTGCCGAAGAAAAGCAGGCTTTGGCCATAGCCAAGCTTGGCGAAAAATGCAGTTGCCAGTGCTAGGGAGATAAGGATTAAGGACGATAGTTTCCTTGAAGCACCCATACTGTTCACGACTTTCAAACACGTTAAGCATAATTAACTGTTACGAGGCCTTTCAGAGAACGTTGAAATACCCGAGCAAAGATTGTCTATTGATGGGCCTAAAGCTCTACGTGGGGACGTCGGGGTGGGTTTACGATTGGAACCCTGACGGCCTCGCATGGTACGCGCAAAACTCGGGTTTTAACGCGATCGAGCTCAACATGAGCTTTTACAGCTTTCCGAAGCGAAGCATGGTGGCGAAGTGGCTGGAGGAGTCGGGAAAACTGCGCTGGGCCGTGAAGGTCCACAGGAGTATAACGCACATAAGGAGGCTGAACGAGAAGGCGGTACCTCTGTGGGAGAAGTTCCGCGAAGCATTCGTACCGCTCGAGGAGAGGATAGACTTCTACTTGTTCCAGCTCCCACCCAGCGCCTCGTTCACCGGAGAGATGAAGGAAAGGCTGAGGCGCTTCTCTGGGCTGTGCGATAAGATTGCTGTCGAGCCCAGACACCTCTCGTGGTTCAGCGAGCAGGCTGTTTCCTTCTTCATGGATAACCACATTTACTTCGTGACACCCGACTCGCCTCTCTTCGAGGGGTTGCCGGAGATCGGGGTAGTGAATATCTGTGGAACCGTGTACGTCAGGATGCACGGGCGGCTGACCTGGTACAACTACGGGTACCTCGACGAGGAGCTACTTGAGGTCGCGGGAAAAATCGTGGAGTCAAAGCCCGAGAGAGCCTACATATTTTTCAACAATGACCACGACATGCTGGGGGATGGGAGAAGGATAATTGAGATTTTCGAGGAGAAGTACGGAGTCAAAATAAACTAGGAGGTACCTGCGTAAAGCCAGCACTTAACGAAGTGCCCTGGCTCAGCCTCGAATTCGGGCGGCTCCTCACGCCTACACTTCTCCGTCGCGAAGGGGCACCTAGGAGCAAACCTGCAACCAGGGGGCGGGTTTATGAGGCTTGGCGGCTCGCCGGCAGGCACCTCCCGGAAGCGCTTCCTGTTCTCCGGGTCGGGGTCCGGGATAGCGGCCAAGAGCGCACGCGTGTACGGGTGCAGGGGGTTTCGGAGAAGCGTCTTTGTTGGCCCGCGCTCGATGAGGTGGCCAGCGTACATTATGAAGATCTGCTCGCTGAAGTACCTCGTTGTTGAGAGGTCGTGGGTGATGTAGATGAAGCTGATGTTCCTCTTCTCCTGCAGCTCCCTCATGAGCGTGAGGATCTCCACTCTCACCGATGCGTCGAGCATCGATACAGGCTCGTCTGCTACAACCAAGCTGGGCTTGAGGATAAGCGCTCTCGCGATAGCAACTCTCTGTAACTGCCCTCCGCTGAGCATGTGCGGGTACTTGAAGGCGAAGTCCTCGACTGGTGTGAGCCTAACCTCCTCCAGAGCCTTGAATACCATTTCCCTTCTCTCCTCCTTGCTACCGATTTTGTGTATTATGAGGGGCTCCTCGAGGATCCTGAAGATCGTCATGAAGGACGGCATCGCCCCGTACGGGTCCTGCTGCACGAGGCCAGTCTCCCTCTTGTACCACATCAGCTCCTTCTCGTCAAGATTGGTGATGTCGCGGCCCTTGAAGACGAGTTTCCCTCCGGTTGGCTTGTAGAGGCGCAGGATGGTTTTTCCAAGCGTTGTTTTTCCACTCCCAGACTCGCCGACAACGGACACCGCCTCGCCGACGCCAAGGTCAAAGGTTACACCGTCAACGGCTTTCAGGGGGACCGGCTCCGCGAACATACCTCTACGTATCTCGAACCACATTCTCAGATCCTGAGCCCTCAGCAACACCCTGTCTTCACCCACTTCCCTCACCTCTTACCCTCATGGTACAACCAACATTTAACGTAAGAGGAGCCGCCGAGAGCGTAGGGTGGGGGCTCCTCACGCAGACACCTCTCGTATGCGAAGGGGCATCGCGGATGGAACCTGCATCCCGGGGGCGGGTTTATGAGGCTTGGAGGAGCCCCGGGTATGAACTCCAGCTTCTTATCGGTCCTCAGCGTTGGGACGCTCGCCATCAGCTTCTCGGAGTACGGGTGGCGCGGGGAGAGGTAAAAGGTGTCAGCGTCAGCGAGCTCTACGATCTGGCCGGCGTACATCACCGCAACGCGGTCCGCGAGCTCGCTCGTCAAGGGCACGTCGTGCGTGATGAAGATGTAGCTGAGACCCATCTCCTGCTTTATCCTCTTGAGCAGGTTCATTATGTTTGCCTGCGTGATAACGTCGAGCGCGGATGTCGGCTCATCCAGTATGACCACGTCCGGGTTTGTGACGAGGGCCATCGCGATGACGGCTCGCTGCCGCATACCGCCGCTGAGCTCGAAGGGGTACCTGTCGAGGAAGCTCTCGTGGATTCCCACGAGCCTTAGGTATCTCTTGGCCTCCGCGAGCGCCTCCTCCCTGCTTAAGCCCTTGTGAACCATCAGCGGCTCGGCGATCTGGAAACCCACCTTTAAAACGGGGTTGAGCGCGTTCTGGGAGCCCTGGAAGACGTAGGAGATCTTCTGCCACCTCACCCTCTTCCTGAACTCCTCCTCGCTCAGCTTCATCACGTCCACGCCGTTAAGGTTGACAGTGCCGTCGAACCTCTCAACGTTTCTAGGAAGCAGCCTGATTATGGCCCTGGCCAGCGAGGTTTTCCCACAGCCGGACTCGCCGACTATAGCTAGGGTCTCCCCTTTTCCCAGCTCGAAGCTGACTCCGTCAACAGCCTTAACCGTGCCCTTCCGCGTCCTGTAGTACAAGTACAGATCCCTAATGCTTAAAACAGTGCTCGGCATCCAAACCACCTACATTTCCCGGAGCCTTGGGTTAACTATCCTGTCGAGCGCGAAGCCCAAGAGGGCGAACGCGAGCCCTGTGACCACGAGCAGGGCTGAGGGCTCGAGCACCCAGTAGAAGTATCCCTTGTACAGCGCCCCGTTCTCGAACGCGTCGTTGATGACCTTGCCCCACGTGGGGAGTGACGGGTCGCCGAGCCCGAGGAAAGCCAGGGCGGCCTCGAGAAAGACGTAGCTCGGAACTGCTGCGATAAGGCCGGGCACGATGGGTGGCAGGATCTTGGGTATTATGTACATGAAGATTATCCGCATGTTGGAGGCGCCGTAGGTCTTCGCGGCCTCCACGTAGGGGTACTCCTTTATCTGCATTACCAGCGCCCTCGTCGACTTAATCCCGGGGCCGAAAATGCTGAGGACTATGATCACCGCGAGCAAGGTCCATATGTTCAAGCCGTAGAACACCGAGATTAAGATCAGGAACGGCAGGAACGGCAGCACCATGTAGATCTCAGTCACTCTCTGGATGATGCTGTCGAGCACCCCTCCGTAGTAGCCGCTGATCGTGGCTATGATCATCTCGGCGAAGGTCGTGACGAGGGATGCTGTCAGCCCGAATGCCAGCGCGATCGGAGCACCCCAGAGCAGGGCTATTTCGAGTGGCCTGCGCAGGTGATCGGTCCCCGCTATCCCGTACACTGTTCCGTAGACAACCATCTTGCAGTCGAGGTCAGAGTCCTGGCCGAAGAGCGTAGCGTCTACTATCGCTTTGTACACTCCCTTTTCAACGCTCATCCTCCCCGCTCTGAGGGACTCTGGAGTGAACTTGCCGAAAAGAAGTTGCATGTTAGTTATCATGTAGCTGGGCTCGATGCCATATCGTTGCCTAATATAGGAAGTAAAAGCCTCTGTTACGGGATCGGTGACAAAGTAGAAAGAGAACGTCGATGAGTATGTGGAAAAACTTGTTACGTTAACTTCATCTCCGCTGGGTTTAATCCATAGGATGTTTATTTTCGGCGTTCCTAATTGGCGAGAAAAGTTGGCAGTAAAGAACATGTTGAGTTCTGATGGAAAGTCGTCGTAGGGGTAGTAGAAAACAAACTCGATGTGAATTTTCTTAACCCCGTCTCCTACGATGATTGAAGTTTTGTTCACTGAATTAAAGACCATGGTTTTGGGGAGATTTTTTCCGACAAAGAACTGTATCCACTCAGGGGGGGCGAGCCTTGGATTTTCAAGCCACATTGTCCCCCCGCTACGCCACATGGCGATAGCTTTTTCCATCGGTATAGTGGTAACGGCGTAGATAGAAAGGGCAACTAAAAAGCCGAGGAGTAGAAGACCTACCACACCTGACTTGTAGGATAAAAGCTCTTGGAGAACGCTCTTCACCGCGCCTGCAAAACCCTTTGCTGAGCTCAAGGCGCCATCACCTGAACTGGATTTTTATTCGTGGGTCGAGCCAAGCATATATTATATCTAAGACGAGAACGGTGATCATCAGAAGGTATGCGTAGATCACTGTTATCCCCACGATAACCGGCGTGTCGAACGAGGATATCGCGTTGTAAGTGACGAGGCCTAAGCCCGGCCAGTTGAACACCGTCTCCGTAATAATCGCTCCACCCCACGATCCAACTAAACTGAGGGCAAAGTTTGTCACGATGGGTGGTAACGTGGGTCGAAGGATATATCTCGTCTCTATCATCCTTGGAGGAAGGCCCTTAGCCTTGGCTGCCTCGACATAGTCCTCAGTCGAGAATATCAGGAAGAAAGTCCTGTTGCTGTATATCCCGAGGAAGAAGCCGGAGATAATCCACGACAGCATCGGGAGGATCATGTGCTTCAAGACGCTCAGCGCGTAGTCAACAGGGTTGTCCGGGGGTGGGACGTCCACCAGGCCGCCGGGTGGCAGGACGTGAAGCCAAGAGTAGAATATCAGGATCAGGAAGATCCCGTAAAACCAGCCGGGAATGACCGATGTCGGAGCAAGGGCCACAGAAATCTTGTCAAGCAGGCTACCGTAGTGCCTAGACAGGTAGAGGCCAATGAACAGGTGGAGGAAGAAGTTTATCACCGTCACTGTCGTGAATAGCATCACAGTGTTCGGCAGTCTTTCGAGTATAATGTTCTTCACGTACATCGAGCCTGAGTCACTCCTTAAAACGAGGGCTCTGCCTAGGTCGAGGGTCAGAGCGTCTTTGAGGTAAATCAGGCTCCTCACATAGAATGGAGTATCTAAACCCCTCCTCTTTATTTCTTGTTGCACCATCTCCTCGATTAACTTAGCCCTCTGGTCACCTGGAAGGCCCTTATACAGCGGGTTCTGGTTGACCATCTGTGCAACGGACATCCTTATATCACCTATCACTATCTCGTCGACTTTACCACCCATATTAGCGACGAGGATTGTAGCATAGACAGCTATGACTACTGTAAGGTAAAGTACTATGAACCTCTTTAGGACGAATTTAACGAAGCCAGCGTACATTCTACTCAACTTACTCTCATCCAATTACTTAAAAGCCTTACTATCTAAACATTCAAATCATTGGAGCATCATACTTATTGAAAAAATATATTAAAAAAATTAATTTTAAAATTAATAGATTTAGCTCTTTACTTCAGTTCCCTGTTCTTTATGCTCTTCGCGCTTCCTTCTCCTGAAGACTAGGAACAGTACTAACACGAATATTATGACCAGAACGATTATTACACTGATGATGAGGACATTACTTGTAGCAGGCGCGGCTGGCTTAGTCCTAGACAGAACAGCGATGTGAGCGTTGTAATCAACCTTGTCGAGGTAGAAAGGCCCGTTGGAAACCCAGAAGTGACCGTGAGCCTGATACCAGCTTTTGAGGGCAGAGTACCTGGCTTTAGCGTCGTCAGCGCTTACGTACTTGGAGAGGAATTCCTTGAAGGGTATGTAGCCCTCGGCTTGCGCTTCGTCAAGCATTTTCGAGAGCACCTCGAGACTAGGCCCGCCGATGTAGTTCATCCACTCAACATTCTTCGCAGACGCCTTATCCGAGCCAAAAGCTAATAGTCCCTTCTCCTCAGCCCTAATCCCTATCGCCACCATGTGCCACGGGTAGGCCGGCCAATCTGCAAAAGAATCCACTATTAGCTCCGCGTCGAGCAAAGTGTAGTTGACGTAGTACTCGATCACCAGCGGGCTCTGGCTGGCAATCCTCCACCCTTGGAACACTTGCCTCCATGAATCAAAGACGGGCACGTAAGACTCGTCGTAAAGCGGGCTACTGTTATCGGCCCTTGCAAAGGTGAGTGGCCAGCCGACGAGCCAGTCTGCCAAGCTCATCGTTGTCCCGTCATGGTATGTTACCTTGCCCAGCACGTCACCGTAGTTCACAACGATCTTTACCTGAGCGTACCTTACCCCAGCCTCTCCAGCTGTCACCACTTTCCCAGCTTTCACGTCGTAGCCCCACCACGCGTCAGCGGGCACTTCGACCTTGTCGACGAAGGACAGCTTCAGCCAGCTACTGCTGGATTGAGTGGGCAAGCCTTTAACTGCGTAAACCTCAGCGCTGACCACTCTGATAGGAATAGGCAACCCGCTTTGCGGATCATAGCGGAAAGCATAATCTCTCACTGCATACTGCAACACCATGTCATACAGCCAGTTCGTTTGGCCAGCTGCGCCAGCGGGGATTGGGTTCCATGGGTCCACGAGTACCTCGCGCATGCCAGCTTTTACAGCTCCTCCCGTTTTGTTGACGAAGCGCAGGGTTAATGGCCAGAGGTAGTTATCATAACCACTGCTTAGGTCTACAGCCACATCGACCTCCTTTCTGCGAAGCCAGGGGGATTTCTGCTGGACTACCCAGACTCTGACAGAATCCTTCAAAGCGAGCTCCGCCGCCTTAGACATGAGCGAATTTCTCTCTTCAGCAGAACTGTACTGGCTATTCCAAAGCCTTTGGCACACTTCGTAGAACTCAGGATCGGGCTTGTAGGCGGACCACAGTGGTCCCCCAGCGCCGAGCGGGGTGTAGAAGAAGCCGAAGTCGGACGCCTGGTCGCGGGCTATAATCGAGTTGCTCCAACCGCCAGTGTAGATGTGCCACTTGCCGTCAGCGGGGTTGCTCCCCCTCCACAGGGGTGAGAGGTCCCTGCTGGTGCCGTACTTCCTAGTAACCGTGAAGCCTAGTTTCTCGAGTTGGTCGGCCACGTAGTCCCCGATCTGCTTCCTCGCGTCCTCGGTTCGTATGAGGAAAATTATCTCGACCGGCTCGCCCTTATAGTACCACTTCCCGTCCTGGTAGGTTGCGCCGAGCTTCGCCATCTCCTCGAAGATCACCGTCTTAGCCTTATCGAAGTCGTAGCTGTACTGCGATTCCAGCATCTTCATAGTATCCGCGATTCTCTGATACTCTGGGAAGCCTGGGAAGAGCGGTAATAGTATAGGCCTCGCTAAGCCGCCGAAGATCTCGTTCGCGATGTGATTCCTGTCGATGAGCCAGTTCATCGCCTCCCGTATCTTCGGGTCGCTGAAGGGGTTCAGCTTGCCAGTGCCCGGAAACTCAGGGCCGACAGGGTTGAATGTCAGATCGGTGTAAAAACCATATGAGTAATCCATTGCTAGGTTTGGATCGCTTTTTATCCTCTGCAGAAGCGTCGGGTCAACCTGCATGTCGCTGAAGTAGATGTGCATGTCGCCCTTGCTCAGCATGTCCACGACTTTGGCGTAGTCTTTCTCAGCGAAGAAGTAGACTTCGTCGACCCATGGGCCTTGGGGCTGTGCTTGCAGGAGCGGCAGTAGCAGTGAGAAGGTCATCAGCAGTAGCATTACGAGTGCTAGCTTGGCTTTCATGCCGATCGTTAATAGGTAGAGAGAATAAAGTATTTTAACTTTGCGCTGGTATAGGTAGTGAACAGCTAGGAGCACTCCGGATGGACTAATGTAAAGATTTTCATAAAAAATTTTTAGCTTAAGAACTTATAGCAGGGATCCAGGTCATTTATGTGAGCGTGCATGGCGCGCGTAGCTGCGGTGTGCCTTCTGCTTTGCTTGATTTTAGCCGCTTCTCTCCTCGCAGGCCCAGGCGACTTCTCCCCCGTCGATAGTGCGCTTCTACAAGACAACCTCTACGCTGGGGGGTTCATGGGCTCCCCGCTTAGCCCTTCCCCAGCCGCGGTGGTTGTGAACGGCTCGGGTGCTGTAGTCTACACGTGGGGTTTTAGCGGCATGATCGTCTCCGCCAAGGCCTCAAGCAGGGGAGTTGTGATGAGCGGATTCATCAGGGGTCGGGGCGGTTCTTCCGGCTTCGTGGTAGTGCTCCAGGGCAAGAATGCGAGGAGCTTCTCGGTGGTTGGAGACTCGGACGTCTACGTGTCGGACGGGTTCCTCGAAGGTGATGTGCTCGTCATGGCAGGGTACTTTTACCGGCGTGGATCCCGAGACGCAGACGTCTTCGTAGCCAAGATCGGCCTTAATGGCTCTATCCTTGGCGCGAGGTGCTTCGGCAGCCGTGACTACCCCGACACCGCAAGGAGGATAATTGCCGGCGAGGGCGGTTACTACGTTGTAGGGGATACGTGGGCCTACAACGTCTCCCAGAGCGACGTTCTCCTCCTGAGGCTTGGCGTGGACCTGAGCCTAAGGGAGAGTTTCAGCGTCGGAGGGGCGAGCTTGGAGACAGGGGAAGACGTCGTGCTCATGCCGAATGGTGATTACGTTGTGATTGGAACTACGGAGAGCGAGGGTGTTGCGCAGGGTTTCGCCGCGCGGGTGTCGAGGGTCGGAGGACTGCTGTGGCTTAGAGGCTACAGGACGCTGGGGGATACTTTCCTCAAGCGAGCCTGGCTGGATCCGACCACCGGGAGGGTTTACGTTGTAGGCGCGGGGGTTTTCGACGAAGAACACGGGAGGGAGCCTTTCGTTTTGGTTTTAGACGAAGTGTGGGGTTGGAGCTTCAACGAGAGCGGTTTAATAATCGTTAGAGCAGAGCCTTCCCAAAGCCTTTCGGGCGTCATAAGCGAGGGCAGAGTGATCCTTCACAGGAGTGGAGGCCTCACCGTGATGAGCCTCAGCGGCTTAGCTTTCGACTACGCAGTGAGCCCGCCCACGCTGAACGGGACTTATATCCTCGACGATAGCGGTGAGCTACCCTACTACGCAAGGAGCTTTTATGGGTGGAGAGTCCTGAGGGGAGTCGTTTCGGAGAGAGCCTGCCCTAATCTCGCTGCAGAAGAGGTGAATGCCTCTGCCTCGACCTTGAGCATTTATATGCAGGAGATACGGGGCTCTAGAAAACTGTTCGAGAGGAGGTTCGACTTGGGGCTGGCTGTCCGCAGGTTTGTTGAAAGAAACGTGCCCATCTTCCTGCTGATGCCTGTGGCTATAGCTCTCTTAGCTATCCTGTTCTTCGCTCTGAAAGCCAAGTTACTTTCCACTTTACAGGTTCTTGAACATAATTTTAACCATTGAATAAAGTTAACAACGAATTGTAGTTACCTTTTATTTTGTTTTGCGAGAAAAAGCAAAGGTAAAGTATAACTATTGTATCGTCAAACCTTAAGGGGGAGTGAAATAGAGACGGTTTTTGTGGAGGCTGACGCTAGGGCTCTGAGACGGGCTTTGAAGCTAGTCTGGTACCCGTTCGCTAGGCTGGAGCCCCTCGGAGAAGAAGGCTGGTGTGTTGGAGTTGACTGCTTTGTTGCCTCTTTAATGGGCTCTGCGTACACTCGGCTCTTGCTCTCAAGGAAAGTGGAAACATCAATGCTGAGGAAACAGCCTACGATTGAGGCACCTATTCTTGAGCCAGTTAAATGCGGCCCTGAAGTACTCGATGAGCTCCGTTCGATAGGTAAGGAGCGTAGAAAAAGTGAGACTTCATCATTCTCGTCATTTGAGCCTGTTGACTACTATGCTACCAGGATGCTGGGATCTAGAATGGCTCTCAAAAGATTGGAGATGTTCTTCAGAGGCTTTACTGACGCTTCTGCACATGTGCATGCACTAGTTAATGAATTGAAGCCAGAGCGGTTAACGTATAAAGGAATTCTTTACATCCTATTGTACTTCGATGTGCAGGAGCGGGTTTTCCTGCTCATTGGTAGAAGTAGTCTGCGCTCTACTCTTCACGAAAAATTCTTGAGAAGAGAGCATCTTGAGAGAAAGGGGCTCTAGCTATTTTTACCTGGAGTAGAGCCAGCACGCGACGCGGTGGTTTGGCTCGATTTCAAAGAAAGGTGGCTCCTCCTTCCTGCATTTATCCATTGCGTAGGGGCATCGCGGGTGAAACCTGCAACCAGGCGGTGCGTTGATAGGTGATGGCGGTTCACCCTGTAGCATTTCCCTCTTCCTGTTCCTAAGCTTCGGATCTGGTATCGGAACAGCGTTTAAGAGAAACTTCGTATAGGGGTGAGCTGGACTTTCGAGAACAGCTTCCACTTTTCCCTCCTCGACGATCTTTCCAAGGTACATGACGGCAATTCTGTCGCTCATGTAGTTGACCACTGCGATGTCGTGCGAGATAAAAAGGTATGAGATCTTATGCTCAGCTTGAAGATCCTTTAGCATGTTAAGGATCTGCGCTTGGACGGAGACGTCTAGGGATGACGTCGGCTCGTCTAGAACAATCAGCGATGGATTAAGTAGGAGGGCCCTAAGTATCGCAATACGTTGCTTCTGGCCTCCGCTTAACTCGTGTGGATAGCGGAATAGGTGCTCCTTGCCTAGGCCCACTGAGTTGAGCTGTTCGACTAGAAAGCTTTCGGGATCACTTGGCACCATGTCATACTCGTAAAGAGGCTCCATTAAGATTTCGTAAACAGTCATTCTTGGATTAAGAGAGGTGTTTGGATCTTGGAATACTATCTGTGCTCTTCTCCTGAACTCTTTAAGCTTTCGGTTGCTGAGCCTTGTTATATCCACCCCTTCGTATATGATGCGACCTGCGGTAGGCTCTAGTAACCGGATAGCAACTCTACCTAATGTTGACTTCCCGCAACCGCTTTCCCCTACTAATCCTAACGTTTCGCTACTACCGATCTCCAAGGACACTCCATCGACTGCTTTAAGAGACTTGAACAATGAGCCTCTGACACGGAAGTACTTTTTGATATTCTCCAGCCTAAGCAACGCCATACCCATCACTTCTTTGAGTGAAGCCAGCAGTGAACCGTATGATTGTCACTCAGCATAACGGAAGCTGGGAACTCTTTTTTACAGATATCCATTGCGTAAGGGCAACGAGGGGCAAATGGACAGCCAGGTCCCATATCAATAAGTGTTGGAACAGTACCGGGTATTGACTCAAGTCTCTTCACCTTCCTGGTAGGATCAGGCAGTGCACGCAACAACATTTTGGTGTATGGATGTGCTGGATTTTCAAAAAGCGTGAAGACGTCCGCTGTCTCCATGATTCTCCCCCCGTACATGACATATGCTCTGTCAGCTACTTCGGCTACAACTCCTAGGTTATGAGTAATTAGTATAATGCTCATCCCATACTTAGCCTTCAGGCTCGCAAGCAAGTCGAGTATCTGAGCCTGAACGGTAACATCCAAGCTAGTTGTCGGTTCATCCGCTATGAGGAGACGGGGCCTGTTCGCAATTGCCGTTGCAATAACAACCCTCTGCCTCATACCTCCGCTCAGCTCATGTGGGTAGTTTTTCACACGTATTTCCGGGGTAGGAATAAGGACGTCCTTCAGGAGCATGACCGCCTCTTGTAGCGCTTCTCGCCGTGAAGCCTTCCGATGCTCCAGAATAGTTTCAACGATATGATGACCAGCTGTATATAGGGGATCAAGAGCACTACTAGGGTCTTGAAACACATAAGAGATCTCATCACCTCTGATTTTTCTGAGCTCTTCGCTGCTAAGTTTAAATAGGTCTACGACTGTACCGTCTCTCCTCCTGAATAGAACACTCCCGGATTCAATTCTACCAGGTGGCTCTATTAAACCTGTGAGGCTTCTAGTGAAGACACTTTTACCGCTACCGGTTTCACCAACTATGGCAACAGTCTCACCTTGAAAAACATCAAGGTATGCATCCGTTACCGCGTGCACTACACCAGCATAGGTGTAGAAACGCACCGTAACTCCGCGGGCCTTCAGCACCTGCCCGTCACTCATCTCAGCCATATACGATCACCTACAGCTTCGCTTTCAGCTCTATTGACCTCCTGGTCCTTGGATCAAACACGTCGCGCAGTGCGTCCCCGAGCATGTTCCAACCTAGAGAGATGAGTAGCAAAGCCGTACCCGCCTCAATAACTATCCACCAGCTTCTCTCAGGAAAATATTGACCAGCCATCGAGACGAGCAACCCGAGGTCGGGAACAGGGGGCTGTGCCCCTAGACCGAGGAAAGAGAGAGCGGCTGAAGAGAGAGCAGCTGTAGCTATGTCAAACGTAAGCATAACAAGTAGAGGTGAGAGGATGTTGGGCAAGATGTGTTTCCGCAGGATCCTCCAGGTGGAAAGGCCTAAGGCTTTTGCGGCTTCAACAAACCCCTGCTCCTTTATTGTCAGTACAGAGCCTCTAACAACCCTAGCATAGGGAGGCCACCAAACCAAAATCATGGCGAGGAAAAGAGAGAGGAGGTTTGCAATGTTCGGTGCATCTCCCGGGTTTAGGGCGAAAATCGCAGCGAAGAAAGAGGTAAGCGCAGGGTTTTCCGCCAACACGTTCCTCACTGATATCCTCAACGTGAGACTAAATGCGATCGCCAATACAAGGCCTGGGAAAGCGAACATCATATCAGTAAACCTCATTATCACCTCATCCACTAAACCACCGAAGTAGCCCGCAATTAGACCGAGAATCACCCCTATTGCAGCTCCCACAAGAACTATGATGAAGCTCATGACAAGGGCTATCCTGAAGCCCCTAACTACTAACGAGAGAACATCCCGTCCATAGTTGTCGGTTCCCCATAACGGTAACCCTGAACAGGTACCGAAACATGGGGGGTAGGGCAACATTCCAGCTAAGCTCGGGTTTTGTAATAGCGGGTAAGTGTCGTAGGGCTCCCACGCTATAAAGGGACCGAATATTGCGAGGAAAGTTGTGATAAATACGAGTAGTAACCCTGCGGCTCCGGTTTTTGAAGTTGCTAAAGCATAAAGCGTGAGCTTAGTCTCCTGCAACTTAGACCTATTCTTGTCTAGCCAGCCCGGGCTTAGCCTTTCCCTTAGTGCAACGTACCCGTTCAAGATTTTTGAGAAGAGAGTGTATAGAAAATTCATGGTTTCGACACCTCAGTACCTTACCCTCGGATCTAACACCGCGTATAGTATGTCTACAATTAGATTCATGATAATATACACCAAGGAGAATAGGAAAGTGCCGGCGATGATTACAGGAAAGTTCAAGCGCGTGATCCCTTGGTAAATATACCTTCCTAAGCCTGGGATGTTAAAGATGGTCTCCGCGATAATAGCGCCCGTCAGCAATCCAGCAAAATCTAGGCCAAGAATAGTGATAATTGGCGCAAAGCCATTTTTAAGCGCATGCTTCCAAATTGTCCAGCTGGATAGCCCTCGGGCTTTTCCAAAAAGAATTGATTCAGAGCTCAATGCGTCGAGGAGACTGTTCCTCACTATCCTAGCGATGAAACCTGCCGAAAGCACGCCGAGAGCGAAACCAGGCAACCACATTCTTGTAAACGTATCGGAAACTACCTGAAACTCGCCGCACATAAGCGCACCGAACATAGGAACCTGGCCAACAGCCCACGCTATCCAACCAAATACTGGGACACCATCCTTTAGCCCAGCTAGTTGCATCGCGCAGGCATTGGAAAATGCGGGAACACCTGCTAGAAGTGTAGTCTTCACATACACGTAGAAAACGAGTATGAGAAGGTAGTACAGCACAAACGACGGCATAGAGCTACCGAAGAGCGCGAAAACTCGCACGAAGAGATCTAGAGCACTATCCCGCTTCGCCGCAGCCGCGATTCCTAGCGGAATTCCTATAACAACGGTAAAGAAGAATGCAAAGATTGCTAGCTCTACAGTCACCGGGAAACGCTGGGCTACCTGCTCGACAACTAAGTCACCTCTTGTTGGATCTCTGAGCTGTCCTGTCAGTAGCTGGGCTACGAGGAAAGCAAATTGCTCGTACCAGGGAGCATCAAATTTATACTTTCTTCTCAAGTCCTCCAGAGTCTGCGGGTTAAGTAACTTTTCGCCAACCCATGCCCTAACGGGATCTGTCGGAATCACATAGGCGATCACGTACGTAATTAGAAGGGCACCTATAATGCTGGGAATAAACGATATCATCCGTCGCACGAGGAAGCTAGCCAACCCCATGAGCGTCACCTAACTGATCATGGTTAGAGGAAAAGAAAAAATATTAGTTTTAGGGCTTGAAGCCATACAGTTCTTTCCATAACGTTGCGTTCCAGTAATATGGATTGTACTTCAGCAGGATGTAACTGTCCTCTTTGTAGTCGGCCACGTAGTAGGGTCCGGTTGATACAGGCTTCTTTGCTAGCAACTGGTGTATTGGATCATCCTCGCCTGGTTGCACAAACTTAGCCCATGCTGCAGGATCCTTGCCGTTTTTCGACGCTGCAATTGCGGCGCTGTATTGGTCGCCTAGCGCGTACTCCATTGGATAGATGGCGCCGACACCTGTTGGGAAGATTTGCAGTATTGGCACATATGGGAACTTCAACTTGAACTTGACCACGCCTGCTGTTGATCCACTATATCCGAAGAAGCTGAGCAGATCCTTTAAGCTGTGGACCTCGGCGCTCTTACCTTTAAATGCCGTCACTAATCCCTGGCTCCTAGCAATACTGTCCAATTCCTCCTCGCTTAGCACTGTTGAAGCATTCACATCGATGAACTCGTCAATCATCCACTGCGGTCCACCTGGCAAATTAGCTCTCACAGCTCTCCATATGCAGAAGAGTACGTCGGTAGCGTCAATCGGGTAAGTCTTGTTGTTCCACGGGTCGTAACCGACAACATTACCTCTTATGACAAAGTAGAGCTCTGTCATATCTTTGCTGAAGGCCCATGCTACGGCTAGGTCAGGTATAGGCTCGGTTTCTTCCTTCCAGAGAGTCACAAGCCTCCTGTATGTGTGTTCGAATATCTCCCAACCGAATGACTCGTAGGACTTTGCAGGATCGAAGGTGTCAGGCCAACCTATGTCGCCTATTACCATTGTCTCTGGGTTATTTTTGATGCCAAGAACTCCGGTGTCGACCACAGGAGCCTTGGGGTCTTCCCAGACAAGGTCGTAGCGTGTGGAAACTGCGCCTACTGGATAGTACATGCCGTAAACCCAGCTACCATAGTTTTCACCGGTAATGAGCTGACCAAGCATAATTAGCGAGCTCGCTTTGTTGAACTTGATGACAGCAGCTTGTATAACCGCTTCTCGGGCGTCTGGCTCTAATATTCTCTGAGAGACCTTACAGAGTGCACTTAGAATTATATCTTTTAGGCCGCCTGTACCTAGTGTAACCATGTTTACCGGCTTCTCCCAGTTTGCGTTTGTAGCCTCCCAATCTACTTCGTAGGCCACAACTACTAGCGGCTTGCTTGTTGACCCAGTGTAGGTTGCACCTGAGCCTTTAGGTCCTACAACTACAATGAATTTTTCAGTCTCTATAGCTTCATCTACCTTGGCTAAGTACTTTCCTACATCGCCTGCGGCTACTTTACTTGCGTACTCTATGTTTTTGAACTCAGCACCTCCCCACACGAATGGCATTAAGAAGTTGTCTGCATCAAGATAGTCAGGTATCCAACCTAGTAACATCACGTCGTATTGGAAGTTGTCAACAAGCTCCAAGTACTTTGGCCAGGCATACGCCTCGACGGTAACCTTGAAACCAAGCTCGCTCCACGACTGTTGAAGGAGTGTAGCGATCTGCTGGCGAGCGGTGTTACCCTCGTTGTAGATTATTGTGATTGTGTACTTGCTCGGGTCAAAGCCCTTTGCTTTAAGGGACGCGATTAGCTCCTTAGCTTTAGTCATGTTGTATTCAAACTTAACGATTCCATACTCTGTGTAGCCAGGCATCCCGCGTGGAACTATTGTGTAGAGCCTAGTGTATAGTTTGTTGAACACTTGGTTGAGTATCACGTCGTAGGGTACAGCGTATGCTAATGCGTAGCGGACTTCCGTTATATTAAGAGGTGCTCTCATCGGGTTTAACCCGACATACTGTATTGTCAGCTGGGGCTTATCGGGTCTACGTACAAGGTGTAGGCTGAAACCATCAACTGGCGTGTTGTTTACGTCAGGCCAACGTGCAGGAGTAACAACGGCTATGTCGAAGACGCCCGTCTTGTACATATTGATCCTGGTTCCCTCGTCGTTAACGATAAGGTATAATATTTGTTTATGGAAAGGCTTCGTAGGCTGTGTAACTGGTTGTTGCTGAGGAGGAGCTCCTGGTTGCTGAGCTGGGGCAGTAGGTTGTTGAGGTGGTGGCTGCTGTAAGAATATGAATGCTACAATAGCCGCAACGAGTACTATAGCTATGACAGCTGTTACCAGCAACAAATTTCTCCTGCGGCTTTCAGCCATCGTATTTCTCCGCCATACCTAGTTTATAAATATTTTCCTTGAGGAGTTGAAAAGTCTTAAGCTGAAAGAACTCATCTTCTGAAAAATTTAGTATTGCACCGAAAAAGCAATCCGAAACTCTTTCCTATTCTGTTATTTTAAACTATATTCCATAAAGAATACTAGTCATTGTCATCAAACAACAATTGACATGACTACTAAGTCTTCTAAAACTTATTATATCTCCGTCTAAGATTAAAGAAGGCTTGCCTTCTCGAGGTTTAAGAGGAAGAGTTTCGCGTCGACCCCCAGGGCGTAGCCCCCTATCCACCCGGACGCTGAGATGACCCGGTGGCAAGGGACGACTATGAGTATGCTGTTCGAGCTGAGGGCTGCAGCGACGGAGCGGGGGGTTGTTGAGAGCCTTCGGGCAATCTCCTTGTAGGTCGTGGTCGTCCCGTAGGGCACTTTGAGGACCTCTTCGAGGACACTTCGCTTGAAGCTGGATCCCGAGAGCGCGGGTTTGAAGGTGAAGCTGGTTCTTGATCCGTGGAGGTACTCCTGAAGCTCCTTCTCGAAAGCCTCTGCTTCGGCTCCGCCTCTCTGGGCCCCGGCTGGCTTGACGCGCTTCTTCGAGTGCAGGGCCAGCACCATCCTGCCCTCCACGATGAAGCAGAGCTCGCCTATGGGCGTGCTGAGGCACTTGTACTGCCTCATGGCTTCTCCCGGAAGTAAACCTTTATCACATCTCCGATGACCGCAACTTTATGCTTGGACTTCAAGCTTTCTATGGCGGCCGTCACCTCTTCGCGCGTGAAGCCTTGAGCCTCCAGCTCGGTTATGAAGACGCGTCCCACGCCGTTGTAGACGTCGCGCTTGGCTAGAGCTAGTATGATCCCCTGAAGGTCCTCCGTTGCGTGCTCGCCGTACATCGCTTGTTTAATCGCGTAAACGATTTATTAATGGCGGCGTTCCCCTAAGCGTGTCGTCTGCCGAAGTGCCTGCCTTGGCCGTTGAGAGCCCCCAGGAGCTAAAGTCTGTTAGCGTTGTGATCCCCTCGTTCCGCGGGAGCGACAGGCTTGTCAGGCTTGTTAGCGCGCTGGCCGGGAGTAAGTACCCGAGCCTCGAGATCATCGTAGTTGTGGACGAGCCGTCTGAGGAGGTTGCTTCGGCGCTCTCGCGGATCAAGGGGGTTCGGGTCGTCTTCAACGCTAGAAGAGCGGGGAAGGTTAGCGCCCTCAACACAGCCTTGAGGCTCTCGCGGGGGGAGGTCGTGGTTTTCCTCGACGATGACGTTGAGGTTAGGGACCCCCTTTTCATCGAGAAAATCGTGGATGGGATTAAGGGGTTCGACATAGCTGATATAAAGAAGGTTGTCGTTGGTGGGGGGCTTCTTGGGAAAATGGTCTACATAGAGTACGTGGCCACGAACTTCGCGAGCAAGCTGATGGCTCGCTTTGCTGGGAGGACTGTGGCGATCAACGGAGCCGCCTTCGCCGCCACGCGGAGGGCCTTGGAGGAGGTTGGGTTCTTCAAGCCGATAATCTCGGAGGACTTCGACCTGGCGGTCAGGAGCTTCCTGAAGGGCCACAGGTTCACGTACATCGACACCACCGAGGTTTACAACTACGCCCCAGAGTCATGGAGGAAGTGGTACAAGCAGAGGAAAAGGTGGGCGGTTGGTTTAGCGGACTGGTTGCAGAGGTACTACAGGGTGGGGTTTAGGGCTCTCGCCAGGATGCCTCACGTGCTGCTACCGGGCCTGCTGATCTCCCTGCCGTCGCTCGTGTCGACCCTCCTGCCCTTCCTACTCTACAACCACACATTCGCGAAGACTCTCTACCTAGCGCTGCTCTCTCTTTCCTCCGTGACGGCCCAGTTCATACCGCTAGCCGCGATTCTCTCCATTAACCTGCAAATCGTCTACATTATCCCTCTGCTGGCCGTGCTCCTCGCCTTCTCGTCCTGGCATTTCATAGCATCGCGGTACGTCGGCATGAAGTCGTACCTGTACCTCTACCCGCTATACTTCCTGGTGTATCAGCCCTTGTGGTTCACAATCCTTCTGGCCGGCTTCATCCGGGTTCTAGTAATGGGGAATAGGAGTATCGAGGACTGGGTAGTATAGACTGGAGCTTTCGACGATCGTTGAAGCGATTATCGGCAAGCCTTAAATACCACATGGCGTGTAAGGCACCCTAAGCGGTGTATGGCTGTATGACGATGGTAGTACGAAAGGCATACAGGGCTTTCCTTTCGCCTAACCCCCTGGGGTCGCAAGATAAGTTCGCCCACGCCGTGTCAAACCTGCTTTCACTTAACAGCCTCACAGCCCCAGCCATCGAGCTCCAGGGCGGGGAGTTTGAAGCTGTTTTGAACGGTAAAACCTTGATGGCCGTGGCAGGGGATGCGGAGGTTATTGCCGATGGGAGAAGGGTGGAGCCCTGGACCGCTTTCTTCGCCCGCGAGGGCGTGATGATCAGGTCCGGGGCAACAGCGTACCTCTCCGTCAGAGGTCTAAGCGCCGCGGCTAGCGGCAAGCTTCCAGTTAGGGAGGGCGATGCTTTCAGCGTTCAAGGACTCAACGGCATCGCTGACAGCGACCTTCGCGCCCTTAGAGTGCCTCACACCCTGCGCGTCGCCAACGGGGACTGGCTTGAATCTGTAGCCAGGGTTCAGAGGCATATCGGCATGGTTCTCGAAGCTGTGAGAAGGGGGGCTGAGCAGGTTAGAGTGAGGCTGAACGGGGGCGAGTTCGAAGTCTGGGTACTCGAGCTCTCCTAGGCGCGAGGGTGCCTGTTGGATGGATGAGAGGAGGATCGCTGAGCTGATTGAGCGTAGAAGAGCGGCTGACAGTCTGAGCGAGGAGCTCGTGAGAAGGCTCCACGAGCAGGGGAGGCTCACAGTGCATGAAAGGCTTAGCCTCCTGCTTGACCCGGACTCCTTCATCCCTATCGGGCGGTACGTCCAGCACAGAGCCACGGGCTTCGGCATGGAGTCGAAGAAAGCCTACGGCGACGGTGTCGTCGCGGGCCTCGGAACCGTCGATGGGAGACGCGTAGCGGTCTACGCTCAAGACTTCACGTTCATGGGCGGGAGCGTCGGGGAAATGCACGCGACTAAGATCGCCAGGACGATCGAGCTGGCCTTAAAGCTGGGTGTTCCTGTCATAGGGCTTAACGACAGCGGGGGTGCGAGGATCCAGGAGGGCGTCGACTCACTCAAGGGTTACGGGGAGATATTCTACAGGAACGTCATGGCGAGCGGCGTGGTCCCGCAGATCGTAGCCATAATGGGTCCCTGCGCTGGCGGAGCTGTTTACAGCCCTGCCTTGGCCGACTTCATTGTGATGACTAGGAAAAGCTACATGTTCATAACAGGCCCTAAGGTCGTGAAGGCATCCATAGGAGAGGATGTGACGTTCGAGGAGCTTGGGGGCGCGGAGATCCACGCGTCTAGAAGCGGCGTCGCGCACTTCATAGCGGAGGACGACCGAGAGGCGATTGCCCTCGTGAGGAGGTTGCTGAGCTACCTGCCGGGCAACAACACCGAGGATCCTCCTTTCGTCGAGACGGGCGACGACCCGCTCCGCGAGGACAGCTCGCTGGAGGGTGTAGTGCCGGACGACCCGGTGAAGCCCTACGATGTCAGAGAAGTGATCTACAGGGTGTTCGACGCAGGAAGCTTCCTCGAAGTCCACCAGCACTTCGCTCAAAGCGCTGTGGTGGGCTTTGCTAGGCTTGGCGGGTATGCGGTCTGCGTTGTGGCGAACCAGCCCGCCGTGATGGCCGGGAGCCTCGACATAGATTCTTCGGACAAGATAAGCAGGTTCGTGCAGTTTTGCGACGCGTTCAACTTCCCCATAGTAACGTTCGTCGACGTCCCGGGGTTCCTGCCGGGCACCTACCAGGAGCACCACGGAGTGATCAGGCACGGCGCAAAGATAATCTACGCCTACGCTGACGCCACAGTACCGAAGATTACTGTCATACTGAGGAAGGCTTACGGCGGGGCGTACATCGCGATGGGGAGCAAGCACCTGGGAGCGGACTTCGTCCTAGCTTGGCCGACAGCTGAAATAGCGGTCATGGGGCCCGAGGGGGCTATTGAGATAATATACAAGAGGGAGCTCGAGAAGGCCGAGAACCCTGAGGAGCTCGCTAAGGTCTTCGCTGAGAAGTACAGGAGCGAGATAGCGAACCCTTACGTGCCGGCAGCCAGGGGGTACGTTGACGACGTGATACTCCCCAGGGAGACGAGGCCCTACCTCTACAAGTTGCTCCAGTTCCTCATGGACAAGCGTGAGAGGCAACCCAGACCACCTCGCAAGCACGGAGTCCCGCCGGTGTGAGGATGGAGCCTGGAAAGCGCGCCGTCGTTCTAGCAGCGGTCATAGCGTACATGCGCTCCAGGGAGCGGCGCCGGAGGCATCAGAGAGCTCTCGCCGCCACACCCGTCAGCGCGTGGAGGCTCGCGCGGGCGCTGGACGTAACCGAGGATGATGCTCTCTCCCAGTGGTGAGCGCATGAGGAAGAAGTTCCTGGTCATAGTAGATGGTGAGGCCTTCGAGGTTGAGGTCGAAGTTGAGGAGGGGGGGAGCCCGCTCGAGACCGTTCTCTCCGTCCTGCAGACAGGGATAGTCAAGAAGGTCGAGTCACCACCTTTAGGCAAGGGTGTCGTGACGTCGCCCATTACTGGAAGAGTGTCCAAGGTCAACGTGAAGAAGGGGGATATTGTCCGCTCTGGAGACGTGCTTGCGGTGATTGAGGCTATGAAAACCCTTGTTGAAGTCAAGTCAAATACGAGCGGGACTGTAACTGAAGTTTACGTTGAGGAGGGGGGCGTTGTGAAGCAGGGAGACCCCCTCTTCAAAGTCGAGTAAGACCTCTCCTGGACAAACCCTCGCGTTTTCCTAGAGGAGCCTTTGAGGAGAGACTATCTCCTAGAACTTTCAGCGCGCGAGGGGGTTCAGATGTGTGAAGTGCGGGGGCCGGGATTCGAACCCGGGTAGGCCGACGCCAGCGGATCTTGAGTCCGCCCCCTTTGACCTAGCTCGGGCACCCCCGCTCCCCACAAATTTCTTAAACCAAGGAGGGTTAAAAACATTACAGCCTAAGTCAGGTTGCCGGGAGCTTGGTGTAAAGGCTCAGGAAAGCCTTATATTGGTTGTCGGGACAGATAACGTGATGGGTTCGTTAACATTCCAAGGGCTTCTCGTAGAGCACTTAAAGCACGCCACCTTCAGGCTTTCAGCAGGCGGTGTGACGATCTACATTGATCCCTTCGAGGTCGAGGGCGCTCCAAGGGACGGCGACATCGTGATATGCACTCACGATCACTATGACCACTGCAGCCCTGACGATGTTCTAAAGGTGGCGAAAAAAGACGCTGTCGTAATTGCCAGCGTGAACTGTAAGGGGAAGGTTGAGAAACTGGGTCTCCGTTATCACCTCGTCGAGCCCGGGAGCAGAGTTGAGGTGAAGGGGGTTACCGTAGAGGCTGTTCACGCATATAACGTCAATAAGAGATTTCACCCGCGCGAGTACAAGGGTGTCGGCGTCATAGTCACTATCGGTGGTGTTAGAGTGTACCACGCCGGAGACACCGACCACATTCCGGAGATGAAGGAGCTTAAAGGGAGGGTGGACGTTGCGTTACTACCGGTTAGCGGGACTTATGTCATGACCGCTGAGGAGGCCGTTAGGGCGGCGCTGGATATCCAGCCTAAGCTAGCTATCCCGATGCACTACGGGGCAATCGTCGGCTCAGCAAGTGACGCTGAGCGCTTCAAGAAAGAATTAGAGGGCAAAGTCCAAGTAGTAATCATTTAAACCAAACTAATTTAGGCATTGTTTTTCCTTAATCATTTCTCAGTTTTACAGTATTACTGGAAAGATCCGGCGCCTCGTAGGCTGAGTTCCTTAAGCGCATCAATGGGCCTGAATTGCGCGACATGCGATGTGACTGCTAAGGTAGCTCACAGACGTCGCTATAATGCTCGTGACCCCTCTCTCAACCCTGCTGGAGGCGAAAAAGTCAGCGGAAAACTAAATGAACTATTGCTACGAGGAGAATTCTCGATGGGCTCATGATGGAGGCATATCCAGTGCTTGTAGACGGGAAAGTGGAGGGGTTTGTAAGGACTTTCGGCGACTACGTCGAGGTTACACGCGGAAACGTCCAGGAGCACTACCTGTGGTTAGGAGAGAGAGGTTTCGGGTTGAAAACGGAAAGCGAGCTGTTCAGAATTCTCTACGAGAACCCTATCGTGCCGTCTCTAGAGCCTCGAGAGGGGTTGCTTGAAGAGCGTGTAGCTCAGGCTGCGACGGCTCTCAGGGAGACACTTGACGGTAAGCTTGTGATGGCTGATCTAAGTGGGGGGAAGGACAGCACAGCTCAGCTACTCATCTTGTCGAGGCTCCGCGAGCACATAGACTTCAAACTCCTGGCTGTGTACGTCCACGTCCCCTACCTCGAACCCCTTGAAAACATTGACATAGCCGAGAGGATCGCTAACAAGCTGGGAGTAGAGTTCCTATACGTGGAGGCGGACAGGAGGATGATGCAGTTCTATCTCATGCGCGAGGGGCTACCTAGGCGTGGCGTAAGGTGGTGCACCTACCTCAAGACGAGGGCTCTGAGGGAGGCGCGGAAGGCCCTGGGCGCCGACTTTGAGGCTAAAGGGGACCGCATGCTTGAAAGCGGTAAAAGGATGAGCAGGCTCAAAGGCTTAGCTACAAAAAGTAGTTTTGTGCAAGGTCGCACGTTAAACCTGGTTTACGACTTTACAGCATTAGATGCAGCGAGGATTGTTGCGGAGCACCACTTGGTGCATCCCCACTACCTTCTCGGAATACCTAGGGTCTCGTGCCGCTTCTGCCCCTACCGTAGCCTCTACGAGCTTAAGGCCGCTGAAGCTCGGGAGGTCGAGGACCTCGGCTTGCTCGAGCACTCGGCGATGCTCATGTACAGGAGGCACTACTCTAGCGTGGCTACGTGGGACTTGTTCTGGGAGCTAGCGCTGTGGCGGTATCAGCCCACCCTCGCTAGGTTGAGGTTGAAGGAGCTCTCCAACGTAGACTTCGCGAAAACGCTTACTTTAGGCGACGTTAAGGCTATGTTTAGAAGCCTTTGGGTGAGGTAAAGTGGGTTCCCGTAGGGGGTTCTGGACCGAGACTCTGGCTTTCCATATTCTTGAGAGCCTCGGCTTCGAGATCGTTTCGTACAGGCACAGGGTTGTCAGAGAAGGGGTTGAGGTAGCTGAGGTCGACGCTATTGCGCGCAAAGGTGGGGAACTTTACGCAGTCGAGGTTAAGTCGGGGAGGGTTTCAACGACCGATGTGAGGCAGGCGCTTGCTAATGCTCAGCTCATTGGGGCCAAGCCTCTGATCGTCGCTAGGGGGTTCGCTGATAAGCCGGCTGAAGTGTACGCGCGCGAACTCGGAGTAGAGGTCGTGCTACTGCCGGATTACTTCCACTTCGTGTCTACGGAGGAGTTGGAGCGGCTTGTTGAGAGCGCACTTGTCGAGGCGCTGTCTAGACTACTTAATGTGAGTGTCGATGGGCTGAGCGAGGAGGAGCTGAAGGCGATCAAGGTGATAGCAGTGAGTCGCGATGCTAGCGAGGCGTCTACGAGGCTCGGCCTGGATGGCAAGGGCTTTTCCCAGCTGATCTCCTCTCTCAGGGAGAAGGGGGTCGTCTCGGAGAGCGGGTCATTCGAAAAGCTCAGGCTGCAGGCGCGCGTGTTCTTGCTGCTGAGGAAGCTACTTGATCCTCTCTAGGACTATAGCTGGGCAGACCTTTTTAACTCCCTCCATCCTGCCGATCTCCTCAATTATCTTCATTAGATCTTGGCCTGTTTTAGCCCAAACCTCGGTCATTATCATGTGATCTCCCGTTGTGACGAAAACAGACACTGTGAACTCGCGCTTTGAGAGCTCGTGTGCCACAGAGAGAACTTTATCTGGGTCTGTGTCCACGCCCACAAGGGCTACACCGTTGTACCCTATCTTCTTCGGCTCAACGACGATGGTGTACTTCTTGATCACGCCTTCTCTTTCCAGCTTCTGTATCCTCTTCTTGACCGCTACATCGGTCACTCCTACAGCCTTAGCTATCTCGGTGAGCGGTGTGCGCGCGTTGTCCATCAGCATCCTGAGTATGACAGCGTCCTTATCATCCATAGCTACGAATAGGGATGCGCCGCGTTGATATAAGGTTTTTGAAAAGTTTGAACCTTTTAATTTCAAAGTTCAGCTTTTAGAGTCACGGAGGAGTGCTCTCTCGATGTCGCTGAGCATTTGCACAGCTACAGTCTCGAAGCACGTACCCCTTGCGAGATCGATCGCTTTTCGTCGGGAAGTCTCAGCTATTTCCAGAGCTTTATTGTAGCCCGATCTTATGTACCTCAATGCCTGCAGGTAGGTGGACAGACTGTCAGCTATCCTCGCGGCTTTTGACTCGGGCGTAGCCCCCTCCTCCCACTCTTTTAGCAACTCTCGAAGATTCGGCTCCATTTCAAGCTCGCTGATAGCCTTTTCCTCCAGACTGTTCTTCAGGTCTCCCAGCTGAAGGCTCGTGTACCTTGGGATGTCGCCCAGAACTCCTTCCAGCAAGTCGTGAACGAGCCCGAGCATCCCGGCCTTGTACGGGTTCAACGGGCACTCCTCGGGATTTACTCTCGAGGCGATAAGGTAAGCGATTAACCCGGTTTCCCAGGAGTGCTGCGAGACCGTCTCAGCTATAGCTGTAGGAATCCCTCTCATCATCCATCCTTGCCGCGCCAGCCATTTCGAGGATTCCAAGAGGTCCCACAGGTTCACAGGAGCTGTCTTAAAGCCCGTGTAATAAGGTTAGTGTTTTCCTAAAAAGAATATATTTAGCCTTGAACACGAAGCTACTGTGCCCGTGCTTATCAGCTTTTGGGGTAAGGGTGGGGTTGGAAAAACAACGCTCTCATCGGCGCTGGCTGTTAAGCTAGCAGAGAGAGGTTACAGGGTTTACCTGATTTCAACGGATTTTGTCCCCTCTCTGCACGATGTTTTGGGCGTAGAGTTCTCCGATGAGCCCAGGGAGGTTTGCAACGGGGTTGTCGCGGAGCAGCTTACCGAGGAGAAGATCGTACAGCTGTGGAAGGAGAGGTTCGGAGAAGAGGTTTACAGGGTAGCATCCAGCATATTCCCGGTGGGTAGGGAGATCATCGACTACGTGGCTGGAGCTCCGGGCATCGTGGAGGAGTTCACTCTTTACTATGTTTGGGATAAGTTCCACAGGATAAACGCTGACTTCATGGTCTGGGACACCATGGCTACGGGCGGGGGTATAAGGATGCTCCGCATCGAGAAGGAGTTCTACGAGCACCTGGGTGATGCCGCGAAGCTCTACCTAAAGCTTAAAGGGGTTATCGATAAGGTTAGAACTGGAGGCGCCGAGCCGCTCGAGCTTATTGAATCCTGGAGGAGGCTGGCGAGCAACATTCTGGAGTTTCTCAAATCCGAGCAACACAGAGCCGTGATCGTGTCCAGGCCTCTACCTGTGGATTTCTCCGTCACGCGCAGAGTCTATGCTGAGCTCTCAGATGCGGGTATACCTGTGAAGGCGGTAATAGTGAACATGGTAGGAGGTACAGTGACCGAGGACACAGTGCTGGACGCGTTTAATCGCGAATTCCACGGAAAAGCCCCGTTACTTCTCGTGCCCAGCGTTTCCCCGCCTCCCTGTGGGTGCGAGAGGCTTAAATCCATCATTGAGAGCGAGCAGGTGGAGAGGCTCCTTAGGAGGCTCCTCTGACCTCCTGGCTACGCCCCGGCACTTTCATCGCCTTTATTAAGTTAAGTTTTTAGAGCTCGGCGTTCTCACGGCTATCGTTCGAAGATGAGTGAGAGCACTCCTTGGCACGCTCTCAGCCAGGAGGAAGTCTTCGAGAGGCTGCGCACAACTCCTCTAGGGCTGAGCGAGGATGAGGCCCGTAGACGTCTTAAAGTTTGGGGGCCGAACAGGATTGAGGAGGAGAAGAGGATTAGCCCCTTGAGGCTTTTCCTGAACCAGTTCCTGAACCCTCTGACCGGTTTGCTTCTTTTCGCAACAGCCCTTTCAGTTGCGATAGGCGAGACTCTCGACGCCTTGGTCATAGTTGTTCTCGTTTTGGCGGGTGCAGTCCTAGGCTTTTACCAGGAGTACAGGGCTGAGCGGGCCCTTGAAGCCCTCAAAAAAATGGCGTCGCCTCTCGCAACAGTCATAAGGGAAGGTGAGGTGAAGACCGTTCGCTCGGAGGAAGTTGTACCTGGGGACGTGCTCGTGCTAAACGCTGGCGATAGAGTCGCGGCAGACGCTAGAGTTTTCGAGGCAGTAAACCTCCGGGTTGACGAGTCCATGCTTACTGGAGAGTCTACCCCTGTGGACAAGATCGCTGAGACCCTAGAAGCTGACGCGCCTTTAGCGGAAAGAGTGAACATGGTTTTCGCGGGTACTGTGGTAGTGTACGGGAAGGGGAAAGCCGTCGTCGTGGCAACGGGGAAAAACACCGAGCTTGGGAAAATCGCTGAGTCACTACAGGAGGTTAAAACCGAGAAAACCCCCCTCGAGAGGCAGCTCGACGCGCTCGGGAGGAATCTCCTGGTTCTCATGCTAGTCGTGGCTTCCGTGGTTTCGATTGTAGGCATGTTCTTCTGGGGGCTCCATCCTCTGGAGCTGCTACTTTGGGCTGTGAGTCTAGCTGTTGCGGCTGTACCGGAGGCTCTTCCAGTCGTGGTAACGGGCTCGCTCGCCATCGGTGTTTACAAGATGGCGAAGAGGAACGCCATCGTTAAGAGGCTTCCGGCTGTCGAGACGCTGGGCTCGACAACTTACATTTGCAGCGATAAGACGGGGACCATGACTAAGGGTGAGATGACGGCGGTGAAGATCTGGGTTTACGACGTCACGTTTGAGGTTACAGGTACGGGCTACGACCCGAGAGGAGAAATACTGCTCGGAGGCTCCCGCGTTGAGGCTTCTCGAATTCAACCGCTGTACATGCTGCTTTTAAACGCGTACAATAACAACGACTCTCAGCTATCTAATTCGGATGGGAAGTGGATCGTCAGAGGTGATACGACGGAGGGTGCTCTCAAGGTTCTCGCGGTGAAAGCCGGAGTAACTTTATCCTTGGAGAGGGTAGGCGAGGTTCCCTTCTCCTCCGAGAGAAAGAGGATGAGCACGCTTCATGTGCACCAGAGTGGGAAGGTGATGTTCGTGAAGGGTGCTCCTGAAGTTCTGCTACCTTTATCGTCAAAGATCCTCACGTTTAACGGTGAGGCTGTTGAACTGACAGACGAGGTTAGAAGGAGGGTCCTCGAGGTCAACGATGAGTTCGCCAGAGAGGGGTTGAGAAACATCGCTTTTGCGGTTAAGTTCTTCGATCATGAAAAGGAAACTGTATCTGAGGATGACGAGAAAGATCTAGTTTTCCTTGGCCTAGTAGCCCTGATAGACCCCCCTCGCCCAGAGGTTAAAAGCGCGTTGGAAACGTGTAAGAGAGCAGGGATTAAGGTCTCGATGATAACAGGCGATCACAAGCTCACGGCTTTATCCGTAGCGAAGCAACTCGGTATGCTCGAGGAGGGAGACATCGTGATCACTGGTGCCGAGCTAGAGAAGATGAGCGAGGAAGAGCTTACCGAGAAAGTTGAGAGAATCCGGGTCTATGCACGCGTGTCCCCCGAACACAAGCTTCGCATAGTTAAAGCACTAAAAAAGAGGGGGCATGTGGTGGCTATGACCGGAGATGGAGTAAACGACGCGCCGGCTCTCAAGGCTGCGGATGTCGGCGTGGCGATGGGTATTACAGGTACTGAGGTGGCCAAAGAGGCCGCTTCCATGGTGTTAGCCGACGACAACTTCGCGACGATAGTTGAAGCAGTAAAGCTTGGTCGTGAAATATTCGAAAACATCAGAAAGTACCTTGTTTACCTGCTGTCGGCTAACATCACGGAGCTTCTAGTCCCACTCTTCGCCACCTTCATGGGCCTCCCAATACCGTTCACGGCGACGCAGATACTTTGGGTTAACCTCGTCACAGACGGGGCGCCAGCGATCGCGCTAAGCCTTGAGCCCGGCGAGCCTGACCTTCTCGAGCGAGAGCCGCGAAAGCCCAACTCGCCTATATTCTCGAGAGGGGAGACGCTGGCATTCCTAGTAATAACGCCGCTCGTTTTCACGCTCAGCCTAGCCTTTCTGTTCAAGCTTCTCCTGGGAAACGGTGTCTCCGTAGTGGAGGCTAGGACTACGCTCTTCACGTCCATGGTGCTCGGCGAGCTTGTCCTAGCTTATCTGTTCAGGTCTCTCAGAAGCCCGATCTACAAGCTCTCGCCCCTGCGCAACAAGCCCCTCCTCTTGACGCTGGTTCTATCCTTCATCGTACAATTGCTGATCTTAAGTATTCCTCCAGTGCAGGTCGCACTCGACATAACACAGATCTCTCTTGAAGATTTCGAGAAAGCCGTAGCTGTGATAGCTACGCTAGCGGTGACCACCGAGGTGGCCAAAGTTACCTTATCGCACCTAGAGGAAAGAAGGTAGTCACACTCGAGGCCTCACGATAATTCTCTCCACGTAGCCGCGCGACCTAAGCTTCTCCACGATAAGCCTACCTGTTCCCACGGGGATATTCAGGGCGGTGCAGATTTCTTGAAGTGTGCGCCTGCCATCGCACATCGCAAGGAACATCCACTCCAGCGTCTCCAAGCCCTTGGGCTCAGGCGCCCTGCTGGACGGTACAGGTATCTCAAGCAGGGAGTTCAGGACAGGCCGCTCTGAAGAGCTTGACCACTCGATCCGAACGACCCTACCCTCGGAATTCACGAAAACTACAACCTGGTGGTCATCGTGGGGGATGACGATCGCTGCAATCTTCAGAGGGTTCCTGTTGGCCACGAGACTACCTCTTCGTCCACCTTAACGTCGAAGCTTCTTGAACACTTAGGGCAAGTAACTTCAGGCACACGTAGAGCTCTCAGGAGAGCAATAAAAGCTTATTCGATTAAACGTTTTTGAGCTTACGCAAAATTACTAAGTCATAATTATAAGTTAGGATGACGCAATGAAAACACGATGAAGGTAACAGTATCGCTTATTAAGGCTGACATTGGCGGGGTTGCCGGACACGTTATAGTTCATCCAAAGCACGAAGAGCTTGCGCGAAAAAAGCTTCAGGAGGCTAAGGAGACAGGCTTAATAATCGACTACTATGTGTACCACGTCGGGGATGACCTTCAGCTGCTGATGACGCACCTCAGAGGAGAGAACAGCCCCGAGATACACAAGCTCGCCTGGGACATATTCGTCGAGGCGACTGAGAAGGTCAGCAAGGTTTACAAGCTCTACGGCGCAGGGCAGGACCTCCTGAGCGAGTCTTTCTCTGGAAACGTAAGAGGGCTGGGGCCAGGAGTCGCTGAGATGGAGTTTGAGGAGAGGAAGAGCGAGCCGATCCTTGTCTTTTCAGCTGATAAGACGGAGCCTGGTGCTTGGAACTTTAAGCTGTACAAGATATTCGCGGATCCCTTTAACACGGCAGGTCTAGTCATCGACCCGCTGATGCACGAAGGGTTTACCTTCGAGGTCTTGGACCTTATAGAGGGTAAAGCCGTGAAGCTGAGGGCTCCTGAGGAGATCTACGACCTCCTGGGTCTCATAGGGACAACAGGCAGGTATGTGATCAGGAAGGTTTGGAGAAGAGTGGATAATGAGGTTGCGGCTTCAGCCTCGGTGACCAGGCTCTCACTAATAGCTGGGAGGTACGTCGGTAAGGACGATCCCGTCTTGATAATCAGGGCGCAGCACGGTTTTCCGGCTACAGGGGAGGTTCTGGAGGCGTTTGCCTTCCCGCACCTGGTTTCCGGCTGGATGCGAGGCTCCCACACGGGGCCACTAATGCCTGTGAGCCTCCGCGACGCGAAGTGCACGCGCTTCGACGGCCCGCCCAGGGTTGTAGGTCTAGGATTTCAGCTACATGATGGTTTGCTGGAGGGCCCCGTCGACCTGTTCGACGACCCTGCTTTCGACTACACCAGAAGGATCGCGGAGGAAGTCGCTGACTACATGAGGAGGCACGGTCCATTCATGCCTCACAGGCTCGGCCCCGAGGAGATGGAGTACACCACTCTCCCGCAGATTCTATCCAAGCTGAAGGATAGATTTGAGAAGGTTGAGGCGTAAATACGTTAAATAGACCATTTTTCTAACCCTGCCTCTTCCTCAAACGTGTTAGGGTTCACCTTCTGGACTCCCAGCAGCCAAAGCTTCTCGGCGGGATTGTCGACCGGAGTCAGGACCTGGATCCTGCCTTCACGGGGATTAACCCCGGTTATGACGCCTATGCCCTCGCAGTACTTTTCCCGGCTCATGAAGCCTACAACGCTGTGCATTAGCTCGTAGCCGCTTAGCACTTTGACGTGCCTTACGCCGTACACGCTCTTTGCTAGCTCGATAGCTTGTGGAGGGGGCTGGGGTTGAGCGATAACCCCAATGTGATCGTCCGACTTCTCAGCATAAAGCACGTTGACTCCTAAAATCGCCTGAAGCCTTGAAACTTCTTCCGCAGCCAGGGGGGTGCCTGTGAAGAAGAACGTGTAAGCTATGTCTATGCTGGCGAAGTCCACGCTTTTCACGGAAGCTGATGCGAGGTACCTCGAGAACACCCACCTTCTGTACTCTCTCCTGTCCCCCTTACTCCTCTCGAAGACGTAATGAGGCTTGGGAACTCTAGTGAGCCTAAACATCTTCCTCAGGGGGCGCTCCAGCTGGACTAGGGTGCTGGATCCACCCACGAGCACAACGAGGTCAGGTTCTACGGCGAGGGTTTTAATGAACTTTAGGTCTCTACCCTCGCTTTCGGTAACCCAGCCCGTGGTGTCTATTATCGTGATATCGGCCAGCTTCTCAGCCTTACGCAGAAGGGCAACTACACCACCTATGCTCCTGTGGAGTAGCCCCGAGGGAGTGTTAGAGCCTATGAAGAAGGAGTCATAAACCTCGACGTTCACGAGGGAGTAGACGGGCTTCGCGGTTACGCCAAGCCCAATAGCCCCTGGAGGCCCTATGCTTTTCTGCCCCACATCCGCGTCGATAACAGCCACTCTTCGCCCTCTCCCCGTGAGAGAGTTGACAAGCAACGTGGCGAGAGAGGTTTTCCCGCTGTCCACATCCCCTATAATGATGACGCGCCTGAACTCGCCCTGGCTTAGAGCCTCTGCGAGCCTGTACCACTCGGCCGGTATCGTGTCCCCTTCAAACAGGGAGAAGCTACCCTTATCGACCTCCAGTCTAGAGTCGCCTGTAGCGTACAGGGGTAACGACCTGGTGGGCTCCGCAAAGGCCTCGCTCCCGGCGCTGAGAGTCGCTCCGAAGACCATTACAGAGCCTTCGAGGATTCTGACCTTCGAGGGGCCATGGGCTACCAGCGTGTACCCTTTAGGTAGACTTATCTCAGGCATGCCTCCAGCGATTTCCTTATAACACCTCGAAGGGGTTTTAAAGTTACTATGCGTGCGTGCTTCAAGGTGCAGGGAGTTTCAGTTGAGCTCATCGAAGGCGACATAACGGAGCTAGAGGCCGACGCTATAGTTAACGCCGCTAACAGCTACCTTAAACACGGAGGCGGTGTTGCGCTAGCGATTGTTAAGAAGGGGGGTTACACTATACAGCGGGAAAGCGATGAGTATGTCTCGAGACATGGACCCGTGCCCGAGGGCCAGGTGGCTGTCACTGGAGCTGGTAAACTCAAGGCGAAGTACGTAATCCACGCGGTGGGTCCAAAGTATGGGGATCCTCTGGGAGACCAGAAGCTCCTGAATGCTTTCACGAACTCGCTTCTCAAAGCAGAGGAGCTGGGGCTGAAGAGCATAGCCTTCCCGGCTATCTCCACCGGGGTGTACGGCTACCCCTACGAGAAGTGCGCGGAGATAGCCGCCAGGGCTGTCCTAGAGACGGCCGGCAGGCTGAAAAGCGTGAGCAGGATTGTGTTCTGCCTTTACGGGAGAGAAGCGTACAGCGCCTTCGCGACTGTGTTCAGTGAATTGCTGAGGGATTATACTTCATCCTGCTGATCTGCCAGGCGAGTCTTGCGGGATATGATCCACGACGCGAAGAGTGCTACGAACACAACGATGTAAAGGATAAGGCGTATGTCTGAAACCTCCTTCAGCTCCATAGTTATTATCTCTCGAATTATGAAGATAAGGGCCGCTTCGAGGACGACGATCACCGAGATCCTCTTCTCGACAATGCCTCCCACTAGGGTTCGCATAAGATCCACCGCCACTATCATAAGGAGTGACTCGTCGAGAAAGGTTACGAAGTGCTGTCTGTCGAAGGTTGCCTCGGCAGCCAGCTTAAACGCTTCTCCTCCGAGCTTCCACAGAGACAGCACGACGGCTATGGCGAGCAGGAACGCTATCAGGGCTTCAAGCAGAGTAATTAGGCCTCCCGCGACCCTCTCTACGTAACGCTCCACGCCTCGAAACGACAACCTGACACGTAAAAACATTTTTCATAATTAATCACGTCAACACAGGGTGCTCTGGTTGAACCTAGTAGTGCTGGCCGGAGGTGCTGGTCGAAGGCTAGGCGGGGTTTACAAGCCCCTTCTGGAGCTGTGCGGCAAGCCGATGATCCTCAGGATACTGGAGGCCATGTCAGGGTACTTCGACAAGGTAACCGTTATAGTGCATGACGCCGAGCAGATCGAAGCAGTCTCCAAGATAGCTACCGGTTTAGGGTTGCGAGTGGATGTAGTAAGGGATATCCTGGAGGTGGCCTCGCCGCTGAGCGGCCTGTACACGGCCTCGCTGACCGTTAAAGAAGGGATTTTTGCAGTGATCCCCGCTGACACACCTTTCATCAGAGGAAAGACGATGAAAGCACTCCACCAGCTTCTCGACGACGAAAACGATGCCGTTGTACCGAGGTGGCCCAACGGGTACGTTGAGCCCCTTATCGCCGTCTACAGGAGAGAGGCTGTGAGGCGAGCCCTCAGCAACGCCGCGCTCAGCAGTCTGAGGGTCTCGTGGCTTCTCGAAAACATAAGGACAAAGTACGTGAGCGTGGAGGAAATATCCGAGAACCCGCGACTGGAGTTCTTCAACGTGAACACTCGCGATGATTTAGAGGTTGTGCAAAGGCTATGTCACGAAAACTGTCAATTCGCGTAGCTCTGACTCGTAGACCCAGGCCCTGACACCACTTTTAGACAATATAACCCAGACCTCACCGGGGCACTCCATCATCCTCCTCAGGTCTAGGGGTGAAGGTGTCGATTGAGAATCCTTGTGAATGTGGAGGAGGCCGATGTACTCTAGCCCGTTGGATGTGGCCCTGCGCACGGCTTCAACCCAGTCTCCAAAGTCCACTCGGAAAGTCCCCTGGGTATAGGCTCCTCTAAGCTTGTACGCTTCCAAAACGTGGTACACGTCTTCGATTCTCGTACCAGAAAGTGCTGCGACGCACTCGCTTGGACACTCGCGCCAGAGCGATTCTAAGGCGGAGTTAGGTATAACGATCTTCCTGACACCAAGGCTTTCTACGATCAAGCTTGGGCAAACATCCACAAGCCTATACGTAGTTGCTACACATTTTTGTTTTCCCCTAACCCCCTACTTCGCCTTAACACTTCCGCTTCTCGTAAAGTTGCTAGATAGCGAGAGAGGCTCCAAGGGGTGCCTGCACTGCTACGTAATACACTGCTAGGTCAATTGAAATGCCCATACCCTGGCGCATGCACCCTAATCTAACCAGGAAGTTAACGAGAAGGTCTTAGTCAGCTTGCAAACCGCAGACCTGGTTCAACCAGACTCAGAACGTCGACATACTCGAGAAAAAGGCTGTCGGATCGCTCAAGGGGGATCCTTGCATAACGAAAGCCTGCACAGGACATTATGAAAGCCGCGAGGAAGCCAGATCAGTGAGAGGTGGACGTGCCAAGCGTGAGCTATCATGACTGTGTATTTTTATTAAAAATTTCGCGATATTTTTATCCGGAAATATCGTAAAACTTTTCTACTAGAAAGCAAGAATAGTGATTGACCGCCGATGAAAGGCGGATACATGGGTAAAATTCTCTTTGTGAACCTGACTGACAAGACGATAAGGACCGAGCCCATTGATCCGCAAGTTGCTGAGAAGTACATCGGAGGAAAAGGATACGCCTTGTACCTACTGTATTACAGGTATTTGAAGGAGTACATGAAGAAGGGAATATCTCCTAAGGACATCAACGCGCTCGGCCCTGAAAACGTCCTAATCTTCGGGACCGGGCCGCTAACCGGAGTTGCAGGCGTTCCTTCACCGGGAAGGCACCACGTCATGACACTGAGGTCTCCCCTGACGGGCTCAGTGGGCAGCGCGAACAGCGGCGGAGAGTTCGGAGCCTACATGAAGTTCGCTGGCTACGACATGATAGTCGTTGAGGGAGCATCAGAGAAGCCGGTATACCTCGAGGTCGTGAACGGCCATGCAGAGATTAAAGACGCCTCGGACCTCTGGGGTCGGAACGTCTTCGACACAACCAGGGTGCTGAAGGGAAGGGTCAAGGCTAAGAACGTAAGCGTAGCCTGCATCGGCCCAGCCGGTGAAAACCTGGTACTGTTTGCCAGCATTATGAACGACGAGCACAGAGCGGCAGGGCGCACAGGAGTAGGTGCAGTCATGGGCAGCAAGAAGCTGAAGGCTGTCGTCGTTGGCGGCGACGAGAAGCCTCAGGTAGCTAAGCCTGACGAGTTCCGCGAGCTGTCCAGGAGCCTCATCGAGAGGATCAAGAAGAACCCTGTAACCGGCGAAGGATTGCCTAAATACGGCACAGCTGTACTCGTAAACATAATAAACCAGGCCGGCATGCTACCCTACAAGAACTGGCAGTTCGGCTACAACCCGGAGGCAGACAAGATCAGCGGCGAAACCCTCGAGAAGACCTACCTGATAGCCAGGCGCCCCTGCTGGGGCTGCCAGATCGGTTGCGGTCGTGTAGTCAAAGTTCCCTATGGTCCATACCAAATCCTTTACAGCGAAGGACCGGAGTACGAGTCAATATGGGCCCTTGGTAATTCGACCGGCGTGATGGACCTTGCCGCGATAATAAAGGCTAACCACCTCTGCGACGAGCTCGGCATGGATCCGATCTCGCTCGGCTCCACGATTGCGGCAGCCATGGAGCTCTACGAGAAGGGCTACATTCCAGAGGAGGACCTTCAGGGCCTGGACATGAGATTCGGTAACGCTGCAGCACTGGTTGAGGCGACATGGAGAACTGCGTACAAAGCGGGTTTCGGTGCCAAGCTCGCACTCGGCAGCAGGAGACTTGCCGAAATGTACGGTGCACCGGAGCTCTCGATGAGCGTGAAGGGCCTAGAGATGCCGGCATACGACCCGCGTGGCGCCAAGGGTATCGGCCTGAACTACGCTACAGCCAACAGGGGAGGCTGCCACGTCACGGGCTATACAATATCGCCCGAGATTCTTGGTCTTCCGCAGAAGATCGACCCGCGGACACCTGAGGGGAAGGCCCAGTGGGTGAAGGTGTTCCAGGACCTCACCAGCGTAGTCAACTCCGCTGTAAACTGCCTGTTCACCACGTTCGAGATCGGCGCCAAGGACTACGCGGACCTATTCAACACAGTTGCCGGCTTTAACTTCACGGCAGATGATGTCATGAAGATCGGTGAGAGGATATACAACCTTGAGCGCTACATGATGTCGCTCTACGGGTTCTCGGCCAAGGACGACACTCTACCGAGGAGGCTGACGCACGAGCCGATGCCGGAGGGCCCGGCGAAGGGCCAGGTTGTCGAGCTCGACAAGATGCTCAAAGAGTACTACCAGCTCCGCGGCTGGGTCGACGGAGTTCCCACGAAGGAGAAGCTGAAGGAGCTGGGCATCGAGCTTTAAACCGAAAAGGTTTTCTTTGCCTTCTCTTTTAGTTTTCCGTGGCTAAAGTTAAGATATTGTTGTTTGCTACCTTACGTGATAAGTACGGTGTTAAAGAGGTTGAGGTTGAGACAAGCGGCAACTTCAGGGAGGCTATCGAGAACGCCGCCAGGGTGCTCGGCAAGGAGTTCGTTAGAGAGGTCTTCGAGGACGGTAGCTACAGAAGCGACAGGCTAATCCTTGTGAACGGCAGGCACATACAGTTCATCGGTGAGGTAAGCCTGAAAGATGGTGACGTGATAGCTATCTTTCCACCAATAGCCGGTGGATGATTTGGTTAAGATATCAGCGAGGACTAAACTCTGGCTTACTGCTAACGGGAAGCCTCTCATAGGAGAGGGTGGATACCTACTTCTCAAGAAGATTGAAGAAAAAGGCTCTCTGGTCAAGGCAGCTGAGGAGCTGGGAGTTTCCTACAGCTTCGCATGGAGGTACCTGCAACGCGTTGAAAAGCTTCTGGGAAAGAAGGTGGTTGAATCGCATAGGGGTGGCGGGGAGAGAGGAAGTACGTCGCTAACTCCGGAGGGGCGTCTCCTTATACAGCTGTACGAGCAGGCTCGAAAGCTGGTTGAGAGAAGCATTGAGGAGTTCGTGAAGGGGGCTCCAGAACTTTAACTGTTTTCCGGGGAGGTAGTGCGAAAGGTTTTTCTTTTCTTCGTTTTCTCCGCTTAAATTTATTCTGAGTGTTCTTTATATTTAGCTTCGTTAGGAACCTTATGTGAAGAAGACTATCGTTGTAGCGCTTGGCGGGAATGCTCTCATCCGTAAGGGCCAGGCTGGAACATTTGAGGAGCAGGTTGAAAACCTTTCACGCGTCGCACCGGCTCTGGCGCGTCTAGCAGAAGATTACAGGGTCGTGCTCACGCACGGGAATGGGCCTCAGGTTGGTAACTTGTACCTTCAGCAGGAGTGTGCTGCGCAGGTCCCCCCAATGCCGCTACACGCCTGTGTTGCCATGACCCAGAGCCTTATCGGGTACATGATCCAGACAGCCTTCGAGAGATGCTGCCCTGAAGTCAGGGTTAACGTGGTTCCGACAAGGGTTCTCGTGGATCCCGGTGACCCCGCTTTCCTCAACCCGTCTAAGCCTATTGGGCCGTATTACCCTGAGAGCGAGGTGGAGAGGCTCAGGCAAAGGGGGTGGAGTTTGATATTCGTTCAGGGGAAGGGGTGGAGGCGCGTTGTCCCGTCCCCGAGGCCTAGAGAGATAATTGAGCTCGAGCAGATAAGGGCTTCTATTGAGAGATTTGAGGTTACGGTTGCCGTGGGGGGCGGGGGCGTGCCTGTTGTTCGAGGAAACCAAGGGCTTGAGGGCGTTGACGCTGTGATCGACAAAGACCTCGCTTCGTCACTATTGGCGATATCACTGGACGCGGACGCCTTTGTCATTCTAACGGATGTCGAAGGTGTTTACCGCGATTTCGGTACGCCGAGCCAGGCTGTTATTCGGGAGATGTGCTGCGAGGAGGCTGAGGAGCTACTAGAGAGAGGTTACTTCCCAAAAGGGAGCATGGGTCCTAAGGTGGAGGCGTCGGTGCTCTACGCCAGCGTAACAGGTAGAGAGGCACGTATAGGTAGCCTTGATAGGCTTCCCGAGGTTATTGAGGGGAAATCCGGAACAGTCGTGAAGAGGTGTGCTTATAAACCAGGTAGAAAGGTTACTGATGATGGGTCATAGTAGCTATAGGTTGGTTCTCGCGTGTATTGTTCTAGCGGTGGTTTTTCTCCCCCTGTCTCCTCTCACAACTTCTTCCTCAGGTTTTAAGCTCGGGTCTCAGGTAACTTACACAATCGTCGGACGTTTCCTCCTAGTGAATAACAACAACGTCACGGTTAATGACTACATATACATTTCACTCCCCCAGAACACGAGCTTCCAGCAAAGCTACGTGGTAAAGATAGAGCCCAGGCCTATCAGGCTCCTGCAGGACGAGGATGGCAACGTGTTCGCAGTGGCTGCTGTGACGGCTAGGCCAAACGAGAGGGTCTGGGTTAACGTGACATACAGAGTTATCGTTACGCCATACGAGATCGACAGGGCGCAGAGCCGGGGGGTATGGCCCCAGGGAGAGCTAGTAAGGCAGTACACAAGGTCTACCATGTACTGGGATATATACAACGCAACCCTGGTAAAAATCGCCTATGATACCGCCTACCGGGACGCTCCGCTAGAGGTAGTTGATAGGCTTGCGAGCTGGGTCGTTGGCAGAGTTAGGTACACCGTGAACCTGGGGCGTAGCGGGAGCAACCACGCTCTAGTGTATACCGGTAGGGGCTACGCTATTCAGGGGGACTGCGTTGAAGTCTCGGATGTTTTCATAACCATGGCACGCTCGCTGGGAATTCCCGCCAGAGCCGCCTACGGCTTCCTGCTGACAAGCTACAAGGAGCACATGTGGCTTAACATGAGCACCGTTGAGGAGGAGGGCGAGGCGATCCTGAGCCACTGGGGCGGGCACATGTGGCCTCAGGTTTACATAGACCCGTACGGGTGGATCGACGTGGACATGCTGGATGGAATGTCACCTAATGTTGGGCGGTTCAGCGCAAGGCACGTGGTTTTCGGCTTCGAAGAAACCAAGTACTATGGATCGTCGTTGACGAGCAGCTGCATTCCCAGCTACATGACCTTGAGCTACATCGAGTACTGGTTCGACGGTGAGCTCTCATGAGGAGGAGCTTGCTGATCATCTTGCTGGGACTCCTCACGCTGCATGCCACAGAATCAAGATCACAGCCGTCGTACTGGATCGCTCTCAACTTCAGGGTGACTTTCAACGCTGACGGAACGGCTACTGTTGACGCTAAGTTGCACCCCTTTACGGTCGACGGTAAGAGCCTGTTCGAGAACAAAGAGGTTGAGGTAGCTATGAGGAACCAAACCTCTCAGACGCTAAGCTACATACTCCTGATGTTCTCCGACAACCCTAGGCTACTCAACTTCCAGGTTTTGACGCAGATGGATAAAAGGTACGGTGAATCGGTGCTCTGCGACGCGGCGGGTACAGGCAAGATGACGGAGTTCCGAGGCGCCTACGTTTTGTCAGTAAAGGTGTTTTTGAACACCAGCAACTACGTAAGAAAGATAAACGACTCGGTGTTTGAAGTCAAGCTTCGCGACAGCTTCACGAGCACTGATCCACGGAGCTGGATAGATGTTTTAGAGATAGTGTTCAACGGCACCACTCTTGAGAACTTCGCATGGGAGCCCTTCTTCGCCCACGGCCCCTCTGCTAAAGGGCAGGGCAGACTTATGTGGATCAACTTCAACGAGCAGGAGGCCCCTGACATATACAGTTTCATCCTCGTGATCCCCGGGTTAAAACACGTTGGCGAGCCCCCCGAAGTTACCGCCGCGATAACGGATGCAGTCCTAGAGGGCGGTACACTGCGTTTGAAGATAAAGAATACTGGAGGTAGCAGCGGCTACGTCTACGTTTACGTTAAAGGAGGTTCGGAGCAGGTTAGGAAGATTTACCTTTTTTCCAGGGAAGAGAAGGAGGTTGCCTTCCCCTACGTGGACTCGAAGAACGTTGTAGTCCAGCTTTTCTCCGGGGACAGGCTTTTGGACGAAAGAAGCGTTGCTGCTCTCGAGGGTGCTCCAACTCCAGCGTTGAAGCGTACGAGCGTGTACGTCACTATTCTGGTGATCATCGCCATTTTCGTAGCTACAGTATTCGCTCTAGTAGCCATCAGAGGGAGTAGAAAGAAAAGCTTAGGCTTAAGCGGTGTGCTTGGAGGTTCCCAGATCTCTTACTAGAATGTAAGGTGTTCTAGTAGGTGTCTCGACTTCCCACCAGTACATGTCGTAGGGCGTGTCGCCAACAGCAACTATGTTCTGAAGCATCCTCGGGAACGAGTCGGCTATTCTGAGCTTCCTAGCCGCGCCGACAATGTCGCCGTCTTTCACGATGAATATCGCATCCCTGGTTATGGTAGAGAAGATGCCCTCAACGTAATTTTGAAGCCTGGTGTACCAGTTGTTGGTGACTATAAGGCCGTTTTTCATCTCGCTCAAGAGCTCTTCGAACTTGTAGTCCCCAGGCCTCACGTTGAGAGCCCATAATCGCGGAAACACGAGGCCAGCGTTTCCGGTTGTCTTAGCGCCGAACTTCGAGGCAGTCTTGGTGTTGTGAAGAAGTGTTTTGAGCACACCCTTCTCTATTATCGGCTTATTGTAGGTTGGAATCCCCTCGTCGTCGAACGAGGTGGAGCCTGGTAGCTCCGCAAGGTGGGGGGCGTCCTCGATGGTTAACGCTTCGGAGGCAACCCTATCTCCAGGCTGATTGTTCATGAATATCGAGCTACCCATCAGCACGCTGTGGGCGAGCGCCATGTCGGCGATGTAGTTGAAGAGGTTCCCAGCAACCATTGGTGAAAGCAGGATGTTGTACCTCCCAGGCTGCACTTCCTCCTGCACCCTGGAGCGGAAGGCGAAGTCTGCCGCGGTTTCCGCCACCTCCTCGACTCTCCTCATATCCAGCCTCCTAGTGCCTAACGACCACTGTCCCGACCCCTCACCGGCGAACGCGCGGATGTACATCTTAAGGTATGTGGACTCCTCCTGCATCTCCGCACCCTTGCTCGTCACCAGGGCTTTCCTGTCGTGCGAGATCTGGAGCATTCCGGCGAAGTAGTCTATTCTATAGCGGTTTGCGGCTTCAACTATAGCCTCAGAAATGCCGGATGGGTCGCGGATTGATTCGATGAGCTTCTTGTCTACTAGCCCCTGAAGCACCGCTGACTTCCCTGGCTCGGGGAGAGGAGCGTAGAGCATACTTGGAGGAAGCCTATGATGCATCGCATAGAGTTTTTCAAGGATCCTGTACGCGTCTTCCAGCGAGCTTACAGGCGCGCTAGTCCCGAGTATCCTTTGGCCCTTCGTAACGTAGACACCAACCTCGATAGTTGACCAGTTTTGTACGACGCTGGGTTCGCTGTTAGCAAACTTTACCATAACGCTCTCGGTTGCGGTTACCCCGACTGCAACCTCGTCGAAGCCAATCTCGAGGGCTTTCTCTTTAACCTTAGTACCCACTTCTAACAGGTCCATCACGCTATCACCCGCAACAAAATGTTTCTCACCCTAACGTTTGGACCCCCGAACCACACAGGTACCCCCTGCATTGGTTCGCCTTTCCCGCAGGTGCCGGCATAAAACTCCAGGTTCTTGTCCGCGGCATCCACGCTGCTGTAGAATGTCTTTGTCGTGAGCTCCAGGACGGGATTTTTCACTAGGTTCTTCAACTCCCCGTTCTCAATCAGGTATGCCTCCAGGCCACCGTACCTTTGGCTCCACCGCTCGTCGTCGATGTTCCACTCCATGTAACTCTTAATGTACACGCCAAACTTCACGTCCTCTAGGAGTTCCTCGAACGTGTAGTCGCCGGGCTTAAAGTAGGTGTTCGCCATCCTGATTATGGGCTCGGACTCGTGGCTCATGGCCCTGGCGGCCGCGTTGCTGTTAACCCCGAAGAGCTTTGCTGTCCAGCGGTTGTGCAGGAACTCGTTTATCTTGCCCTCCTTGTAGAGAAACCTTGGACGGGCAGGGACCCCTTCGTCGTCGTAAAGGTAAAAGCCGTTGCTTCCCGGAATTGTGGGGTCGTCTATCACAGTTGCATACTCGCTTCCTATTTTTTCGCCCAACATGTCAGGTTTTATGAAGCTCTTTCCAGCCTGCGCGGCTTCGCGCCCGAGTATCCTGTCTGCTTCGCTGGGATGCCCACAGCTCTCGTGGACCATAAGCCCGACGATCTCGCTACCCACTATTACGTCAACAGGTCTGTCCGTTGGGGGAGACCTTGCCTCTAGAATTATTTTCTCAAACTTCCGCACATCTTCCGGGAGATAACCGATCACATTCCACTTCTCGAGGAGCTCGTACCCGCCCGACGCGCCATGTGAGAAGAAGCGCTGGATGGTCCCCTGAGAAGGCAAGGTCACGACGACGTTGTAGCCTAAAGAGAGCCGAGGTATCCTGCTCTTGATGTAGGCACCGTCAGTGTTCGCGACCACCTTCTCTTCCACGCTTTCCCCGATCCAGGATGTTAGCGTGGCGACGCGCGCGGTAGAAACAGAGGAGCTGACGTTTTTCCACAAGTCAAAGAGGTAGGATACCTTCTCCTCTACACTAACGTTCGTGAAGGGTTTAACCTCATTCACTTCATATGTGGCTCTTCCTAGCCTCTCCTGGGAAAACTCAATGGGCTTCTTTACGAGCTTGCTGTGAGCCTGCGCCTTTCTGAAAGCGTCTTCAACAGTCTTCCTCACACTTTCCTCTGTGAGAATAGTGGTTGAAGCAAAGCCAAGCGCCCCGTTGGCGATAACTCTGACTGCTATGCCCTCCGAGACAGAAGACTCCGTCCCGATGACCTCTCCGTTCCTGGAAAAGAGGCTACTCCTGCTATGCCTGTGGTACCTAGCTTCGACGTATCGAGCCCCGAGGCTCGAGCCTACATCGAGCGCCTTCAGAACGAGATCCTCGTGGTTCCAAGGCATCTTGGTCACAAATACACAGGCTTAGCTACATAAATTTTTAACTAGATATCTTGTGAAAGTGAGCGGGAGGAACGACGTGAAGCTCGTATTTATAGGTCCTCCGGGCGTCGGGAAGGGAACTTACGCGCAGGCTGTCAGTGAAAGATACGGTATTCCTCACATATCTACGGGCGACATTTTCAGAGAGGAGGCTAGGAAGGGCAGCGAGCTTGGGAAGCTTGTGAAAGAGTACATGGACAAAGGCCTGTTAGTGCCTGATGACCTTGTAATAGAGATAGTTAAGAGGAGGCTTCAGGAAACCGATTGCAGGAACGGGTTCATACTGGATGGCTTCCCCAGGACGTTACCCCAGGCTCTTGCTCTCGAAGAGTTCGCAAAGCCAGATCTAGTCTTAAACTTCATCGCTCGGGAGGATGTTATAATAGAGAGGCTTAGCGGGCGTCGCGTGTGCGCTAACTGCGGCGCCATCTACCACGTTAAATACATGCCTCCCAAGGTGCCAGGAGTGTGTGACAAGTGCGGTGGACCTCTTATCATTCGACGTGACGATCGGCCTGAAGTGATCAGAGAGAGGCTGAAAGTTTTCCACGAGCAATTCACGCCGATTATACGCTTTTACGAAGAGAGGGGGAGACTCATAACCGTAGAGGCCAACGAGCAAGCTCCCGTTGTCATACCAAGAGTCCTAAGTATCCTCGAAATGCGATTCAAGGAGTCGCCTCGCTCGCAATCCGGTAAATGACATAGACGATAGCCGCGACTGTCAGAGTTATGGCAAGTGAGGGGGGCCTCCATTGTATGCTTTCAACGCTCTCCCAGATGAGGGGCACGAGCGTTAAGGCTATGTAGAGCGGCGTGTACCAGTTTAAGACATAATGCACCCCAGCTAAAGTCCCTTTACCGATTATGTGTAACGAGTCCCGCGAGGCTATCAAAAGGAGGCCTAGAAACATCGCAGAAACTAGGTCTAATTGATCAAAGGCAGTTAGTATGACCAAGAATAGGTACATGGTGGAGAATGCAGACTCGATAACCTCCACGTGGGAGGCGCGGTAACCGGCGAACTCCAGTGCTAGAAGTGAGATAAAAACGAGCGTGTAGGTGATCGGAAGCCTTAACAACAGCACCGTCAAAGCGCAGAGGATTAAGAGGGTTAAGGCGAGAAAACCTTGCTCACTCATAGGGCTCTACCACAACGGCTCTTCTTGATTTGCGAGGTAAAATTTCCAGTATCCCCTCTCTCCAGATCTCTGAGAGAAGGTTTTTCGACCTGAGGATACGCAGGCTTGGTATCTCGAATGGGTTAACGGCTATACACGTTATGCTGTAGCCCATGCCTTCAGCCTCCGAGATTATTCTGTAGACCTCTTCCTCTGTGAAAGAAGAAATGACGACGACGGATGAGCCCGAGGGAGAGAGGATGTACGAGATCCTTTTGAAGACTTCGCCGTAGTCGACGATCTGTCTTGTGGGCAAGTAGCGCACGTCAGCTAGTGCAGACAAGAGCCTGATCAGGTGCCTTTTCCCTGAGCCCGGTTTAACCCAGTCGCGGTAGTTTCCCACAACAAGCATCGCGACGCGGTAGCCTGAAAGTGTCAATCCAAACACCAATGAGGCGGCTACCCTTACTACAGCGTCAACGAAATCCTCGACTTCTCTACCCAGGATCCTCCTACCACTCACGTCAAGAACTACGATTACGTTGGTGAGCCTCTCAGACTCGAAGACATTAACCATCCACTTTTGAAGCTTAGCTGTCGCCTTCCAGTTTATGCGGCGCAAAACCCCTCCTTGAGCTTCTTTAACTTCCAGGAAATCTCCGCCCTCACCGGGTCTTTTTGAGACTATTTCGCCTGTCCTGGGAATAGTGTAGGTTGCAGCCAAGCCTACGCGGTATTTTCTTAGCAGTTTGGGTAAGTACACGATTTTATCCTGTTCGAAGCTGAACCTCTCCACTCTTCTCATTAGAAAAGGATCGTATATCTCGACTATAGCAGGACCTATCTCGTAATGACCTCTCTTTATAGAAGAAACCCTGTACTTGACTGATTTCTCCTCACGCGGCCTCAGAACCAGGATGCCCTTGTTTGCGCCCTCCACGACTGTAAGAGGTTCCGCTATCTTATCCTCGAGGCCTAGAATTAGCGGAGAGTTTGAGAGGTTCTTTACTCTCAGGTTGACTTCAAGCTCCTCGCCTTCAATAAGCCTCGTTCTGGAGAGCTCTCGAGATAAGTCAACACGCACTGTACCCGTAGCTGGGGCTTGCCGACTTAAGATTAAAGAGTAGATTAGCGGAAGGGAGAAGAGGAGGAGGCTCCACTTTTGCAGACCTACAGCTAATGAAACAATTAGCAATGCTAGTATCGCTGTGGCCCAACCCTTCTCCGTCAACACGTTAATCCCTTACTTCTCTCGGAACCTCGGTTTTCTCAAGAACCTGTTTGACAAGCTCCTCGGATGTGAAACCCCTGATTGCGCTCTCAACCCTCAGTACAAGTCTGTGTGCTAGAACTGGAACAGCGAGCTCCTTTACATCGTCGGGAATGACGTACTTTCGGCCTCGTATGAATGCAAGGGCTCTTGAGGCCTTCATCAGAGCCTCTGCGCCTCTCGGGCTGACCCCCACTTCTACCTCCTTCAGTCGTCTGGTAGCGGCGACCAACTTCACTATGTACTCGAGGATACTCTCGTCCACGTAGACGTCTTCTACGGCTCTCTGAAGTGCGAGGATCTCATCCCGCGAGACGACTTTGTTGATTATAGGCTTATCCGCTCTCCGCTCGATGCGTTTTCTCAAAATCATCTTCTCCTCTTCGAAGCTAGGGTATCCCATCTTTACCTTCATCAGAAAGCGATCCAGCTGGGCCTCCGGTAAAGGGTATGTTCCTTCGAGTTCAATCGGGTTGAGGGTGGCTACAACCATAAAAGGCTCGTTCAAAGCAAACGTACTCCCATCTATTGTAACTTGCCTCTCCTGCATGGCTTCCAGCAACGCACTCTGCGTCTTCGGCGGGGCTCTGTTTATCTCGTCAGAGAGAAGAATGTTCGTGAATATCGGTCCTTTTCTAAGCTTGAAATCCCCAATCTTTGGGTCATAAATGTAGCCCCCTGTGATGTCCGAGGGTAGTAGATCCGGGGTAAATTGCACACGCCGAAACTCCAGGTCAAGCGCCTGAGCAAAAGATGAAGCTAGAAGGGTTTTAGCCATTCCCGGGTAGTCTTCGATGAGCAGGTGACCTTGAGCTAGGAGCGTGACTAAAACTTTCTCAACGACATCTCTCTTTCCGACAATAGCCTTTTCGATCTCAGCATAGAGCCTCTCGAAGAGCTGTTTATCAGGCATCTCGTTGACCGTTTTTGAATGAGAGATACTGTTAATATTCGTTTAGGCTCCCTGAAAAATCCTTTTCTTGAGTTCTTTAGGGGAAGGCTCGTGTCCTTTGCTCAACGCTTCTTCCACTTCATAGATTAGCCCCTTATACTCCTCGCTCTCGATTTTGATTCTCCTTTTAGGGCGATTCAGGGATTTAAGCATCATAACGACTACCTGCAGGGTGGCTACAGCCGCTAAAAGCAGCGACGAAAGCCACGCTATACTCCATGCCAGCCGCAAACCGTACGCTTCGTAGACTACGGCAACAGCGAGTGAAATAGACGCTAAAACGAGCAGAGTCTTGACAGCTCTCTCCACTCTACGTCGCCTCAAGGTGGTTGATTAGAGACGCTAAGGCTTTCTCAGCGCGCTCGCGGTCTTCCGTGTTCAATGGATAATCGCTGTATAGGGCCTTCTCGAAAAGGTACGTTAGATCCTCTAGGGGGGCGATCGGGATGGTAGGTATCAAGATAATTGTACGCTGCATTATTTCTCGAGCTGTCATCTGCCCTGGCGTGTCAACTCGCCTCTTGTTAAGCTCTCGGCAAAAAGATTTGTATAGCTCGGATATAACGCGCCTAACATATAAGTCGGATCTGATCATAGTCAGAGCCTGCTTTGATTCCTCCAGAATTGCTTCACGCACTTCTCTCGTGGCCAATTTGCTGTTTACCTGTTCTCTGCGGCTAATCCGAGCCGTAAGAAAAACTGAGGCAATGGCTAATCCCAATAGAACTGAGGCTATCCAGGGCGTATAGGGCAAGAGTTTCCCCGAGGCTTGCGGATAGAAAGTGGTGACAGTGGAGTTTAACCGCGTACCCGACGTGTTGAATTCCTGATTTAGAGAGGTGTTAGCGGGCATGGTGTTAAGCTGAACCTGATATTCCTCCTTGGATGGATTCCTGCTTATTACCAGGAGTACTAGCAGCAGGAGAAGAAGGTTGAACAGCAGGGAGAAAGCAAAGCTTTTTCCCCTACTCTCTCCTCTATTCTTATCTCTTTTGAGGAGCTCGCGGATCACCTCCGCGACATCGTACCTTGCTACGTAAATACCTACCGAAACTAAGGCTACAAACCCCAGAAAAACTGCCGCGTTAACATCCTGTTTAGCCACGCTTGGAACATAGAGTTCTCTTGGTTCACCCGTGGCTACCAAAAGTATCAGGATCGTAATGATTGCAAGCAACAGTATGTCTCCGTACCTCACCTAAGCTCATGTCATCAGTGATCGGCGAATATTTAAACCGAGCTTGCCCTGACTTGTTGTGTATTCGAGGACATTTCGGTACAAAGTCAGATCAGAGAGGTTGTCTGAGGCGGTTGCGCTAATCAGAGAGATGGACTCAATCATGCGATCCTACTCCGTGGAGTTTAAGAAGCTAACGCTTATAAGAGAGGCGGAGGGTGAGGCAGTGCTTTTAGAAATCTACCTCTTTGAGAGCTGGAACGATTGGCGCGAGCTGATGAAGCGAACCCAAGACGATGAGAAATTAGAGAAGATGTGGCAGATGTTTGAATCGATTGTAGCAGGAGAAATCCTGGAGGAGGACTGGGAAGCGGTGAGCTGGAGCTAGACGTACCAGCTCGGCAAGCCTTCTTTTCTCTCCTCAGCCTGTTCTGCTCTCTCGATCTCTCTCCTCAGCTCCTCTTCCCGCGCTTTCTCTTCCTGAATAAGCTTGTCCAGGCCCTCCAGATTCACCTCAAGCTTCAGAATTTTTGACAGAACTCTAACCACCTCCCGCGAAGATTCAAAGTTCGGCTCGGGAGTGTGCGTGCTTCCCATTATGACGAGGCCTTCAATGCCTTTTAGCGCGGCTAACGCAGGTAGAAGGCCGCACGCCCCGGTTATGGTCCCGCCAGCACTACGCTTGAGGCCGAGGGCTTCGAGCTCCGGTGCTGATCCAGAGCCAGCTACCGTGAAAACAACCTCAACTGTCGGAGTCTCGGAGGATGTCCCGCAGACCCCTATAACTTTTTCACCACCAAGAGAGCTGAAGAAGTCGAGAACACAATCCGCGACATCATACTGAGCCCAACTGACGGGTTGAACCTCGCTCGTTAGAAAAAGGATGTCATGCTCCTCGCCGCTATAGAGGTAGAATTTGTAGGATGGAAGCCTCAGGCTTCCCGTTTGGTCGACAAAAACCCCAGCGTTTCCGACGGGGAGGAGTAGCCCAGGGCCCACGAGCTCGGCCACTTTCTCCAGCCCGAGCGTCGAGACAATGTAATCAACGGCGATCTTCCCCACCAAGCCTATCCCAGGTAGCCCCTGCACCAAGATGCCGTGCCTGAGCGTCAGTTCCCTGTAAACGAAGATCCTATACCCCCTGCACTCAAGCGTACGCACAGGTTTCACAGCCCGACGAAACTTAAAAAACTTACATTAACTCGCTCAGCATCGTGTACACGCGTTTCGCGCGCAAGCCACCTGCGTTGATGCGAGGGGATTCCACGGCAGTGAGCTCGGTGAAAGCATAATTAGGACGTAGTGTTTGAGCTAATTGCTGATGAGCACCTGCGACACTGAAAGGTGATGAGTACCAAACCGTCTGAGAAGACGAATTCTGCCAGAATCCGCAGGGTAAGTTCCCCTCATCGCATCGGCACCGGGAGTACTCTTCATCGAAGGAAGATCCTATTCAGCAGGAAGACGCCGATTACCTATTAAAAAGCTTTTTGGCGTTCCCGAGCACTTCTTTCCTCAGGGTGTCTTCGGGGATACCTTTCAAGGAGGCTATTTCTGCTATTAGCTCTGGGATCAAAAGTGGGGTGAGAGTAAGGCCCCTATAGTGGTAGGGTCCGTCGCTCTCTGTTAGCATCGAGCTCACCGGAACCGCAGATACTACCTGCTTAGCCTTCGGCTGTAAGCGCAGTGAGGCGTTCACACTTATCATGTAACCTGAAGAAAGTAACTCCGGTAGTAGATCTAGGGGGCCGGTGTACCAGTGGAAAACAGCGCTTTTCACACCATGTTGCTTTAAAAGCTCCAGTGTTTGACGCCACGCTCCAGCGGAGTGGATGTTCATAGGCTTGTTGTGCGTTCTGGCGAGCTCTACAAAGCGCTCAAAGATTTTTCTCTGCAACGGGAACGTGGCAGCTACGAACTTCAAGTCGAGCCCAACCTCGCCTACGCAATCCGCATCTGAGATAAGGGCCTCGATCAGATCTACCTCATGGGTGGCCGCGCCCTCTTCTTTCAGGTTCCAAGGGTGCAACCCCACGCAAGCGAGGACGTTCTCTGGGTAGGAGTCGCGGATTTCCAAGACTTTGAGGGATGAAAGGTAATCCTCTGAAACCGCGATCAGTCGTATGCCCGATGAGACGAAGCGCTCAACGTCCTCCACCTGGAACTCGTAGAGGTGTACGTGGGCGTCAAGGTAGAGAATATCACGAGGCATAGAACATCTCTGTGAAGTCCATGTTGAGCGCTTCGCGGTAAACAGCCTCCAGCTGCTTCCCAAGCTTCTCAGTAGAGGCGGCTATTACTGCTAGTTTCTCTTTAAGTGAAACAGCTCCCCGCTCATTGAGAGAGCCCCTCACTTTAACCCAGGCACCCGCTTCACGCGCTATAAGGATAGCTGCCGCGACGTCAATGACCCTCATGGTACCCCACTGGTCTATGTAAGCGTCTACACCTCCCGATGCCACAAACGAGAGCTCTAGGCTGGCGCTACCTAGGCTCCTGACTACACCCCCCCTAAGCGTGAGCATGAGCGCATAAACTTGTGGGAGAAAGACAGCCTTAGGCGTAGCTCCAACGAAGACTAGAGCGTTGGCAAGATCATCCTGAGATGTCACTCTAATTGGTTTCCCGTTCAGCCAAGCGCCTTGACCTCTGACAGCGGTGAACTCCATGTTTAGGAGAGGAGCGTACACAACGCCTGCAATGAGGTCGTCTAAGGTCTCGCCTTCCACAACGCCAATAGAGATGGCGAAGAAGGGTAGCCCGCGCTTGTAGTTCCTGCTTCCGTCGATGGGGTCTATAATGAATGTATATGTGGGACTCTCCCCGTAGGAAAGTTCTCCGGCTTCCTCCGATATTACCCTTAACCCCCCCATGTGTTGACGGAGATAGTTTATGATAGCCTCCTCGGACGCCACATCGCCCTGAAGCGAGTAATCACCGCCTTTACCCTTGCCTACAACGCTACCAGCTGTCCCTAGCTTGATGGCTTCAATAGCCCTTTCAGCACCCTCTCTAGCTGCCTCCCGGATGAGGCTCAGAAGCGCCATGCTGTCCAAGGCTTGCTACACCTCAATTACCTCCACTGAAAGCTTTTCTAAGTCAACTACAGCGAAGGTGCGCGTAGTAGCAAGGTACCCCGAGAGAGCGCCGGGGTTTACCACAAGCGTTTCTCCTATTTTCCGGACGTCCACTCTGTGCGTGTGACCATAGACCACGATGTCGAAAAGACCACTCCTAGCCAGGGCTTCAACCAACTGTTCAGTTTTCTCCGGTGTGGAGGCTCCATGAATCACGGCAATGCTTCTTCCATTGATCTTGAGGAAGAGGGGGGCCTCCTCTAGTACGACTCCAACGTTCTCCGCTGTTTTCGCAAGTAAAAGCTTCTCGCCATCATTGTTGCCGAACACCGCGTACACCTTAAACCCCTTGAATAACCTTAGCGTGAACGGGGAAACAATGTCGCCTGCATGTATGATAGCATCGATACTACCACCAGTTCTCGCGAGAAATGCGTTCACGGCATCGAGGTTATCGTGGGTATCTGATATAATCGCAATACGCTTCATGAGGCTCAAGCTTAATAAGTCGGTATGGAATTAAAATCTACCGTAATGTCGGCGAATAACGCTGAGGGAAAAGGAGAAGCTACGATGCAGCGGGAAATTCCTTTGGATAGGATGATAGCTAGAGCGGCCTGGCTACTGGCTGAAGGGCGCGTGGTGAAGATAAGCCCGTACCTGTACTACGTTATGGGTAAAAACGGTAAACACCTCGTCAGAGTGGAGGGTGGGAGGCTGACGTGCACATGCAAAGGATTCCAGGAGAAAGGGATATGCTCGCACGTGATCGCAGTTTCAACGCTATCGGGTATAAAAAGCATTGATAGCTTTCTCGACGAGAGAATTAGGGACAGGGTTCGAAGGGAGCTCCGAGAAACGTTTGGCTAGCGAGACTGCGCTCAGGGTTTTAGGAACGGGACTTCGATGCCGTAGTCTCTCGCTAGCCTCGTGAGAGTACCTTTAATCTCCTTCAGATTCTTCTCGGAGAAAATCTTCTTTGAGTAGTAGACTCCTATGGGGTATATTAGGGAGAGGGTCACGAGTATTGTCACGCTTCTGCCTATCAGTGTAGCCAGGACCGCGCGCTCTTTAGGGACCCCGAGGATGATGTAGAGTGTAATTAAGGCGACGTCCACGCTCCCGATCATGAAGGGTACTCCTATAGACGCTAGTGAGAGTGTAGAAAGTATTGTATACCCTGGAGCTATCAGCAGAGGATTAATATCGATGCCCACGCACCTCAAAGAGAAGTAGGGGGTCATTATCCCGCTTACCCACTGCCCCATCAGGGCGATGACGGCGAGCCAAAGGTAGAAGTTGTACGGAGAGAAATCCCTAGATGTCTCGGAGACGTAATCCAGGAATTTGTTGAGGTCGTTCAGAAGTGCGTGCTTATTGTTGATGGGGAGCTTTGAGACGAGTCTGGACATGAAGGATTTTAATTTCTGTGCATTAAAAATGAAAAGTGCGATAAGAGCTGAGCTAAGGATCGAGAGGAGGACGGCCGAGGCATAAAGTAGCATGTAGTGAGAGAACCCCACATATATGTTCACGATGAGGAGAGAAGCTACGAGTATGAAAATGGATAGCGTAGTGTTGAGGAGGAAGCGAAAGAAGAGACCGTAGCTTATCGACTCAGCCCAATCACCGTACTGCTTTAGAAAAACAATCCTAACTATGTCACCTTCGATGAAAGCGCTGGGTAATAGGAGATCTACGAGCCAGGCAAGCATAGTTCCTCCCACAGCGTCCCTCAAGCGGAGCCTAAACCTTTTGTAGGCTAAAGCCCAGTAGGCTAACGCGTGAGAAAGGTAGTAGGCTACTTCGAAGAGTACGAGGTATAGAAGTAGCTGAGGGTTAACCGAGGAAATTGCTTGGAAAAACTCCTCGACGTCGAAGCCCTGGGCGATGTAAAGGACTATGACGATGATTAGGATGAGTTGAGCCAAGAGCACCGCGTGTCGTCTTAACCACGCTGTAAGCGACGTTTTCATGATCAGACCACGTGTGGTGTAGGAAGCCTGCTCATATAAGTATGCTAAAGTAATTTAATGGTCCTGCTTGTTAGAGGGCGCGTGAATGGTCTACCAAGGGTTAGCGTTGTTGTTGTGAACTACAGGTCGTATGATGTGCTTCGGCGCTGCTTGGAGAGCCTCCTAAGAAGCGACTACCCTGATTTCGAGGTTGTAGTTGTTGATTCGCTGACTCAGAGTTTAGAGGAGAAGATAAGAGAGGATTTCAAAGACCGTGCAATCAAGGTTGTCCACTTTGACTCGAACATCGGTGCCTCCGCATCTCACAACATCGGGGCAGTAGCAAGCGATCCGGAATCCAAATACCTGATCTTTATGGATAATGACGTCTTCGTCACGCCGGAAGCGATACGTTTTCTAGTTGAAACGATGGAGAAGGAGCCTCGAATCGGCATTCTGCAGGCGAAAGTTGTCTCTAAAAGCAACCGTGGGAAAATGGACCATATGGGTTTGGGGCTTGACATTGCCGGAACGTGGGTGACTACGTATGGGCAGGAAGCTGGGGCGTATGAGGAGCCACTGGAAATATTTGCAGCCTCGTCCGCTTTCATGATAACTAGGCGTGAGCTGTACTTTCAGGCCTTGGGTTTCGACGACACGTACTTTATTTACGATGACGACACTGATTACAGCTGGAGAGTTAGGTTACAGGGCTACGCGGTGGCTTATGAGCCTCGGGCGATTGTCTACCACGAGGATAAGTTCGAGAACAGGCTCCGGTACGATAAGCTTTACTTCGGTTTTAGGAACAGGCTTCTAAACATTATAAAAAACCTTGAAGCCGAAAACATGGCTACAAGCCTGGTGTCTACTCTCTACCTAGCATATTTGAATGTCCTAATGCTAAGCCTATCGCTGAGGGGACGCGAGGCATATGCCTACTTAAAGGCGACGGCAAACGTTATCTCTAACTTGCCTAGGCGTCTTGCCCACCGAAAGATTGTGCAGAGAAAGAGGCTCGTGAGCGACAAGTTTCTTTACAAGAAGGGTTTCTTGCGCAGAGACCTGTTGGGGACGATTATAATGCTTAGAGCCATTCTCACGAGGTATTTCACTGAGAAAAGCAAGTAAACCCTTCGAACAAAGAGACCGTAGCTTTTCGTAGTTTACACTTCTGGACAATTGATTCTATTTTGAGAGATGGGAGAGAAAGAGGCCGTTAGAGAGCGGGACACCTTTTGTTGCTACTCGGAAGCTACCGAAAAAAATGGTGACTTCGTTTGAAGAGAAGACTGGTAAGGCGAGTAGACCCGTTTTCTTACAACTTGCGGCGAACACAACGATTAGGGGATGGCGACGAGAAAAACGACAGGTATATTACTGTGGCCTGTGCTAGTGACTCGCGCCTAAAAAGGCGACATGAGAGGCGAATGTATAGCTCAGAAACAAGGGAAGTAAAAATAGCTGACATAACTCCGAGCACGCGAAGGTTCTCTGTAACCTTCAAGGTACTCAACGTCGACAATGAGAAGCAGATTACCTCTAGACGTGATGGTTCCGAGCACCGCGTAGCCGATGTTCTTGTTGGCGATGAAACCGGTGTAGCTATACTCACGGCGTGGGACAACGAGATCGACAGGTTCCGTGAAATGATAGGACAAACAGTGATGCTTCAGAACGGGTACGTGTCACTGTATCAAGGTAAGCTTAGGTTGGGGCTTGGGCGCTTTGGCTCAATTAAACCTTCCGATGAGAAGATCGAGAACGTGAACTCCGAGAATAACGTATCTGAGAGGGAATTCGAGGAAGGAGGATTTAGAGGCAGAAGAGGAGGCAGACGGCACTTCTAGGCATTTTTCCCTAAAAATTTTTATTTCATTTTTACTGTTTCTCTATATCTCCTCAATAACAGCTACTACGAAGTCGTTAACATTCGTACCCGTGTAGCCTGTCTTAATATGACCCCCAACTTCCTTGAAGAACTCATAGCTGTCATTCTCTTCAAGGAATTCTTCTGGTCTCAGCCCCATAGATATGGCTTTCTCGTAAGTTGAGCCATCCACGACGGCGCCCGCTACGTCTGTGGGACCGTCACGCCCGTCACTTCCAAGGCAGGCGACAGCCACTCCTTTTACTCCCTTCAAGTAGATTGCTAAGCTTAAGGCCAGTTCCTGGTTTCTACCCCCGATCCCCCCGCCCTTCACAGTCACGGTGGTCTCGCCTCCTATGAGAAGTGCGAGCGGCGGTGGTAGGGGGTTACCGGTTCTTCTCACTTCTTTTACAATTGATGCTATTACTTTGCCCACTTCTCGTGCTTCTCCCTCAAGCATAGATGTTAGTATTAGAGGCGCGTAACCCATCTCTCGGGCTTTAGCTGCCATAGCCTCCAAAGATTGTATATTACTTGCAATAACCCTGTTAATCACTTTTAAGAAAACTGGATCGTCGGGTTTAGGCGTCTCTGGAGCGAGGCCCTGTAATCCCTTCTCAATGTACTTTCTTATAGACTCAGGGGCTTCATCCCACACCGAGTACCTAGTAAGTACCGCGTACGCGTCTTTAAACGTTGTCGGGTCGGGAACAGTGGGACCCGAGGCGATGGTATCCATTCTGTCTCCTACGACGTCAGATATCATAAGCGTGAGCACCGTTGCTGGTTGAGAGTGCCGAGCCAGCCACCCTCCTTTAATTCGAGAGAGGTGCTTGCGTACGGTGTTTAACTCGAATATATCTGCTCCGCGCTTCATCAGAAGTATGCTCAGATCCCCTATCTCGTCTATTGTCACGCCTTCCACAGGGTACTCCAGGAGGGCTGAGCCTCCTCCCGAGAATAGAGCTATAACCACATCCTCCTCAGACAGATTCGAAACCGTTTCTAGGACCAAGCGCCCTGCTTCAACGCTCTTCTGTGAGGCTCTCGGATGGGTTGCCCCTACTAGCTTGATTTTCTTCAGGGAGTATTTTCCCACGAGCTCTTCTGGGACGGCTACCACCCCGCCTGCTACTCTATCTCCGAGAATTTCCTCGACAGCCTGAGCCATGCCTCCAGACGCCTTTCCCGCGCCGACAACATACACTCTGCCTTTGAGTGGTATCTCGGTCCCGTCCAGCAGTTGAATTGCAGAGTTGCTTACAGATATATAGCGCTTCACAGCCGCCCCTGGTTCAGCGACCCGTATGCCTTCAAGCGCCAATGTCAGAGCGATAATGCGAGCATTCTCCTCGGCCTCGCTCACGGGTATAACTTCGTGGCACTTCGGTTTAAGACTTGCGAGCCGCAGCTCGAACCTGTTACCATGCTAGCCCGAGGCGAAAACGAGCACTGTAATTTAGCTTCTAGAGCTTGAAAAGAAAAGCCATAGACCGCAGAGTCCATAGAGCATTTTCGGGTAGCTTGTACGCGCGCGAAAAAGCCCTGGAGGTAATAAGCAAGTTTAGTAGAGTGTAGCAGGATATTAGTGAGCCACCGGAAGTGTTATTGCGCCCGCTTTGACTACTACTTTTGGGCTTCCGTTCAGCGGTGTGTAAACAGTAATCCTCCTGTTAGAGTTAGGCTCAAGCTTCACCAAAGTTTCGCTTCTGAAGCCATTATCTTCAACGAAAATCGAGAAGTGAAGGCTGTAAGGGGACTTGTTCTCGAGCTGAATCACAAGATGATCATCAGCTTTCTCCACTATGGAGGCTTGCATGTATTTCTTTGCAAAGTTCTCGGCTATTTCGATGCTACGCTGCGCCCATCTTCTTACAAACTCGCGCTCTCTGTGAACTTCGCCATACCAGTAGAAGTCGCTGTCAAAGGCAATCGCTAAAGCCTTCATGGCTTGGAAAAGCTCGGTGCTCCTATCGAGGGCTAGGGCTTGCGCGTTTTCACCTATAATCCTATACAGGGAGAAGACAACGGTCAGAGCTTTAAAAGCCTCCTCCCACATCTCATCTTTCACACCCCCGGTCCACTGGGACTCGGAGAGGTTTACCCATGAGCCGTAAGGCACGTAGGTAAGTACCCTAGAGGGCTTGTGACCCTGTAGATACTGTTCCAGAGTCGTCGTTTTTATAACCTGGCTTTTCTCGATGTACTCTATTATGCGTTTCAGAAAGTAGGGTGCAAACCTCCGGTACTGCGGTATTATCATCCAGTTTTCTCCATCCAATGCGATGACGACGATGCCCCCCGGTGCCGTTAACCGCCTCTTAGCCAGTTCGATGACGAAGCGCCTTGCTGCCATATCAGCCTCTTCTTCGTCCTTGAAGTCCACGTTGAAACTTATCCAGTTGCTAAGTGCAAGATCTCTGAAGAAAACTATGATATCATTAGAGGTTTCCGGGTTACGCACGATGTATGGCTCATAAATCGTGCCTTTTTCGCCGCTAGCCTTTTCAAAGTGTTGCTGGCAGAGAACGGTATAAAGAATGTTGTGTTCACGGTAAATGTCTACTAGCTCCATGCTCCAAAACATTTCCGGAGTCCAGAATCCCTTAGGCCTCTTGCCGACCGCATTCTCCACAATAGTGAGCCCTTGGGTGATCTCCCATGATAAAAGCTTTTTTGCTTCATCGAGGAGGTTCTTTTCGCGAGCCTTCTTCAACACGAAGCCTAAAACTGTGTGAGCGTAGACGCTCCCCATGGGTTCAATCCTGCCTTGAGACACGAGGTGCCGGATCGTGTCCATAAGCTCTCTTATCTCTTCCTTCCGCTGAATAACCTCTGGGGGGATGCGCCTATCCCCGGAGACGACCATTTCCCACTGCTCAAGTAGAGAGGGAGAGAAGTGGTCAACATCGCTGAAACCCTGGAATTCCCCGTGAATGGCCAGATGCACTGAGTAGGGACCCTTCTTAAATCCCTCGAAATCCCCCTCTAAGACGTGCTTGTAGGCCCACAGGTCTTTGAATGTCCCCTCAGGGTAGTACTGAGGAGCTTGGTGGTGGTGCCAGACGAATGAAACGTAGATGGGAGCGCCTTTATCTGCTATGAAGACGGGGAACTCGAGGCCTTTCGTAGTGCCGTCTTTCTCCTCAGAGTATATTCCGAGAACGCCTTCGCCCACAACTTCCGGTATCTTCAATTTAACTTTGTACTCTCTTTGCCCTCCAGGTGGAATCTTTTCAAAGTCGAATATAGTAAGTACCTCCTGTTTACCGTTTACGCGGAGTGAAATGTACGGTCGTACCTCATGCTCCATGTCCTCCACGTTTAGCAGTGAGAAAGAAACTTCCAGGTTTGTGCCGCTCAGAAGGACTGCTTGGTCAAAGTTAGTAGCTATTTTTAGCATGAATATCAACTCAATCAAGATTTAGAGAAAAAATTGCCGTGAAGAGATGTTGATTTACTCGGTTTTCACTAGCTCTATTTCGATGGTGGACACTGTTCTCTCTTTGCCAGGCTCTCCTACCTTTTCGCTGCCAATTTTTATTGTACCGTAGCTGACCTTGCCTCCCAGGAATCTTCTAACAAGTTCGGCCGCATCGACAGCTCTGGAAATGGCACGGCCCCTTGCCTTCAGAATGACACGCTTGCTACCGCTTGTGAACTGGGTTACTGCGGCGAGCACGTAGCTGCTAACTGGTTTGTTCCCTACGAAGACAGTTCCAGCTTCCGCCATGATACCTCGACCTCCTGTTTTTGTGTGCGCTAACTCTACTTTAGGTAAACTTATAAACTTTTTTATTCTCGGCTCTCCTCCTTGTCCTCCATCACGACGTAATAGTACTCATTTAGCACGGTTTTCTGGTACCTGTCAAGCCAGGAGCCTGGCTTGTTTATCCTCGGTCTTTTAGACTCAGGATCTCTCCTGAACGTAATACCCATATCCCTGAGGAACTCGTTCATACCTTTCTGCATACTGCTCGGCGCTAGGGCTTCACCCCTCAGCCCTGGCTGACCTTTAAATACCATTATCGTCATGGCCAGGAAGTCCACAGCCACAATATCGTGCTCGACCACTATCGTCGCGGTACCCTTCTCGGCGGTAAGGCGTTTTACCACCTTAGCTACAGCGTATCTCTGCTCTACGTCAAGATAAGCCATCGGCTCGTCGAGGAGGTAGAGGTCAGCGTCTCTCCCTAGAGCTGAGACAATCAGGACCCTCTGGAGCTCACCCCCGCTGAGGTCACGCATATCATGGTCAAAGAGGCTGTGAACACGAAGAGGCTTCAGAAGCTCAGCCTGAACGAAGCTTGAAGACGTATCGACACCCGATGCCTGAAGAAATTGCCTGACTGTACCTTCGAATTGTACTTCTCCGAGAAACTGTGGTTTGTAGCTAAGTCTCAGGTTTAAAGGCCTTTCAATCCAGCCCTCATCCGGGTCGAGCTCCCCCACAAGCATCCTTACAAACGTAGTCTTGCCGATCCCGTTTGGCCCTAAAACGCCGATAACTTCTCCTCTATGCACCTCTCCATGCTCGACGCGCAGCGTGAAGTTTTCAAGCTTCTTCACAAGGTCGCTCCACCTTAACATTACGCTCTCAACAGACCACTCAATAGGGGGTGGTCTCTCATGAAACTCTATTTTATACTCCCTGAACCTCACGTTTTCCTCACGTATGTAGCCTTCAATGAACGCATTTATCCCGGCTCTAGCACCTTTCACTATGCCAACGATTCCGTAGACTCCAGGCTCACCGTAGATGACGGAGACTAGGTCGCTCACGTAGTCCAGCACCGCTAGGTCGTGCTCAACGACGATGACGTATTTTCCTGGCTTCACTTGGTCGCGAATAAGGTTAGCCACGCGGAGCCTTTCGCGAACATCCAAGTAGCTAGAGGGCTCGTCGAGGAGGTAGACACTAGCATCCCTAGATAAAGCTGCCGCCACAGCGACCTTCTGCAACTCCCCACCGCTTAGGTTTCGGAGGGGTCTGTCCTTTATCTGCGAGAGCCCCAAGTACTCCATTAGCTCTCTTGCAATGCCTCTTTCGTCAACTTTCCCAAGAGCTTCCTGCACTGTTATAGAGTACTTCCTCAAAGCGTCGATTGCTTGAGGCTTAAAAGATACTTTGAGACTGCCGCTTGCCAGTTTCTCGAAGTAGGGTTGGAGCTCAGAACCCTTAAAGAAGTCGATTATCTCATCCCAGTCAGGTGGAGACTCATACCTCCCGAGGTTCGGTTTTATAACACCGGCTAGGATCTTAAGCGAGGTTGACTTTCCAACTCCGTTGCTACCCAGTATTCCAAGCGATCTCCCCTCCTTAGGTACCGGGAGCTTAAACAGTTCGAAGGCATTTGGGCCGTAGCGGTGTACAAGGTTTCTAGAAAGCTTCTCCGGCAAGTTAACAATCGATATTGCGGAGTAGGGGCACTTCTTGATGCATATTCCGCAACCAACACACAACTCTTCGGAGATCCTGGCTTTGTTCTCAGCTTCATCAATCCATACACACTTAGACCCTGCCCTGTTAACCGGGCAGAGGCGCACGCATTCGAGGTTGCACTTGCTCGGCTTGCATAGTGCTTTATCGACGACGGCGAGCCTCATCCCTATCCCGAGGGCTCACTCTTCGGACGATTCTTCCTCCTGTTCCTCAAGGGTCTCTAGGAAAACCTCGTAGATCTCCCGTAGTTGGCTCCGCTCCTCCTCGTCCGTTCTAGCGGCTTTCACGTCAAAAACTGAGACCTTAGTCTTCTTGTCCTCAGAAACGCTTTCACGCATCGAGTAGCCTTTAGCATCCTTTGTTTTCACCTCGTACCCGCAGTTAGGGCAGACGAGGTAGAGGCCATCCTGCTTCTTTTTGGGCACCATCAGTGAGCCGCACTTGGGGCAGAATTCCACCGTAACCACCTCACGGCTAAGGGGTATTGCTACACATGAAATATATTAATGCTTTTCGGAATAAGTAGCTCGATCGCTGGTATGCTAGACGAATTTAATCTCGTCGTCGCAACCTATAGGCAACGGGAAAATGACTGTATAAGTGAGCTCTGGTTCTTTGCAAGCGAGATAGGCGATAAGTACCTTGATGCTAGCAAGACGGGGTTGCCCTCCCTTATCGTCGCAAAAACGAGCATGGATCCCGAGGCCTTCACTGAGAAAATACGTGAGAAATTGATGAGTAATCCTTGGTACTTCAGATACATTTTAAAGGTTACACCCGTGCAAACAACGGTGCCTGCAACTCTGGATGATATCCGAGAGGCAGCACTCAGGCTCGCGGCTGAGAGAATCCTTCCTTCAGAAACTTACAAAGTAGAGGCGCACGTTAGGCTCTCTGAGCTCAGGCGCGAAGAGATAATCGACGCAATCGCCAGCAACATTAAAAACAGAGTGAGTCTAGAGGCTCCTGACAAGGTTATTGTTGTAGAGGTTATCGGCGAGAAAGCTGGAGTAGGTGTTGTAAAGTTCTCGAGCATAGTGTCGGTCGAAAAGCTGAGGAGGGAGGCAAGGAGAAGTGGGAGGGGTCTACAAAGTGAGGGCGAGGAGAGTGGCTCTGGCCCTTAGAGCTCTGACCAGAAGCTCTCTGTCAGGGGGCAGGTTCAGGAAGGCTGAGTAGAGGCTAATCCAGCAGTCTTCGTCGGGTTCCTCTTCAACAGCTTTAAAGACTCCCCTTATTTCTTCGAGCAAGCTGAGTATGGGTTCGACGCTGCGGCTACTTATACCTACGAAGCCCGCCCTGGTACCTTGACCCTCACCGAAGAATTTCGCCGCGTCTTTGATATTTCTCACGCCTATTAGGAACAGTAGGAACTCGTGGACTAGATCTCTTGATATCATTCTACCGCTACTAAAGTTCCTAAGAGTGTGAAGCAGAGAAGTGACTATTACCCGCCTGTCGGGCAGCTTACAGCAGTCTCGTAGAAGTATGAGCCAGGTACCTTCCTTAGTATTTTCCCTCGACCACTTTAATGCGCTCTGAAACGCTTCGTCATCAAGCCCCTTCAAGCATCCGTACACCAATGTGTAATCTCTGCCATCAAAGCGTATCGAAATGTTCACGTCTTTTTCGTGCGGGGATTAGGATAAATAGTTTGTAGAGAGATATCCTTCTCGAGCATCCATGAGCCTAATAGCCCTCTTGACGGATTTTGGAACGAAGGATCATTACGTAGGAGCCGTGAAAGCTGTCCTGAAGCGTTTTTGCCCGAGATCCGAGCTCATTGATATAACTCATGAGACCGATCCATGGTCTCTCCTAGATGCAGAGTACCTTCTCACCTGCTGCTTCGACGATTTCCCTGATGGGACGGTCTTTCTCGTGGTTGTGGACCCGGGTGTAGGGACTAAGAGAAGGCCTATAGTTGTCAAGACGAGGAGGTTCTGGTTTGTGGGGCCTGACAATGGTGTTTTCGCAGAGGTAGCGGCGAAAGACCCACCGACTAGCGCGTGGGCGATAGTTCGCGTCCCATGGCAGACCAAGAGCTCGCATACTTTTCACGGACGGGACATTTTCGCGCCTGTAGCCGCCTTTCTGGCCTGCGGCGGCAGTGTGGAGGAGGTTGGAGAGCAGGTGGAGGGTATAGTGCACCTGAGAAAGCCTGAGACTTCGTTCAAGGACGGAAGTCTCGTGGGTTACGTGGCGCATATTGATCGGTTCGGGAACGTAGCGACCAGCATTGATTCAAAGCTTCTTCAACAGGCTGGTGTAAGTCTCGGGTCAACTCTTTACGTTCTCGTTGATGGGAGACGCTACACGGCGAGATTTTACAGGACGTTCGGGGAGGCCGCGGAGGGAGAGCTTATAGCCCTCATCAACAGCTGTGGGGTTCTCGAGTTCGCGGTGAACCGCGGTAGGGCTTCTGACATTATCGGGGTTAAAGTCGGGGCGCCTCTGGAGATAAGAGTGTCAACCTGGGAGTAAAGTTCTCAAGTTTCATACTGTTGCGAACAATCCTTTTTCCATTTGGAGGCGGAAAACCGGCAAAAATTATGATGAAGCTGCAGGTGATTACCTGAATCCCACTCCTCTTATACTTACCCTCACTCCGATGGAAGATTTTTCGATGTAATACTCGGAGCCTAGAATCTGCTTGCACAGTTCAAGCGCTGTTTCAAGATGCAAAGTCACCTCAGAGGTTTCGAAAAACGACTCGCCATCTGCTAGCGACAGGTAGATAGCCAAGTTATCTGAGGCATGAGGGTCAACAGGCACCCCCAGCCTGAGACTCTTGTACAGGGCTTCCGCGGCCTCTGCTCCCACTACTTCTGCTGGCTTACCTTTCTCCCCTATCGAGTCCCCACCAACTATGCCTTCCCCCACCTTTGCCCAGAGCACTATGCCCGTCCCCCTCCCCACAGACGGCGTATCGCAATCGAGCCTTATCTCCCCAACGTGGTAACCCATCTTCTCTAAGGACGATTTAGCCGAGATAGCCTGCCTAGATGCGATGCTGCACGGCAGGTTTCCCACGTATGAAATCCCTTCAATTAACCCTACCTTGTCGCTTCTCACAAGTTTGAGCGGCGAAAGAGGGTAGGAAGGGTACGTGGTCACTCTAACTATCCCTCCTCCCTCGGGGTAGAAACCATGCCTTACTAATTTCGAGGAGGCGTTCACGCCGACCTTTGAGAAAAGCGGTAGCAGAACATTCTCGAAGTAGTAGTATGGAGGGCTCCAGCGCACGCTCGTGCCGCCTCTCACCTCAAGCACCACACTCCCCTTGGCAGCTAGCAGTACTGGGAGTGTTGCCTGGAGGAATAACGTAATAGAGCCCGCTGTTCCAATATATACAGAGTATGTGCCCCCCTCTAGCCTTTTCCTGGAGGGCCGGAAGAGTATCTCGGTGGAACCCACGTGAAGACCTTCAACCTGAGCCTTCGCAAGCTGTGCTATGAACTTCACCGCAGCCATGTGCTGTGGTCTCAAACCCGGATTGTCCCTCTTAGCTCTGATGTTGAACACCCTCAACTCCTCGCCGAGGAGCGCTGCGAGCGCTACGCTGTACCTTAGCAGCTGCCCCCCTCCCTCGCCGAAGGACCCGTCGACTTCTATCAAGTGCTCCCACCTGCTAGGGTTCTGTATACGTGTAAGATCCGTTGAATGACTGTTACTACTATGATTAAGAGAAGTATCAGGCATACCGCGTGGGCCAATTCAGCGCTAAGTGGATAGACTGCTAGGGCAACGAAGGTCAGGATGAGTCTTTCAGCGCGCTCGGCGAGGCCCACTCCAGCCATGTGAACCCCCAAGGTTTCGGCCCGAGACCGCGTGTAACTTACGAGGAAGGCTCCCGTTGACATCGCCGCCAGTTCGGGCACGTTCACGGCCCCTACTAGGTAAAGTAAGTAGATTAGTAGCATGTCCTCAGCCCGGTCTATAGTGGAATCGAGGAAAGCCCCGAAACTTGTTGCTTTGTTCAACGCGCGGGCCACGTAGCCGTCAAGACCGTCAGACAGGGCCATAAGCAGGACAAAGAGAAGCATCAGAGGGTAAATCTCGTAGAAGCATACCGCCAGCATCCCGGAAACCAGGCCGAAAACCGTAATTAAGTTCGGGTCCACGCGAGCGCGAACTAGGGGCTTTGCCAAGATGGCAAAAGCAGATTGCAGTCTTCCTTTCAGCCTGTTTAACATGCTATCTCACCGTTTCTGGACGCGGGTCTGTGCCTAAAAGGTGCTAAACACCTCGCTTTTTAGCCGAGAGGAGTAGAATCGCCTTCGCCAAGTCGCCGCCGCTCTCTAGGAGCGCCTGCCTGGCCTCATCCCGGCTAACCCCTGTCTGCGCGACAACGAGGTCGACGTCCTCCTCTGATACCTCGACCGGGGTTTGCGGGACCTGAGCAGCTACCTCTTCGTTGCCGGATACCTGGTAGATCTTACCGCCCCCCTTTATCTCCAGAACATGCACCACGGGGTTTCGGATGACGATCACCTTGTCCTTAAGCTTAAGCGTCACTTCCTCAACATCCGGGAGGTCGCGGAGGTTCAACCCCATTCTCTCCAGTATTCGGCGTTGCTCACGTGGGCTGAGCCTCTTCAACTTGCGGCACCAGTATCTCTAGAATTGCGCAGGGTGATATAATTTTGCCTAGCTCCCCCGCGAGATCGAACACGCGAGCTACGCAGTCAACGATGACAGAGTCGCTGGAAGCGACTGGTATGCCCTCTTTAGCTTGAACAACGACAGTGAGGTCCGCTTTATTAGACAGCAAGGTAGTGCAGTTCAGAGAGTGGAGCGTGCACAGCTCTCTGGCAATCTCAGCGAAGTGTTTGGACCAGCTTACCTGCGAGTCAAAAACGATCACCACGTTGCCTTTAAACAGCCTGCTCAAGAACGAGAGTAAAAAGTAGAGGGCTGAAACATAGAGGGGGCATAAAGTAACCTTCCTGTTGGTAGCGGCAAGATCCCGCACAAGCCCATCAGTGGACGCTACAAGCGTGTCTCCGATGAGGGCCGAGGCTACAGTGCTTACCTGGTTGAAGCCGTCTATCACCAGCTTTCCATACTCGTTGAGAGCCCCCACTTTCACGAGTTTTGCTTTGCGAAGATCGCTGACCGACTTTGGGAAGACCGAGCGGTAGAGGCACAGTCGTTCTAGCCTTGAGAGTGAGTACCTTGAAGTTACGAGGTCGAGGGTGAGCTTCCTGTTGTAACCCCTATTGAGGAGATAGTAGAAATCTGTAGCTGCTTCAAAAAGCTCGCGTCTGGGTGAAAGCCGTATAGGGGCTGTTTTACCGCAAACTTCAAGCTCCAAAGACATCCGCGAGGACCTTCCTTAAGTTTGCGACGTCGTCCACGCGGCCCTGGAATAGGTCCCTCACGCCTCCTCCTCTCCCTCCCAGTTTTTCGCAGAGCTTCCTGCCTATATCTCGCGCATCGTATGTGCTCAGTGCCCGGTCGCCCACCTTGATGGCTATTTTCCCGTCTTTGCCATACACAACCACCACCGCGTTGGGTTTTAGCCTTCCCAATGTAGTCGCAACTTCACGGGGCTCTGCGTCAGCGCTGTCGATTAGGTAAACTTCTGTCTCACCGATCGTGAGAGCTGGAGCTACGGTCTGCTGAAGAGAGCCTATAAGAGTCTGCTCTTTCAGGCGTTTCACCTCTTTTTCAAGATGATCTACTCTGCTCATAAGCTCTGCCACCTTCTCGACGAGGGTTTCTTCAGGGGCCTTCAAGAGCTCCTTAAGGGCAGAGACCAAGAAGTCTCTGCTCTGAACGTACCTTAGAGCAGGCTCTCCCGCCTTAAATACTACCCTTACAACCCCATCCTGGATCTTCTCGAAACCCACAATTTTTATGAGGCCTATCTCCCCCGTGTTATCCACATGCATTCCCCCGCACGCTTCGGCATCCCACCCCTCGATCTCCACGACCCTGAGCACCTTCTCGGGGACCACCCCGCCCTGGTACAGCGTGAAGCCGTACTTTTGCTCAGCTTCTGTTCTTCCAATGAACCGCTTTACCACACGCCTGTTCTCCCAAACCACCCGATTTGCAAGAAGCTCGATCTGCTGAGCCTGCTCTGGGGTAATAGGCTTATGGTGCGTAAAGTCAAACCTCACATAGTCCTCTGTTTTCAGCGCGCCCGCTTGCCAGACGTGCTTGCCTAAGACCTTCCTCAGTGCCCCTAGGATGACGTGTGTTGCAGTGTGATGGCGCATGAGGTTGAGACGCCTACTTATGTTCACCACGCCTCTCAGCGTGGACCCGACAGCTGGCAGTTCACCCCGAACCTCGTGAAGTATCACATCGCCAACTTTTAGGACATGTACGACCTCGCATCTCCGCCCGTCGAACTCAAGGTAACCCGTGTCAGCCAGCTGACCACCTCCTTCAGGGTAGAAAGCCGTCTGGTCCAGAACCAAGTACTTCCCGTCGATAATGCCCACAACTTTTGCCGTGAACTCAAAAAGCTTCTCGTTCTCGTAGTAGAGCTTTCTCGTGGGCGGGAAGCCTTGAACCAGGCTTGGGTCTATCTGCATCCTCACAGCCTCCTTGAAGGCTTGAGCCGAGCGTCCTTTGAGCTCTGCCAGCTTAGAGTAGAAGCCAACGGTGTTCACGGTCAAACCCCGTTGCGCAGCCCTCTCCTCAAGAAACTCGGGTGGAATGCCGTGCGATTCATATAGCTTCAAGAGAGTGTCCCCCGGAATCTCTTTGACACCCTTGTCAAGGCTGTCTTTAATTATCTCTTCGATAACCTTCTCACCCCTGGCGACAGTTTCCCTAAACCTCTCCTCTTCGTAATCGATGATGTCAAGTATGTCTTCTTGAACTTCGCTGTACTCGGGGAAATCGTTTCTCCACTTCTCTATCTGCTTAGCTATTATATCGCTCAGCTTCATCTCGAGCCCGAGCTTCCGCATATACCTCAGGCTTCTTCTGATGAGGAGGCGAGCTAGGTAGCCAGCTCCTGTATTACTCGGCACGATCCCATCCCCAATCATCCACATCAGAGTTCGCGTGTGATCAGCTATGGCATATATGGCCTCATACGGCTCCAGGTACCGTTTAAGCTCGTTTACGCTCATCCCGACAGATTGAGCTATGTTTGAAAGCGTAGCTAAAGCCTCGAGGGGCTTCTTGTAGTCTAAGCTACCACTGGCCCTAGCGACTTTACTCATTATCTCCTCCTGCGGTCTCTCCAGGCCGCTTTGCACCCTCAAGTACTCTACTATCTCCGGGAAAACAGCTTCATAGACGTTGTAGGCGCCTGTTAGGAGCCAGTAGATTCGCTCCAAGCCGTAGCCTGTGTCTACTATCCTGTTGCTTATCGGGATCAGCCCGCCGCTCTCGTCTGTCTTGTAGTGCATGAATACAAGAGTGGCAACCTCGAGGCCTCTGACTATGACCTCGTAGTCTTCTCCTGCGTTCCCACCCCCACTCCACATATCGTAAATAAAGGTTATTTCCTCAGGCTTTACCCCGTAAACCCTCGTGAAGAGTTCGTAAGCGAACTCCACGGTCTCGTTCGCCCAGTATATATTGACGCCAGGGAAGTTGAAAGCGTGGTGAGCCATCATCTCAAACCCGGTCAGGTGTCGGCTTGTTTTCCCCACGTTATCTACATCCGTTAGCCTAATGCTCGGCTGCGAGATGACGAGTGGATTTGCGGGGGGCGGGACTAAGCCCTCCGTAACCCAAGGCTGAAAATCGTATATTGAAGCCCCCACGAGGTAAACGTCCTCACGCCACCTTGCCACAACAGGGTACCTTCTTACGGAGGTATGACCCCTTTTCTCAAAGAAATCTATGAACATTCTGCGAACCTCAGATATTGAGTCGACGCTCACACCTACTTTTTGTCCGATGAAAGAGTAAGGCTCACACGGCTGATCCCCGCATTTTTCCCTCTCAGGGTTTAGAGTCCAGAATACACGGCCGCAGACAGGGCATGTTTTCTTTACCCAGCCGTTTTCAACGAAAAACGGCAGGTTAATGAAGTCCTCCTTCACCGTCACAAAGGCTAGAAGGTTCTACCAAATATTTAGCTTTATGTTCAAAAGTTCGGATTCCGAGACTTTATGAGGTTATAGAGGACGGTTGCCTCAGCGTGAGCCCTGGCGATCGCGAAAGGCAGGGTCTCCTTTACCGGAAGCGCGGCTTCGAGGGCGAGCGCTACCGCTTCTTGATGGGCCTTTGCAACGAGTAGGTGCACTACCTGGGGTAGAGGAATAGCCGCGTTGAAGGCCAGGTTGAAGGCCCGCGAGTAAGCTTCCTTTATTTTTTCTTTATAGATGCTGGGGTCTAGCTCTACTTCTTCGGGTTTAACAACCCTGCTATCAATTGCTATAAGCTTGATGTTCAACTTGCTCTCAATCGGTTTTACCCCTAGCTTGTTCAGCAAATCGGCGAGCTCCGGTGAAATGGTGTCCCCCGGCTTAGCGACAACGGTGTCTTTCGCCACCCATATGCTGCCCTCCTGAACCCTTATGGGTATATTGAGCTTATTGAAGAGGCTTATAGCCGGGCCCGGAGGTATCCCGGTGTTGCCAGCAGGAACAACGATCTCCTTGGTGGCTATATCGCCTGGGCGCGCCTCACGCATTATCTTTTGCTTGTCCAGGAAAAGAAGGATCTCGAAGGGGTTATCGTTCGTAAATATGACGGCATTCTGCCCTCGAAGGTAGTTCTTGAACTCATCCACGTACCTGCCGCTCTCTTTGAGCGCGAGAAGGAATAGGGTGTTCTTCACCACCTTGAGCACTGACCCTCTTTGGTTTAGCAGCTTCCGGCTCTCCTTGATGACTGATGAAGGCAATCCCGTGATCCCTGCGATCATGAAGTACTTATAGCTCTTCAGGTAACCGGTCAGCTCCTCTACGAGCTTCGCTTTACGCGCTCTCGCTGCGCTCATTCTTCTACCTGGTATGGCTACAGCCACGCTCACTTCGTTTCACCTGCTTTCTCGAGTCTTACAGGTTTACCCATGGTTAGCTTAAAGTATATCCTACCAATATTGTTGTACGTGAATTTCTTGAGCAGTTCGTCCAGGACAGCCTTTGCGTTAGCAGCAAGATGCTCAATAGGCTGATCCTCCACTCCAATCCTGCACATGACAACAGGGTCGTCGCGCAACCTGATTCTGATAGACCGCTTAAACCTCTCTATAAGGGGGGCTATTGGCGCATTAGGAGGTATTGGTTGAGGCATCTTGCCTCGAGGGCCGAGGAATTTGCCTAGCACACGTCCAACCTGCACCATGAGGTCTGTTTGGGCCAGGAAAAAGTCATACCTCTTCGCAAGCTTCTTAAGTGCTTTCTTGTCGCCAGAAAGCTTCTGCAACCCTTCAGCATCTATCACGAGGTCAGCGCCGGCTTCTCGAGCCTTAAGCGCCGTATCACCGGTTGCTATTACCACAACCTTAGCCAGCTTCGAGGGGGGAGGGTATGGCAGCGTAACGATAGTGTTTATCCTGTTCTCAGGCTTCTTCAAGTCAACATCCTTGAGGGTAACTATCATTTCAACGCTCTGTTTGAATCTCCTTCTCCTTGGAGATGCCTGGAGCGCGTTACGAATAGCTTCGGGGATGCTGTTAACGATACTTGCTACCGTTGCGCTCACGATGCCTCACCCTCGTGTTTACTTATAACTTCATCGTACAAACCCTTCTCAAGGTCTGCTATAAACTGCTTCGGGGGCTTCCCATCTATGGTGACACCCATACTTTGGCAGGTTCCCGCTACGGTTTTAACGGCTGCTTTAAGAGTTTTTGCGCCCATGTCCTTCATCTTTATCTTGGCTATCTTTATTACCTGCTCTACTGTAAGATTCCCGACCCATTCCTTCGTCGACTGGTGGGCCCCCTTCTCAACTTTGAGCTCCTTAACAATAAGCGCTGCGGTTGTTGGAGTCCCAACCTCGACTTCGAATGTTTTCTTTTCGACGTCTACGGTTACCTTGACGGGAACTCGCATACCGGCGTAGTCCTGAGTTAACTCGTTGATTTTCTTAACCACCTGCATTACGTTTAGCCCTAGAGGTCCAAGAGCCGGGCCGATAGGTGGACCTGCAGTAGCTTTACCTCCTTCGACGAGAAAATTGAATGTTTTGATGTTCTGCGACAATATGCTTCACCCCTATTTCAGCGCTACGAACATTGAGGATCTTGTGGCCTTCAAGCCGGGCTCTCCGTGTTCAACCTTCTTTGTTGTAAGCGCGAACTCGCCTAGGTAATGACCTATGCGTTCGGGCGTTATTTCAACCGGAACAAACTCTTTTCCGTTGTGGACGTGTATCACGAGGCCTACCATCTCGGGGAGGATAACGAAGTCTCTCAGATGCGTTCTAATGACGGGCTGTTTCTTACCCTCTTGGACAAGCTTCTTGGCGCGTCTGATTTTTTCGAGGAGTTTCAGATGCTCCTCGCTAGTGCCCTTAATTATCGTCCTGAGAATCGTTCTTCGCTGTCGGGAGGGCACAATTTCGATGAACTTCTCGAGTGGCATCTGAGCTAACTCTTCAAAGCTGTACCCTCGGTAGGCGTATTTACTGGACGACTCCATTAGGGTTGCACCTGCCTCACATACGTTCTCGGCAATTTAAGCTTTTTCGATACCACCCCCTCTACTTATCTCTTACTTTATCGTCATCGTTAAAATGCAAAAGAAGACAAAGGGTTTAAAGGGGGCAAAACTTGATTTAAGACTCCTTAAGTCACCTCCCAACTTAGCACTCTCCCTAAATTCCCTAAATATCACGACAGTTTCTACCCTTAGAGAACTTGAATAAGCCCTGAGAGATGGGAAAAGCACCTTCATGGCGGCACGAGGTAAGGTAGCGAACTTATCTTTGTTGAGAGAGGTAATCTAATAACAACTAAGTTTACTTAAGTGAATATATCTTATCGACTATGAAAAACGTCATGTATGACTAAAAAGATAGTTGTTGTAGGAGGAGGGTTCGGAGGCTACTACGCTCTGAAAATACTAAGACAGTCAGCGGCCGCAGAGTCTTGTGAGATAACTTTGGTGGACAAGAGTGATAGATTTGTGTACCTGCCCTCGCTACCCTACCTACTCTCGGATAAAAAGACAGTAGATGATATAACCGAGCCTTTCGAGAAGATTTCGAGACGCCTTGGAGTTTCCTTCATTAAAGGTGAGGTTGTAGGAGTATCTCTGAAGAACAAGCAGGTTCTTTTAAGGAGCGGTGAAAGCTTGGAATTCGACTACTTGATTCTCTCGGCTGGAGCTCAGACAGAGTACTACGGAATACCCGGAGCCGAGACTACGATCCCGTCGTGGCGATTGGAAGACTATCTTCAGTTGAAAAGACGGCTCGAAGAGGCTCCACCGGATCACGTGTGCGTTGCTGGTGGTGGTCTTACAGGAGTTGAAGTCGCTGGTGAGCTCGCGGAAAAGCTGGGGCGAGAGAAGGTTGTTATCGTTGAGAAAATGCCTAACTTGCTCCCTACTCTAAATAACCAGCGTGCGAGCGAAATCGTAGAAAGCTTTCTCCGTGTGAGCGGTGTTAAAGTGATAAAGGGCGATGGAGTAAAGCGGGTGGAGGATAACAGGCTTATACTTGAGAGCGGCCACGTACTTGAGTGTTCCCACATCGTCTGGTCTTTGGGCATCAGAGCACCTCAAATTAGCTTCGACTTGCCAGTTGAAACTAAAGGAAGGGGGTGGCTAGTAGTAAACCCGACTTTACAGCTTAAGGGTTTTGAGGACGTTTATGCCGTCGGCGACATCAACCACTTCGCGTACGATAGTGACTGCGCGATGAAGATGGCCGAAGAGGCGATACTTCAAGGTAAAACAGCCGCGAAAAACGTGCTGAGGCAACTCGAGGGGCAAAAACCCATCCATGTACACAAGCCTATTTTCCTCGCTTCTAAGCCTAAAACCCTTTGTTCAGTCGGCTTTAACAAAGCCATCATGGTCTGGGAAAGCAAGATTCTTTTCGGGAGAACTCCCTACATCAGTAAGATGCTCATTGAGAGCATAGTAATGCGTGATATAAAGGGAAAACTGGGTGGCGGCGTAGCAACATCGCTAGAAAGCACCATTTTGAGGACGATAAGCGGCTAACCGGAGAAGAAATAAACCTGAATTTTTTACTTCTGCGCTCTTGGAACGCCTTTTCTGCGGCCAGTTCTGCGAGCGGCTATATGCCCTACTTTCCTCCCGGGAGGCGCGTTCCGGGGAGCTGGTGTTAAGCCCTTCGGGTGGTGGCCACCTCCAGCTGGGTGCGCGTACGGCGACATTGCCTTGCCCCTCACTTTGGGGTACTTAAAGGACTTGGCACGGGACCAGTGGTACATCTTACCAGCCTTAAGAAACGGTTTTTCGGTACGTCCCCCTGCGGCAACCATACCCACAGTAGCGCGCGCATTGCTGTCCACCTCTTTGACTTTCTTGGATGGAAGCTGCAACAGAGTTTTGCCGTTTGAGTGAGCTAAGATCGTGGCATATGCTCCGCTGCTTCGCGCTATTTTACCCCCGTCCCCAGGGCGAATCTCGATGTTTGATACTATCGTACCTTCAGGTGCATTGCCTACTTCAATAATGCTTCCAAGCACCACGGGGGCTTTAGCACCATAGTAGATTTTTTGACCAACTGCCAGTCCCTCTGGGGGTATCATAACCATTTCCCTGCCGTCCTCAAATCTCACAATGGCCAGTGGCGTACCTCTGCCGGGCTCGTGGATAAGGGCCTTCACGTAGCCGACTAAGACCTTGTTTTTGAACTCCTCTGCGTTGTACTCGGGGTAGCGTGCCGGTGCCACACGCTTCCAGCCTGGATTTCTAAACACTGATCCACCGCGTCCCCTGCGTTGAACCAGTATTCTTTTACCCATTTAAACCACCTACACCATTCCCATACGTGTAGCTATATCTGAGGCCGAGTATTCCTTAGAGAGTTTTACATAAGCTTTTTTCCTGCCGTCCATCGTAATCAAGGTGTTCACCTTCTCAACCTTCACTCCGAACATTCGCTCAACCTCTTCCTTTATTTGTTTCTTGGTGGCGCGGCGATCGACTATGAATGTCAGGGTGTTAGCTTGCTCTATCAACCTCAATGTCTTTTCTGTTAAATGCGGCCTAATGATTACACCTTGACCACTACCCATTATCACACCACCATAACGGAGTTAAGTCTCTCCTCTAGTACTTTTAGCGCCCCCACAGTGTAGACCGTGAGGCGCCCGGGTACGCCTCCTGGAGCAAGATGCGACACCGTGAGTTTTTGTGCACTAACAACGTCGACTCCAGGCATGTTTCCGGCAGCCTTAGTCAAATTCTTAGCATCAGCTACGACGATTAGAAGGCTCCTCGGTTTCTTGTACCTGCGTCCGCGCATTTTGCCTTTACCGGCTCTAATTCTCACCCGCTCAGCGGCCCGTTCCACGTCTGCCCAGAGCCCAAGGTTTTTAAGTACTGTTCTTAACTCGGATGCCTTGCTAATCCTCTCGAAATCGTCTGTGACAATTATAGGAAGTTGTTTTTCCGGCACGATGTGACCTCGGCGTTGCACGAGTTCCCTCGAGGCTGTTGCGGCTAAAGCGGAGGCAAGTGCAAGAGTTTTCTCCTTCTTGTTAATGCGCTCTTTGATAATCTTCTCGACTTTTGGGGGATGCGCCCTCCTTCCCTTTACTGCCTGAGGTACTCGGGCTGCTCTTAAACCTCCTTTAATTCTAGCAACTCTTGCGATGCCGTGGCCTACGCCAAGGCTTTCAGCGGTGGTTCGCAGACCAGCAAGGGGATCTGTACCCTTAGGCTGCAGTTTGGATGTGAAGATTGCAAGGAAAGCCCGTCTTATTAAGTCGAAACGCACTGGCATGCTGAAGAATTTCGGAAGCTGAACTTTACCGGCTTCCTTTCCCTCCATGTCGTAAACTGTCGCTTCCCTTAGAACAAGTTCGGCGCTACCCATCTACGCTCACCCGCTTGCCTGAGGCCATGGCTGAGTGCTTATATAAACTACCTTAGGCGGCTCGACGGGCTTGTGGAGTCGTATAGGCATCCTTAGCTTAACTAGTCGCTTAATCGCACCAGGGATGCTTCCTTCAACGAGGATATACTTTGTCCTTATGAGACCGTAGTGAGGCCAACCGCCCGGGGGGTTTATGTTCTCAGAGCTTGCATCGCCGATCTTCAGTATCCTTTTATTGTACTCCGTTCTCTGGTGAAAACCTGTTTGACCAGGGAAGGGAGTGTAGAACATTATTGCTGGACCTTGAGGACCGACGCTTCCTATTCTCCTGTGGCCCTTCCGGTGCTTATGCCACCGCGGCATCTCCATTACCCCAAACCTCTTTACCACGCCTTGAAAGCCTTTGCCTTTACTGACAGCTATGACGTCCACGTAGTCGCCTTCCTTGAAAACCTCTCCTACATCGATCTCCTTGCCTAAACGGCTGAGAGCGAAATCCAGCGCCTCAGATGGCGATCCACCGACCGCGATCTCAAAGACCTCGGGCTTTTTCTTCCCTAACCCTGTAATACGAGGCTGTGTAGCGACAATCAATCGTACCTCCTGCACTTTGTCGCGGACTTCCTCTATTTTTTTCCTCTGCTCCTCGAAGTAGTTCTCCTTCTTAGGAGCAGTGAACGCGCGCTTCAAATCTTCCGGAAGCTTCGGGGCCCATAGCTCTCCTATAGCTTTCAAACCATAAAAGCCCGACGCGTAAACACGAACACCGACAACGCGGAGAGGAGGAACCTCAACGACGGTAGCAGGGTACACCCTCTCCTGACCGTAGAAGGGGCTGTTCTTGTTCATCTCCACGCCTACAACGTGAACCATACCCACCTTGTAACCAGCAAAGCCTAACGGGACAACCCTGTTGACTTTAGGCCAGCGACGAATCCTAGCTACGATGCTTCGCGCCCTTTTCCGCGGGTAATACGCTCGAGACCCTCTACGTGGCCTATGACCCTTCGCCATTCACATTCACCACAGCTCCTAGGATACACCTCTTCGCTTTTACAAGTGTAGGTTTATTAAATTTACTCTACACGACCTGTGGTTGAGTAGTCACCGCTTTTATCAACAGTCCCCATGTTTGATTCGGCTTTGCCTTAGTCCCATAGACCTCACCGATCACGACGATGCGTCTAATAAGCGCAGAAGCAATAAGGCACGTAGCAGTCGCACCTACTACGTTAGGGGCAGGCCACGCGGTAACAACAGGTTTGGCGACAGCCGGAAAGACGAGGAGTCAATCAAGGACTAAGTTTAGAAGCGATAACGTAGCGAGGACAGCTTCCTCAGTTCTGACTGTGCGTGTTCCTTGACAGGGAATCGTGTTCAAGACGAAATCTACCAGTTCATCAACATTAACATTCTCCTCTTTCCCTATCTCATATACCCCTTTCTTCAAGCTACCGAAAAGAAGCAACACCCCCTTAGCTTCCCGCTCTTCCACCTCAGAAGTTAGAGCCTTCAAGAAGGCTAAGTCTACAGTTCTACCTCGCCGAGATGTGGCAATGATCATAAAATTCCTCCTCTTGTAGTGCTCCACCAGGGGTTGCATTCCTTGGAAGCAGATGACCTTAAACCCCCAGTAAACCTCAACCTCGCTGGAGGAAGCCAGGAACCAAGCATCGCCAACTCGCTTCACCGTGACCCGGGATCCTATTTTCCCTTCCCCCACCGCTAGAACAGGCTTATCCAGACCTATGTCTACGAGTACCCTGCCTTCTTTCTTTGCAAGTATAACTCCCTCCCTGTATTTTAGATCATCGTTTCTCAGCTGATGAGACGGTATCGCAAGAGGAGGAACTAGGCCAATGTATTTTAAAGAGGGTTTCTTAGGGATGATTTTTCTCCTGAGGTACTGCGGTGTCTCTAAAGCTTCCACAACATCTTTAATAGCGTCACATGGATAGCTTTCGTGAACGTAAACAGCCAGTTCTTCCACTCTGAATATTGCGGCAGCCCTAGCGAGGAGCGCTATGTGAAAGGTTTTCGCCGGTTCTGGAAGGTTGGAGAAGTTTGAGGAGGGGAGAGCTACCGCTCTTGTGTATGTGGGTTTGCGGGGAGGATACGCGCACGTTAGCATCGATTATCCTACTTTTCCGGCTGCTTCTCCTTCGTCTTCGCTGCCTGAGCTTTCTCCTTGGAGAGCTCCCTCTTCTTCTCGATGAAGATGGAGGTCCTTTGACGTCCTCCCATCTTTGACACCTCCTGATTACAGCGCGTTTACTATTTAAATTCTCCGTTTAAACCTAGTCAACTGCTACCCAGTAAGCCATTTTCCCCCTTCTTTCCTCCTTGACTTTACCTTCGCGCAGTAGGAGCCTCAAAATGTAGAATACCTGGCTGTGGGAAAGACCCAGGTCTCTCACTATCTCGACTGTCGGGATGGGCCCGTGCTTCTTTAAGTACTCATGGATGAGTTTTTTCCTCTCAATTATTTTGTCAGTAACCTTCCTGGGCATTTTTATTTCACCAGCTTTTATTGCCTTTATGTATATTAAAACTTTATTTTGACTCAAGAAAGCGAAAGATTACTTATGAGGTCGAGTTTCACGTAGTGTATAGGAGTTACACTACTCGCCCAGTAGCCGCGAAAGCGATGGGTACATTTCCAGTGCACGCTCACTGGCCAGGATCGAGTAATACTGGATGATTATTCCGACCAGCAGAAGAATCCCCGTACCCCCTCCCATGGCTCTTAGCAGGTCGCTTAGAACGGCGATAGCACCTATCAGAACGCTACTGAGGATCGTCAGACTCCAGATGTATCGCCTGAGCATGTTCGCAATAACCTTCTCACTCTTCCTAAACCCAGGTATCTGTAGTTGAGCTTTGGCAAGCTGCTCAGCTTGGCTCTCGGGGTCCATACCGGAAGTTATAATCCATGCAACGCCAAATAGAACCGCTAGGATGATGTAAAGCAAAGAGTAGATTAGAACATGCAGGGGGTCATTGATTACGGAGAAGAGAGAGCGTGGCGGGGTTATGTAGTAGACCAGGCTTCCTGGCATGGGAATTGGGCCATTCGAAGTGTAGTTGTACATCGCAATTATGTTCAGGTAAGGGTTCGTGTTTCCGGGGTTTACGCGAGGCCAGAGGGCTTGTGTTATCATTACAATATTGGCGTATAATGCGCCTACAAGGATTACCGGCATTACGGAGACGTAGAGGAGTTTTAACGGTATGCGCGTGCGCATTCCACTAAACCTGGCGCTTGCCACAGGTATAGTTACTTTTGTGCTTTCAAGGTACGCCAAGAATAGTAGAAGGAAAATCATCGAGGCAAAGCCTACTAAGTCAGGATAGCCCGAGGGTCGAAGGATTGCATAGCGAAGGAGCGTAGAGTTCCCCGTTGTAGCAAAGGTGGCGATACCCACGGCCAGCGATGGGAAAAAGCCATAATACAGGCCATCCGCCAGGGGGCCTATCGGGCTGAACAGCTCCCAGAATATTTGCTGTGCTACTCCGGCAGCTATGAATAGGCTAACTGCGCTACCCACGCCCCAGCCTTTCTCAAGCATGTCGTTCATTAGAATAACGAAGATGCTTGCGACGAGTAGCTGGGCGAAAACGAGGTACTGTTGTGTAGTGGTGAGGACGCCGTACACACCACCGTATATGTAGGCGAAAGCCTCCAGTGCGGCGAAAACAATAGCGGTGAGTTTCTGTAGCCCGGCGAAGGTTCTGCGGCCTTCCCTGGTTGTAAGATCCAAGTTAATTATCTTGCTACCGACGAGAAGCTCCCACACTATTCCCGACGTGACTATCGGACCTATTCCGAGCTCTATCAAAGTCCCTCTTTTTGAGGCCATGACTATGCGTAGGAACTCGAGTGCACCGATGGTTCCCTGAGTCTGTCTAGGAATACCGTATAGCGGGATCTGTCCCAATAGGAAGTACGCTATTAGAACTAAGGCCGTCCAGAATAGTCTTTCCCCAAGGCTTGGCTTCCTTGAGGGGCGCTCGACTTCAGGTAGTACTCTGAATATGAGCGACAACCGTTCATAAGTGCTCAATTGGCTTCACCAGGTGTAACGACCTTCCCTCCGGCCCCCGAAATCTTCGCGATAGCTTGCTCGGTAGCTTTATGAACCCGCACTACGATTTTTTTCGAAACCCTTCCACTCCCCGTCAGTTTATTCACACCTAGTAGCGTCAGGTCGACGTAGTAACTGTCACCGCTTCTTGTTGCGACCCCAAGGTTTACGAGCTCCTCTATCTTTTCATCGAGCACACCGACGTTGAGCGCCCTGAACTGCACTACAAGTGATGGATGCCTTGTAAAACCATGCGACCCGTACCAGTCAGGGGCATACTTTACCGTCCAGCTCCACTTGTGCTTGTGGTAGCCAACATATCCCCTGCCGCCCTTCCTGCCGCTTCTCCTGTGTTGCGCTACTCTCCCCCACCCGTGTGTTCGGCTACCGCGATAGTACCGGCTTTTCTTTTCACGGCGTCTGACCACGTTGATGCCACCTCAATGAGTCTTAGGGGAGTCTTTTTTAAGTTTATTGCACACTAAGAGTAGAAAGATAGGTGACTGATCGCTTTTCCATCCTCATGTTCCCCACTTCCTATTCTTCCACAAGATGATTGAGAGAACTCAAGGCTTAATTTCAAAATTTTGACTTTACAATAAATGCAGTATGAGATTTAAAAATCCAATGCGTTGATAAGCTGAGAAGTATAAATTATTCCTATAGCATTTTAAGTATTAGATCGTTTATGGCTTCCCCTCTATAGCCGGTCTCGCCACCAGCTCTGATGTTTTTCTTTATAGTCCCTTTGAAGCCGCCAGAAGGGGGGCGGAGCCTAAATACCGGCTTTAGCCCTGGAATATCTTCTAGCTTAACTTCACCCTTGAGCAGGGCATCTGCGAGCTCTTCAAAGCTCCCATATCCGATTTTTCGCAGATACTCAAGCGTTAACTTCTTGTTGCCAGTTACCCTCGCCCTCCTCTTGAGCAACTCCACCAGCACGTCCCTACGTATTTCACCGTACGTCACCACGCTACTCAGAGTTTTATCAAGCATCCCTCTAATTGAGGGAGTGTCTTGCACCAGTGTGGCATGAAACGTTTTGTGAAGCCTTAAAAGCTCTAAAGCCTTCTCCTCATCCGGGGACCTGTCAGGAATTCCCCGCAACCGTAGAACGAAGAGCAGCGCCATCGTGAATCACCAACTATCAGGTGAGTAAAACTTGTAGGTCTCTTTCAGAGCTTCATAAACAGCTTTAGCCATGTTATGCGTTGTGCGCGTTTCTCCGAAAGACCGGGACCACACGTCGTTGATGCCGGCAAGCCTAAGCACAGTTTTAGCTACATCTGAGGCAACAAGCCCGACCCCCTTTGGTGCCGGAATGAGCACGACACGGACGCTACCGCTCTTACCCTCAACCTGAAATGGAACACTGTGCGGCTCTCCGCATAGGCACTCCCAGCTCCCGCAGCCTCTCCGTACAGGTATGATGCTAAGCTTGGCCCTTCTAACAGCTTTGTCTATAGCTGTACCGATGTGTTTGGATTTGCCCATACCTACTCCCACGTAGCCGTTTTCATTTCCAACAGCGACTGTTACTTGGTATTGGCTTACCTCGCCTGAGTCTGTTTGCCTTTGGACGAAGTTGACATTAAGGACTTCGAACTTCAGGTCAGGAAGAAGCGCATCAATGATCTCTACTTCCCTTATTGGGAGATTCCTGGCAAAGATCTCATCGATAGATTTGATCTTACCTTCTGCTACCATCCTTCCGACCTGCGTGCGCGGAACCCAGCTTCCCAACGACACAGAGACCCACCTTCAAGCGTTACACTACGACATGTTAAATACCTTACCTTATGTAAAGGCTTTAAGTATACGCTGCCTTACTTCCTCAAAATGTTCTGGAAGGTCTTCAGGGTTTAAGCCGTTTGCTAGGTACTGCGAGAAACGCTTAGCGTACATCTCAGGGTCGTTTTCCTTTAGGAGTTTGGCGTATGAGGCTATGTGTTCTCCTCGCACTCTACTTTCGTCGGGGAATATCCCCTCCCCAGCAGGCACATGAAGGCCAGCGTCGATGGCACCCTTAGCCGCCGCAAAGACCCTGCCTCCTTTTATGGGTCTATGCAATCCTATATCAAGCACTGCCTCCTCTACCCCATTTTTCTTGGCCTTAAGCGCTGCAAGCAGACCGAGGAGGTATACAGCAGGAGTGTTCTTCAACCCTCCTTTCCACCCGAATTTTTTCAGCTCGTTTGAGTGCGCAGAAACCAGCGTGATGTCTCCTTTAGGATCAGCTCTCACGATCTGGACAATCGCGGTTCTGGAGAGTATTCTTACCACTAGCCTGGGTTTCTTAGACATTATCAGCTTTCTTCGCTTGTAGTAGTTCGTCTTACCCTCCCTACGGCGTTTCAAGGCAACCCTGTATGTAGACCCCCTAGCCACTTCCGCTCACCTTAATTATACCGTGTTCGTGCAAGTACATTCTTAGGTGCGCTACACTCCTAAACATGCCTCCTTTAATCAGCTTGTAAACTCTCCAAAACTCCTTCTTCTCTATTAAACCTTTGTTTTTCAGTGCCTTAAGGAAGCGCCTTTGCGCCCTTACTCTGGCCATCCATAGCTCCTTTTCGTCTACTCTTGGCCCCTTTTTGCTACCGGGGCCTCTACTCCTTCTCTTAGCTCTCTTGATCCTGTGACGACCACGCGATGGCGTCGACGGTGGAAGAACTCTAATCACACCGTCTTTTATGAGCCGCCGAACATCATCGCGACTTATAGCTGCGGCTACCTCCTCTAAGCGCGTGGGGTCTATCCATATTCTGCTCTCCCCAACTTCGAGCACCTCTGATGCCAGTCTGCGAGCAACACTCACGTCCATCGGTTAAGCACCCCCTACGTTAAGCACGCGAATTCCTTTCTCTTCGGCCTTTTTAATGATTTCTATCCGCTTACGTCTCCCAACGGTGGACGCGATCCTTACTGCTTGTTTGGTTGGGTCTATCTTCTCGAGCTCTTCGGGGGAGTGAACGATAACCTCCTCAAAGCCCGAAGGATGCAAGCCTCGAACAGCCGCTGGGCCTCTATAGCCGACCTTGACAAGAGGCGGGAACCCCTTCCTCTGCAACCTTATCTGGTTGTCAAGACTTCTCCGAGGGCTACGCCACTTATCCTCTAACCGCTTGAGCCTCCATGAATTCATGCGTATGAATCTTGGCCTCGAGCGATTGAGAACGGCGCGAAGCTGAAGCATCTTTGCCTTTTCAGGCGTGAGGGAGGGCTTTATCTTCTTAGGCTCTTTGGCACCTTCAACCTGTTTTTCCTCGCTCATTAAGCACCCCCTCTAATATACGTAAGCGATCAGTACACCGCCCAGGCCTCTGCTCTGGGCCTCACGATGACTCATTACACCCTGTGGTGTGGACACGATTAGAATGCCTATATCCCTTGAGGGGAGGAACTGTTGCTCCCATTTCGCATACTCGTCTTTTTTAACAGAGTACCTTGGTTTAATTGCACCGCACTTGTTAATCTTACCCGCTAGCTTAACGATGATTTTTCCTCCTCTGCCATCATTGATGTACTCAAAATCCTCGATGTAACCCTGCTGCTTCATGACGTTTAGTACGCGAGCTATTAACTTCGAAGATGGGTAAATGACGCACTCGCGATGACCTCTGACCTCGTTGTTCCAGATCGTTGCCATAGCATTAGCAAGTGTATCTAGCATCATCCGTACCACCCTCTAGGAATACTTTTTGAAGCCTATATCCTCGGCAACTTCCCTGAAGCATCTCCTACAGAGGTTTAGTCCGTACATTCGTATGACGGCCTCGTGAGTGCCACACCTGACGCACATCCTGCTACCCTTCCCGTACTTACGCTTTTTCGGGGGATGAAGCTTGGCCATACCGATCACCTCTTTGCTCTTACAACCTGCACACCTAAAATCTTTTCCAGAAATGCTATCGTCTCTTCCTTTGTAACACGGTGTCTCGACTCAACCTTCGACCGCTTTCTCCTCCTTCTGGCAACACGAAAGCCTGGTCTTTCAAGGGCCACTACCACATCGAAGCCAAATATTCCCACCTCTGGGTCATACTTCACACCGGGAAGAAGTATGTGCTCCTTAACGCCGAAGGCGAAGTTGCCGTGCTTATCGATGCTCTTTTCAGGTATTTTGTTGTCGACTGCAGCTAAGGCACGCTTAAGAAAGCTGACAGCTTTCTCGCCGCGGAGCGTTACCATGGCTGCAATGTTTTCACCCCTCTTCACGCCGAATTCTTTTATGCTTTTCTTCGCCCGACGAAGAGAGGGCTTTTGCCCGGTAAGCTCCTCTAGGAGTTTAGCAGCCTTTGCTAACCTTTCACCGCTTTCGCCGACACCTATGTTGACTACAACTTTACTTATGAAGATCCTACGCATCGGATGATCGGTTTCCATGAGTAAAGTACCCTTCATTTGCATCACCTAATCGTGATCGCGGGTTTCTCCTCTCCAACTGGAAGTACGTACTCCAGTTTGGTCCTCACAGTTTCTCCTTGGTCGTTCTGCAATACCACCAGCGCGTCCCGGCGCTTAAACACCTGTTGAATCGATATAACCCTTCCGACGAAGCCAGCGTGACGGCCGTCGGTCACAACAGCTAGAACTCCCTCCTTGAAAGGAATTATCTGAGCTATAGCCTGCTTAGGAACTGTTATAAGGACCGAGTCGAAGGTTTTAATATTTGTTTTCTCTCCTCCGGATTGAGGCAGGAGAATATTCCTGCCATCGTGAAGAGTGACTTGAATAGCGCCTCCCTTAACTGTCTGCTTTCTGATAACTCTCAATAGCTTGTACCCTGCCTCCTCCGGCGGTATTTCTATTAGCTTTAGTCTTTTTACGCTATCGGGTACAACGCGGTAAAACTTTCCCTCCGGAATAATATGTACAACGTCCATTAAACCTACCGGAAACTTGTAATCAGTTACCACACGCCCATCCACAGCGACCTTCCTCTCACCGAGTATCCTCCGCGTTTCCCGCATCGTGGTAGTGTAGCCTAGAATGTCTCGTATCACAATTCCTAGAGGTATGCTTTTGAACAATGGATGTGGGCCTGGCCTGGGTTTAACGGTCCAAACATATTCCTTCCTACTGATTGGCCAAAACGGTGGCGCTATGGATCTTCGGAGATGCCTAAGTGAGCTCCTTATTCTTCGCGTCATCCTTGACCACCTACTTTAGCTCTCTCTACAAGCTCCTTCCTGCGCTTGTCGCTTAGGTCTAGCTCTACCACGAGAACCTTGGACGGGTGAATAGGATATGGAACCTCTGTACCGTCAGCTTTACGCAGAACAGCGCCTTCGACAAATATACGCTCCCTTTTAACATCAACCCCTGTGACTCTCCCCTCGTGACCCTTGAAGGACCCGCGGACTATCAGGACACGATCCCCTCTTCTCACGCGTATTCTCTTGATGCCCAGCTTTTCCCTGAGGTCCTTGGATAGAGGAGCAACTATTCTCTTAGACCTAACATGCAGTGGAGCGTTATAGACCTCCCTCTTTCTAACTTTCGTTGGTTTTGATGAGACGACGCGTTGCATATTACCCCTCTAGCCTTAACAGACTGTGTTTATAAATTTTCTCAGCTACTCCGAGCAGTGCGTTGTACCTAGCTTTTATGGCTGGACAAGATGGAAATAAGTTGCGAAACCGCTTTCGATCTTTGGCAACAGCTTGCGTATGCTTCAGAATCTTCGAGGCCTTGGTGTTAAGAGCCGTAGACAGCGTAGATCCCAGCTAACTTAAGCAATTTAAAAGCACGTTAGGTAAACTCAGTTTTTGAATATCAGGATGGGTATACACAAGGTGAAAGGTTTAAACGTTGATTACTGCTTCCCTCGCTACGACTTGGTCGATCTTGTCTTTTCTTCCTGTATGCTTGCGCTTAGCGATCTCGCTGATTAGCTCCTTCTCAGAGAAGAAGCTCTGGTTTTCAACCTCAATTATCGGTATTATAGAGAACTTGCTATCCGAAGCCCAAGTATTGGAGATCAGAATCTCGCCTGTAAAATTATTGAATAGAATGTACACTCCCTGAAGGGGTTGGGAGGCTTCGTAGTAATATATTACGCTGGGCTCGCCTCCAAGCGTAACTGGAACAAAGTAGATGTGTGAGCCATTTAATTGGTAGTGATGTATCAGCGGTAGCTGGCTTACGTTCAGAACATGCACTAGATCGACTAGACGCTTCAACCGGATCAGCTTAGCTGTCATCGAGCACCATTAGAATCATCAGTTTATAGGGTTAAAATGATCCACGGTTTTCACGAAAATAGAAATGATCAAGCATTTATAGCAGTGCCCGCGGTATGGTCTTTCCGAATGGAGGGTAAAGTACTCCCTTCTCGGTTATAAAGCCTGTAATTAGCTGTGGGGGTGTTAGGTCGAACGCGTAGTATATCGCTTTAGCTCCCTCGGGAGCTATCCTGATACCCTTAATGATTAGCACCTCATTTGGGTCTCTTTTCTCGATTTCGAAATCCCCCGGGCCTTCAGCGTTCAAGTCAAACGAGCTGGTAGGCGCCGCTACGTAAAAAGGTATATTGTGTACTCTGGAAACGAGGGCCAGAGGGTATGTTCCCAGCTTGTTCGCAACCCACCCCTTCCTCGTGACTCTGTCAGCACCTACTATCGCTAGATCTATTCTCTCCCTCATGGCTAGGATTCCAACACTATTATCGGTAGCGATTGTAACGTCGATTCCCGCTTGCATGAGCTCCCAGGCGGTCAGCCTTGCACCCTGAAGATAAGGCCTCGTCTCAAGAGCAATGACCCTGAAGTTTTTCCCCCTCTCTTTCGCAACGTACATTGGGGCTGTCGCGGTCCCCCAGTAGCTAGTTGCTAAGGAACCTGCGTTGCATACCGTTATTATCGTGTCACCGTCATCTATCAAATCAGCTCCTATTTCGCCGATCTTTCGGTTTGCCTCCTCGTCTTCCTTCTGAATTCTCAAAGCCTCCTCTATCACGCCTTTCCTGGCTTCTTCCAGGCTTGTAGCAGTCCTGGCTCGTGAGATGACCCGCTCAACAGCCCAGAAAAGATTCACTGCGGTTGGACGGGTCTGCTTCACCTCCTCAGCAACGCGTTCCAACCCGCTTAAGAACTCTTCCAGCGAGTCTCCAGTGTAATGCCAGGCAAAAAGCGCTAATGAAAAGGCAGCAGCCACCCCTATAGCTGGGGCACCGCGTATTTCCATGTCCTTTATCGCTTTAGCTAGTCGCCTCCAATCATGAGTCTCAGTGTAGACAAGCTTATCAGGTAACTCTTTCTGGTTGATAAGGCGAACGACACCATCTCTCCACTCAATAGTTCTCGGGAGCCTCAGCATTAAGCTTGAGTAGCAACGGCACTTTTTATCCTTTCACCTGCTTCCTCCTAGCTTTCAACTCACAATCGTCCAAATCCCGCTGATCAGATAGATACTGGAGGCTGTTAAAGAGGTGAATATGGAGCCTCTGGACACGTAACAGCTATGGCAAGCTTAATATGCTCGTACTCTGACACCCACGAGCTACCCTAAAAGCTGAAGCTGGAAAAACCTTGGGGACATCTCAGGGTGATTCAAAATGAGCTGTTCAACAGAGAGCTATACCTACGGTGGACGCTGTAGAAGCTATGCTGAGCTGATCAGAGAAAGTGGCAGAGGTTAACATGAGTTACATCTACCTCGTTAAGCAGGCCTGCCGCCTTTCAGTAACAGTAAGCTACCAGCCTGATTATTTGATGTAAGGTGAGGGCACCTAGAGAAGCGCATACGCAAATAAATTGCTTAGGTTGAAAGAAAAGCTGGATCATTGATCCTCAGGAACTCGTATACTGACCTAGCAATAGTTTGGGCGACCCGCAGGGGCTCAGGAACCTTACCGTGAAGCGTGACGGCATTCAGCAACTCACGCAACTCCTCCTCGTTGATACCAACGTACCTGGCGTAAACGTAGCTACTCGTTCTCTTTATGTAGACAAGCCTGCGTTCACCGAGCCCAAGGTACATGCCAAAGCGCTTGGAGTCGCCTGGGAAATACTCGCTTAAATACTTCTCCAGACCCCTCGATTCCTCGTAACTTAGGCAAATAACGGGTATGCTGAGCTCCTTGTAGAGAGTCGCTATATCCACTATATTGAACCAGCTGATAATACATCCATTTAGCATAACTACGTTGAAGTCGCGCCTGCCCGTACCTTTTACAAGGTTAAGGATCTTCTCTGTGGCGTCAAGACCGCCAACAGTCAGCCATGTCAAGTAGACCCCGTCCACGATCCCATCTCTCCTGTAGGAAACTCCAACTGCTATGGACTTCTTCAGCTTCCTATCAAATGACTCGGCTATGCCGAGTACCCGGAAGGCTGGCTTAGTGAGGTGCAAGAGTAGACCCTATATCACTAGGTAGTCCCGTGGGAAATATGTTAGTAGCTCCGCCCCGTCCTCTCTTACGTAAAGCATGTCCTCTATCCTCACTCCTAGGTAGCCGGCCATATAGACTCCAGGTTCTATGGTCACAACATCTCCCACCAGAAGAGGGGACTCGTTCTCGCTGTTCAGGTATGGTTCCTCGTGAATCTCGATGCCTACACCGTGCCCTAAGCCATGATTGAAATAAATGTGAAGGCCTTCTTCTTTTAGTGCTTTGAAGGCGGCCGAGTATACCTCCTTAGCGGCCTTACCAGCTTGCAGGCTTTCAATAGATTTCTCGAGCGCCTTAATTACTGCTCTGAAGACCCTCTCTTGCTTTTGCGACGGTTTTCCAAAGATGATGGAGCGGGTCATGTCGCTGCAGTACCCGTTAACCCTCGCGCCCAAGTCTATCTTCACTACATCGCCTTCTCTGAGCTCGCGCTGAGTGGGCTTTGCGTGGGGTTGAGCAGCGTGATCGCCGAAGGCAATTATCGGATCGAAGGAAGGTTGTGCTCCACTTTTGAGGATTAAGCTGAGTACTTCAACAGCGATGTCTACCTCTCTTACTCCCTTATCAAGTGTATCTAACGCTTTTCGCATAGCTAGCTCGGCGACTCTGATGCTATCCCTGATCCGGCTAATCTCCGCACTATCCTTCTGTCTCCTCAAGTTCAGCACTTCCCGTGTTATATCAAGAGGCTCTGCTCCCAGCTTTTCTGCTAGTTTTTTCTTCACATCAAGACTTGCACCAGCTATGCCAACTTTCTCTGGAGGAATGCTCCCTAAAAGCTTCTTAACAGCACCATACAGGTCTCTTTCAACTACCCTTTCGTATTCAGCCACTTCTTCTTGAGACGAGAAAGCGTAAACGTCGCCGACCGCACGCTCTTCGACAGCTCTTAAGTACTCCAGCCTGCTTGCAACCGATAAGACCTCTCCGGTCTCTAAAATTATCGACACGCTGGGCGCGTCTGTGCCTGTAAAGTAGAAGATGTTAGGTGAAGAGTATATGAGGGCAGCTTGAAGGCCTCTGTTGGTCAAGACTCTTAGCAGTCTTTCTACATGGCTTTTGAAGGGTTCCACAACCCTACAACTATGTGTACAGTAATATTATTTACTTTAATGGCATCAAAATTTTTCCAGTAGAGGGGGGCCACAACGGAAAACGTTATTAAAGTATCTCTCAACTCACTTCCCGAAGATTGTGGCGAAGGCTAAAGTGGGAGAGCGATTGCTTGCGGCGACAAGTATTTTCACTGCAGCGCTACTCTACTCTGAAATATTCTTAGCCGGAACAAACAGCTTAATTCTGAGCTTTGTACCAAGTGTCTCAGCTTTAACTGCGCCGTCACTCGGCGTTCCAGTCTTTGTGACCATGTTCTCGCTGGAGCTATATCGTCTACAGCGATTTCTCCCTCTTTTGGCCCTTCTTCCCTTTCAGCTTCTTCTAATCTTAAAAAACATACACAGTTGGGTTTCATCTACACTTCTCTTACTAGTTGTTCCCTTAGCTATCACTCATCCGAGTTCTATCGGAGTGATCCTCGGCATCCTTTACTACCTCGCTTGGAAGGAAAAACCACGTGAAGCCTTTTTCACAGGTCTTAGCTTCATCGCCAACCTCTTTGCATTCTCCCTACTTCTTTCAATAAGCGAGGAGATCAGGGCACCGCTACTTATTTTACCTGGCGGACTACAGGCATCAGAGAACGAAGTTACCAATGCTGTGCTTTTCTACTCAACCCTCTTTAATGCGCTAGTACATGACAGCAGGTTTATAGCAGAAATCATCGTGCTACTTTCATCCCTAACCGCAACCTCCTTAGTAGGCGAGAGAACATTTGCCTCTCTGATTACTCCGCAGGTCACCCTCCTTGCGATCACGCCGATCATTGGTTCTCCAAGCCTAGCCGACGCATGGGGGATAGCCTCATCCATGGGAACAAGCGCTATGCTCTACTTCGCCGAAAGCTCACAGATAGCTTTACATTCTCGCATTATCGCACTCGTAAGAGGCTTTACTGAAAGAAGGCGCGTGGCCGAGGAGGACAAACTCAAAATCGCTTTTGCAGATCTAGAATCTCTAGGGGAAACTGCACAGTTTTTATGCAGAACACTTCCACCAGGCAGGAAGATCGTAATTCTGGGCCTTAGCTATGAGGAGGAAAAAGCCTTTACGGAGTACTTCTTAGATGGATTAAAGTGCTCAGCAGACGTTATTTTGTTCCACAGGATAGGTCTCGAGGGATTACTAAAGCTCCCACCTCAAACCACGGTCGTCTTATACCTTCGCTTCTTAGATGAGAAAACATCGCTGACCCTTCTCTCAAAACTCACTGGCTACGATCCTGAAACTGTTGAGAAGCTCGTTCAGCCCTACAAGGAGAAGCTTACAAGGGTTAGTCGCGTCGCCTTGTACTTCGCTGCTCAGGAAATAAACAAGAGGATAAAGCAAGGACTGAGTGCCAGGAGAGCATTTAACTCGGTTTTAAGCCGGGTGAAAACGGATCTAAGTGAAGAGTTTATACGAGTTTTGGAGCAGGTATCCGCGAGATACGAAGTTATAGGTTTCGCTTCTTAATCAGCTACTTGTACGGAAAACTGCAGTGAATTACTTGGCAAACAATGTTTACCAAAGCAGGTTTTGAGGCTTTCTAATATTGCGATAATTTTATCAAAAGGCCTCTAGAAATACTACATGCTGCGTTATGCTAGCTAACTCAGAAGCCTACCAAACTCTGCTACAGTTAGAGCCATACTCCTTTTATCTAATCTTCCTTACGTTGCTTTCGCTTGGCATCTCATTGAGTGTTTTTATCGCTTTAATCTACCTCAAGCGAATAGTAGGACGCATAAGCGAAGGTAGCGCTTCCCAGGATAGATTTCGGGAGTTTGATGAAAGAATTAAAAAACTGGAAGAATCTGAGAAGAATACCTCTTCCATGCTAACCGAACTGTACAACTCGGTTAAAAATCTCCAGGAATCCTTCATCCGCATCGATTCTCGCGTGACGGCGCTCGAGAGCAAAACCGTACTTCTTGAGAGGAGATTCGCGAGGGAGGTAAAGGAGGCGCCTCGCCCAGTTTCCTACCCTCGCGTCCTGCAGCGTATTGAGGCGGCTTCGATTAAAGAGCTGAATGAGCTCGCGCTTCATTACCCCGAGGTTAAGTATGCATGTATAATAACTTCTCAGGGATACGTTGTCAAAAGCTATGGTCAGCCTAGTGAGGAACCTCCGAAGATACTTGAGATTTTAAGGATATCCGGAACACCTAGAGTTTCACTAGTCAGAGGAGATAGGATGCTCGAAGTCTTCTACCTAGGAGATGTAAAAGATTTGTCAGTGTATGCCATCTTGGAGGTGGAGGATAGTGCAAACGTTAACGAGGCTAGGCTAGATGCGATAAAAGAAACGATAATTAGATATTTTAGAGACGTAGTCTCAAAAACACAGTAGGTGTCAATGCTGTTATGAGTTCAGATAAAGAGGCAGAAGTAAGGGGGATACTTGGGAAGATAATAAAGGAGACTCACGACGCTGTCTCTTCCATCGTTTTCGCCTGGCGCGACGGGATCCCGATATCCTCCATCGCGCCTGACCAGTCTCAGGCAGAGTTCCTCGCGGTAGCCTCTGCCGCAGCTTTGGGGTCTCTCGACGCGCTTGGTGATATTTTCGGTAGCCGGGTAAAAAGAGTAGACGTGGAATTCGAGAACGGGGAGCACGTTGTGATCTCGTCGGTTGATGGCTCCTTCATCGCTCTCTCCACGGCCTCTCGTCCAAACCTTGGGCTGATACACCTTGTCTTAAGGAAGTACGAGGATAGTATCGTTAAGGCAGCAGGGGTCGGGTATGTCGACGCAACGAAATTACCTAAAGATACTCGTTAGTGGACCTTATGCTAGCGGTAAAACAACCTTTGTGAAAACTATAGCATCTAACGTTCTCACGACGGAAGTCCCTGTATCCTCATCTTATGAGTCGCAGATTAAGCGGTATACGACCGTCGCTTTCGACTACGGCAAAACCAGTGTAGACGGTGTAGATGTATACCTGTTTGGAACTCCAGGGCAAACCCGCCTCCAGTTCATGTGGAGAGTTCTTTCAACTGGAATGCATGGATATATCTTCATCGTGGACGGCACCTCAATGCTACACGTAATGCGCTCGCGTGCTGTCTATGATTATATGAAAAGCCTAGGCGAGTATCCTCATATCTTAGCTGTGAGTAAACAGGACCTCCCAGGTAGTGTTAAACCGAACATCGTGGCGCAACTTTTCGGAATAAAACAGGAAAACGTCATGCCGCTCGTAACATACGAGAGAAACTCCGCCTACGCGGTTTTAAAGAGAATAGTTGAAATCATTAAGAGAGGTTAGCGGGGTAGCATTTTAACTGTAAAAGATATATTGTCGTCAAAAGCTAATCTAGTGGTGATGCAGGCTGAGCTTGAATATTGAGGCTTTGAGGAGGCTTATTGAGCCTGTTACTAGGGTTGCCGGGTTTGAGGGGTTTGTTGTCGCTACGGGTGATGGGTTGCCCTTGCTGAGCAGTATAGCTGACAAGGAGCTGGAGGAGAAGGTGGCGGCGCTCACGGCTGTGCTGAGCGAGGTTGGCAACAGGGCTAGCACTGAGCTCGGGAAGGGGGAGGCGGAGTGGATCACCGTCAACGCCCCAGACGGCTCAGGCATCATCTACATCAAGCTCGGGGATCTAGGCTACATGGCAGTCCTCTTCAGCAAAGACACAAGGCTAGGAGTCCTCCTATACACCCTAAGAGAAGTAAAAAAGAAGATAACAGAGTCGAAAATAGCTTAGTTCTTAGAGATAACTAGTGATGTAGGCGTTCATCCTCTTGAGACCCTCCTCTATCCTCTCCTCGGTTTCGCTCACGAAAGTCATTCTGACGTGTCCTTTGCCCATCTCGCCGAAATATTTTCCCGGAATGACTACTACGCTCTTCCTGTACAGCAAGCGATTAGCGAACTCCTCATCATCTCTCCCCATTGCTTCGAGGTACTGCCTTAGGTCTACGAAAAAGTAAAAGGCTCCTTCGGGCAGTGTTGTCTTAGCGTCGGGTAAATACTCCTGTATGGCCTTGTACATGAAATCACGGCGCTTCCTATAGGTGGGAATGACCGTTTCGTTGAGGTACCGCTCTTTAATACCGTTCTCATAGAACTTGATCATCGCTAGTTGCCCTGGCGTGTCAGGTGCAAGGGAAACATACTGCTTTATCTTCTCCATTGCCTCTATAACCTCAGGGGGGCCTGTCACGTAGCCGAGCCGGAACCCTGGTATAGATGCCTCCTTGCTGAAGCTGTGAATGGTTATAGTCCTGTCTCTGGCTCCCGGAAAAGCGTCAACCCAAGGCGTAGCTCGGCCATACGTGATGTGCTTGTACACGGCGTCAAATATTATCCAGAAGTCGTGTTCCCTTGCCAACCTCACAAGCTCGCTGACGAACGCATCAGTGACTATACGACCGGTAGGGTTATCGGGGGATAGCAGTATGAACGCTTTTGTCAACGGGGAAATAACCTTCTTCACATCTTCGATCTTAGGCTGGTAACCCTCCTCCACGCGCACGGGAACATACCTAACACGCCCACCAAAAAGTCGAATAGGCTCCGAGTACCCGACGTATGTTGGATCTATGAGTATGACCTCGTCTCCGGGCTCGAGAATCGACCCTAAAGCCAGGTATATTCCCTCCGTCCCCCCGTTTACGATGATTATCTCTTCACGAGGATCATAGGATACGCCCCAGTACTTCTTAAGGTCTTGGGCTATTAATTCTCGAAGCTCTATCATCCCACGGGTGCTCCCGTAAGCTACCGTCCTCTGGGGAGAGCGTCTAAGTAAATCCGCTAGATAATCCACCACCTCCTGCGGGGGAGGGAGACTCGGCGCGCCACCTCCAAAGCTGATTATGTCCCCCTTACGCCTTGCCTCATCTAAAAGCGCGGCTATTCTTCTTATCGGAGAACTGACGATCGTTTGGCTGCGAGTTGCTATCCTAGGCATACCGTGGAATTATTCTCTTTCATATATTTATGCATTGCTAGTGATACTTTAAATATTCGCATTAAAGATGCTAGAAGTAAAATCGACAAGTTAACCAATTTTTTCCAGGATTTTCTTCAGATCGCTCGGAGACTTTAATGAGTCTTTGAATATCAGGAAAAACTCCTCTAAGTGTTTTTTAACTTCTCTGCGTTGCTCAGGGTCGAGATTAGAGATGAATTTCTCAAGCTCAGAGTACATCTCTCTTTGAGCAAGCAAAACAGCAAATCTTGCCAAGCTCATAGATGTGAGTTTCCCGTCAATGATACACAGGACAATCCCCGACTCAGGGTCGATTTCGTACGTTATTTTCTGCTCTTTAATACCCCTCGTTTTTTCCTCTCTGAGCTTGTCCAGAAGCTTCTTCTCGAGAATCTTCTCGACGCCATATATCGCTATTGCTTTTTCCAGCTTTTCACGCACGCGTTTATCCAGAAGCACTATTCTCTGAAAGTCTTCCTCGGTGATGGGAAGGTCAAAGACTTTTCCTCCCACTATCATTTGGCCCTTCAACCCTTTAACCTTTGAGGTGGGCATTCTGATATCAAGGAAGCCGTCGTAAGTGTATACGGGGATAACATGCGTCTCGCCGTTTGGAAAAACCACTTTCACAGCTTCATCCCATAGTTTGGCCGATACTTCGCCTAAAACTAAGTGTGGGCCACTTTCTAAAGCTGGGCATCTAAAGGCTTCTGCAAGGATGTCTGCAACACCCTCGACGAAGCCTAGGACCTCATACACTTTAAATCTCGTCCATGAGCTCTCTACCAGAACCTCAATTTCGAACTTCTTGGAAAAACTATAGCCGTAATTAGTAAGGTAGTTTTCGAACTCCTCCTCTTTTATGCAGTCAGCTCCCAGTCCGATCCAAGGCAAGCTATGCTCACCTATACTAACTCCCATCTCGTTAAAAATAATTACCACTATGTGAGCCAAAAAGAATTTCTTGGGGATCGTAGCCTAAAAATTGAAAGATGATGACCCATTGCAGCTCGGAGGCGTGAAGAAAAGGTTTCCGGTCTGATTTTTCTATACTCTTCTTCCTCTGCGCCCTCCGGGCTTCCTAATGGAGTCCGTAGGCAGCGGTGTAACGTCTTCGATCCTGTCAACCATTAGTCCTGCACGGACGAGCGCCCTGATCGCTGGTCCTGCACCGGGACCAGGCGTCTTTGCTCCATAGCCTCCTGGAGCCTTCACTTTAACGTGTACAACTCTAATACCCTTATCCAATGCAATCTTTGCAGCTTTAGCCGCAGCTTGCATGGCAGCCCAAGGAGAAGGTTTGTCCCTGTCCGCCTTAGCGACTTGCCCCCCAGAGGCTATTGCTATAGTTTCTGCGCCGGATAAGTCGGTGATGTGTATAATTGTGTTGTTGTAGCTGGCGTATATCCAAGCTATACCCACATCGCTCCTCTGTTTGGCTTCTTTTTCATCGCGAGGTTTCTGCTCTTTTTGCTCTCTCTCAGCTTCCGTCATTTTTACCCACCCACCCCAATGGGCTGTGAACGCTTAGCATAAGGAGATAACGGGTAAAAGCCTATAAGATCTTCCTCATCCCTCGGTACAAGATACCCCGGACTCCTGACTCTTCGACCGCCGATTGCTATATGACCATGTGTTATGAGCTGCCGCGCGTGGTAAATGCTGGAAGCCAGTCCCTTCCTGTACACCATTGTTTGCAGCCGTCTCTCAAGCACGTGCCTGACGTTTAAGCTTAGGATTTCATCAAGGGTAGAGTCTTCGCTAGGGAGGAGCCCCATCCGATATAGACGAGAGACAAGAGGCTTCTCCAAAGGAATTCTCTGGTTTTCGGGTAGAGCAAGCAGCTTCCTGGCTCGCGCTCTTATCTCCCTGAGTAAGGATTTGGCTATCCATAACTCTCGCTTGTTTCTTAGGCCGTACTCACCCAGCAGTCGCATCTCCTCCTCTAGAACCTCTTTCCTCCACGGGTGCCCCGGACCCTGCCACTTTCTCCTGGACTTTTTAGGATCGCCCATCTAACCACCCACTACTTTTTCTGCTCCTGTTGCTTTGCAGCTCCTCTCTTCACTCCTAACGTCATCCCCGTTCTGCCTGTTGTCCGTGTTCTCTGGCCTCTAACCTTCAGGCCCAGCATGTGTCTGACACCTTTGTAACTCTTTATCTTCTTCATGGTTTCTATGTCACTCCTAACTGTTAGCAGTAAGTCGGATGTGACTAAGTGTTGGTCAACCCCCGTAACAGGGTCTTTCCTCCTGTTTAGCATCCAGTTTGGCAGTCCGAGTGCTTCGATGTTTCGTAAAGCGTTGGATAGTTTCTCCACATCCTCATCTGTGAGGGTTCCGAGAAGCCGATGAGGGTCATAGCCCATCTTTCTCAGAACCGCGTAAGCCGTGTTAACGCCGATTCCTTTAATGTCCGCTAATGCATAGGCTAGGGCTTTATCGCCGGGCAAATCTACTCCCGCAACCCTAACGATGTAGCGAAACTCGCTAGCCATACGACCTGTGGCGTAAAGAAAAGATCCATATAAATATCTTTTTCGTCCCAGAGTGAAGGCAAAACAGCATCTCTATCACTGCAGACAGTCTACGGTTCTCCTCCCGAGATCCCTCTTCCGGGTAACATTCGGGTTTGAGCCCCGCAAATCTGGAAAGCGCCGGGGCCGGGATTCGAACCCGGGCACCCCAGAGGGGCAACGGATTTCTTGAATAGTGCTCAAGTCCGCCGCCTTGGTCCGCTCGGCCACCCCGGCTCCAGGTAGAAAACCGCAAGTTAGGATATAAAGACATCGTCGTGGACAGGAAAGATAGCTTCCTCCCACGTATATCCGTTTAACGCGTCCACTCATCTCACCTGTTCCTTGGTTTTCGTCGATTCTACACTTTCTTGCACTCGTTCACCTCAACCTAGAGCAAATATCTCATAAAATGTAATGAAAGAATCTTACTATAGCGCAAGTCTTTAATTGCACACGAAGCTTTTTTCATCGATGGAAGAGGTGCTTTTCGTAACTCCGGATAACTTCGCTCTCCTTAAACAAATCATGGAGGTCATGGTGGATGCCTGGTCCATGCCGGACTACGCGGAGGCTCTGCCGCCACACATAATGAAAGCCATACTTGACAACGGGGGGTTTATTGAGGCCGCGGTGCACGGCGGGCGTGTTGTCGGTTTTGTCCTCGGTTTTATTGGCTATGACCCAGAGTTTGGCTACTACCACTACTCTCATATGCTCGGTGTCCGCAAGGAGTACCGCGGTAGGAGTATAGCTCTCAAGTTAAAACTTCACCAGAGAGAATGGTGTATAAGTAGAGGCTACAGGCTCGTTGTATGGACGTTTGATCCACACCAAGGCTTGAACGCCAGGTTCAATTTTGGGAAGCTAGGGGTGGTTTCACGCAAATTCTACGAAAACTATTACGGCGAAATAGCAGATGGTATAAACGTCGGCTTACCCACCGACCGCTTCAAGGTGGAGTGGTGGATACTGAGCAAAAGAGTGGAAAAACGTGTCAGCGGGCATGACACCCCACCATCTTACGACGAGGTGAAAGACGTTGCCCAACAACTCATACACACAGAGAGAAGGGACGGCGTTAGAATTCCAACTGCAATATCACGGGATATTCCAAGCGAACTTGTTCTCCTCGAGTTCCCGGGTGATATAAACAGCCTAAAAGCCGTATGCTTTGAATGCGCACTTAGATGGAAGCACGTTTTCCGCGAAGCTATTCAGAGCTTACTTAAGCAGGGGTACATAGTGGTAGAGCATGTGTCCCTCCTCGAGGGCGAGGAGAGGCGCAACTTCTACCTGCTGACAAAAAGCCCCCTGGATGAACTACTCGAGGGTGAGTACCCGTGGAGATAAGGAAGGTCGACATATATCTCCTTGAAATGAAGCTTAAGGAGGAGTTTAGAACAAGTTTCGGGGGCATAAAGGCACGACCAGTCGTTTTAGTTCGAGTGGAGGAGAGAGGCGGAGAAGAAGGCTGGGGAGAGCTTGTTGCCGAGTGGGGGCCGTGGTATAGTTATGAAACCTTCGAAGTATCACTGCTCGTATTGAAGAAATTCATTGTGCCTCTGCTGATGGAGAGCGGTACCCGAGATCCAGAGGAGTTTTTGAGGCTTGCCTCGCGAGTTAGAGGTTATCCTATGGCTAAGACCGCGGTTGAAGAGGCTCTTGTAGATCTCTCAGCTCGCCTCAGGAAAATCCCGGTGGCCGAGGTTCTCGGGGGCAGACCCAAGGATGTCGAGGCAGGGGTCAGTATAGGCATCAAGCCTAACATTAAGGAACTTTTAGACGAGGTGAAGCTGAGACTAGATGAAGGCTACCGGCGAGTTAAAATAAAGATAGAGCCGGGATTCGACGTCAAGCCTGTTTCCGCTGTAAGGAAGGAGTTTGGCGATATCCCCCTTCAGGTCGACGCTAATGGTGCTTACTCAATTAGGGATCTCCAAATATTCGAAGAACTGGACAAGCAAGACTTACTTATGATCGAGCAACCCTTTGCTTGGGACGATCTCCTGGCGCACCGAGTGCTTGCCAGGAAGATCTCGACCCCAATCTGCCTGGATGAAAGCATAGCATCGGTTCAAGACCTAGTGATTGGGTGGATGTTGGGTTCGCTTGAAGTAGTGAACGTGAAGCCGGCACGAGTAGGGGGTGTGACGGTTGCTAAGAGAATGCTGGACATAGCACTGGAGCTTGGCATTGGAGCTTGGATCGGTGGGATGCTTGAAACAGGTGTGGGCCGAGCCTTCCTTGTTGCTTTAGCCTCCCACCCAGCTGTTAGTTACCCTAACGACATCTCGGCGAGCAACAGGTACTGGGATGAAGACATCGTTGAGCCACCGTGGACTTTAACGAGCAGAGGAACAATCGAGGTACCCAATAAGCCCGGTCTCGGAGTGGAAGTTTTAACAGACAGGATAGAAAAAATGAGTAGAGAGAAATGGAGTGTATCGAGAGGAACTGTAGCTTAATAGTGTCAGTGGTACGGGGACATGATAGAGCGGTCTCAAGGGATATACTCGACCTGCTTTTCCCTTACGACAGGAATGTTGACTGCTTCACAGTTAGCGAAAGTAAGATATGCGTGGAAACCAAACTAGACCAGGAGACGCTTCGAGCGCTTTTTACGAGATTTCCTATAAGGAACATCCTTTCCGCACGCTACATTGTACTTAGCGAGGAGTTAAAAACTGGCCTGGAAGAGAGTTTGAAAAACCTCTGCATAAGAGCTGCAGCGAAAGGATTGAGGTTCAGAAAGGTTTCTGTGAAGCTCAAGTCCCAAGACGGGTGGAGGCAAGAATACTATGAGCAAGTAAGGAGATATCTGTTAGGGTGCGCTAATGGAGAGGGTATAGCCTCTATCGAGAAGGTTTCCTGTAAGCTTGTTTTAACTGTTAGATTAATTTAGCGTTTCCCAATCTCATTGAGCTTTCACTCCATCGTTCTCAAATAAGCGGAAATAGACACCTTAACTCACAAGCACAGCCGACCCGCGCACTTTCAACCCTCGCGCAGAATCATCTGCAGGTGCCGCGTGCCGCACGAACATGGAAGAAAGCCCGTAACGGTGCGGACTAAAGTTGCTGGAGGGTGAACCGCTGCGAGCGCCAATGACCCGGTCGCACCGGGTTCTTCGACCGGCGGGGGCAGACAGCCCTGGCGCAGGTTAGGCCAGAGCAGTGAAGAGGTAACGTAACAAATAATATTCGAGGTTGTAGAATACTTTGTTGAAGCTGGAGGGAAGTTATGCTCGAAGACAAGCACTCGCTACCACCTCGAATCATACTGGATCACAAGAAGATGAGCAGCGAGTACGTACCTCTTTACCTGCCTCATAGGGAGAGCGAAGTTAAAGAGACACTCAGACACCTCTACTCGATAGTGAAAGGCGAGAAGGATGTAACCAAGACGGTGATATACACAGGCCCTACTGGTACGGGAAAAACTGCAGTTGCGAAAAGGATACTGGTGACGCTAGGCGAGCAAGCGTCTTCGGGAAAACTCCCTCCTCTCATGACCAGTTACGTTAACGCTTACGATCTTAGATCAAAATACGCTTTTTTCCGGAAGATTGGAGAAGACGTTGGTTTGAGGTTTCCCAGAAAGGGTTTCTCCACCCATGAAGTAATCACTTACATCTTCCAAACCCTCTCTAGAGGGGACTCAAATTTGGTTCTCGTCATAGATGAGGCGGACTTACTCGTTCGACAAAAGGAGGGTGAAGAGATCCTCTATATACTGATCAGGCTTAGAGAGCTTCTCAGCGATGTAAACGTTGGATTGGGAATGCTTGCCATCTTCAGAGATTTCCAGTTGAGTATTGAGAGTGTTTCAAACGTGGGTATTAAAAGCTCGCTCTCATCTGCCGTCATTCGCTTCAACCCGTACACCTCAAGGCAGTTAAGCGACATTCTCCGATTCAGGATTGAGAAAGAGGGGGCTATAAGACCTGGCGCCGTCAATGACGAAGTGATCGATATGATCGCAAACACGTTTGGTTATGATCACCAGCGCGGAGGTGCAGGGGATGCCCGTATGGCCTTGAAAGCCCTGTACTATGCTGCAATGAGAGCTGAAAGTCAAGGACGTAGCCTGGTACTTCCGGAAGACGTGAGGGAAGTTCTAAACCAGGGTCTATTGCCTACGCCGTACGATGAGGAAGAAATTAAACGGTTACAACTCCACGAGAAGCTCTTGCTTCTGGCGATAACGAATGTACTGCTCGTTGAAAAAGAGAGAGCTTACGTGAGTATTGGAGATGTAGAGTTCGAGTACGAGGACCTCTGTAACAGGTTCGGTGTAAAGCCTCTAAGACATACAAGCATTTGGGAGAGGATTCAGTTTCTGAAGCATAAGGGGTTAGTTGACGCGCGCGTAAGTAGTGTTGAGGGCAAGGGTAGGAGCACGCATATTGCTTTACCACAGACTTCCGAAAATGAATTCTATGGAATAAACCGGGTACCTCTGAATCTTCTTCAAAAGGTTCTCGAAGAAATGATTGAAAGAGACCTTAAGGCCTCTTCAGGCTAATTCTCCCTTGTTCACGGTTGTCACAGATAACCTGAGGGGTCGCTGTTTTACGAGAAATTACTAAAAGCTTAGGCTTCAAGCACGTACCTAACTGCGTCTTCGCTGACGCCTATCGAGCGTAGTATTCGCTGCGCTAGTTCTTTATTGTAGGAATTTATAACCCTTAGATAGGGGAGAAACTCTGTCGCGAAAGTCGCTGTTGAAACGTGGAGTTTTTTAGCCGCTGCGCGAGCTACCTCGGTGAATTTCTCACGCTTGGTTTTATAACGAGAGAGAATTCTAAGCTTTTCGGGAAAGCTGTACTTGACGAATTTGAAGGGAGGTCTTTCTCGCGAGCTGGCCACGCCAGCAGTCATCAGCTCCAGTACGTATGGTAGTAAAGCCCACATCTGCTCTCGCTTCATCCGAGCAAGATAGATATCTGCTAGCGAAAGTGCATCGTAAGCATCAGCGATGGCAGTGTAGCTGGGTGTATACTGGGCAATTATGTTTTCGCTGAGCCACTGGATTAGCATCTCATAGTCAAGTGACGGCAACCGTGTTACGGATAGAGCCTGCTCAGGAGTCTTAGCCGTCAAGACGGTCCTGACTATTTCGAACATATTCTCTTGTTCTGCCCTTTCACCTAGAATTTGTAGATCAGCTAGGCTTACAGATCTACGTCCCATCGCAATGGTCTGAAGATCGTTGATAGCCGCGCGAAGATCCCCTTTGGCATTATCCGCTATAGCGGATAAGACCTCGCGATCGCACTGAATGCCCTCTCGCGAGCATATTTCCTCCAGGACCCTGATTATCTCACGCTTACCGATTTTCTTGAATTCGATGAGCTTGCAAGCCTCGCGGAGATCTTTAAGCTTGGGATCCCACGGGTCATTTGCCGTAAGAACCACCGGATACCGAGTTTTATTGATCAGATCTAGGATAGCATCCAAACCACCCACATCCTCGCGGGTCCACACCCCGTCAACTTCATCGATGAGCACTATTTTACCGGAGTATCCATATAGAGAGCCCGACCCGATTGCTGGGAAAACCCTGCTCTGAATAGCTTCCCTGGATCTAACGTCGCTGGCGTTTATCTCGATGAGCTCCCACTTGTACTCGGAGGCCGTTGCGTAGACGATGCTTGTTTTACCGCAGCCTGGAGGCCCGTAGAGGAGGGCGGCCTTATGAGTAGGTTTCCCACGTATCCAAGAATTCAACCATGCTATGTATTCCTTCTTGGCCTCCTCGTTCCCAACGACATCCTGTATTCTCTTAGGCCTGTATTTTTCAACCCAGGGTACGAACTTCACCGCAGAGCTCATCACTTTCCGCCTACGGGTTGCCTCTGGGCTGCTAGAGCCAGTTTAGATAGAAGGGCCATAAGCTGGATTTCGTCGTCTGATCCTTCAACAATGCGGTAGTTGGCCTCCGCGACGAGAGAAATTAGTTCTGCGAGAGTTACGGTGTCGAGCTTAACGGACTTTTTCACCGAAAAGATTTCCCTATGTATGAAGCGCACGATGTCTAGGCCCGAGAGACCGTAGTTATAGAGCAGTACTCTCAACTTTTCCCGTGCTTTTAAGAGGTCGCCAGCTAAGGCGCTTTGAATCATTTCTTCCACCTCCCGTGGCCTAACTTTTCCTAGGGCCGCATACACAACTTCAGCGGTGACGTTTCTCGTTATTGCTGATGCGGCTTGAAGTGTGTTTATAGCCTTCCTCAGATCGCCCTGCGCTTCCTCCCAGATCACATCTAATGCTTCGTCGTCGACGTTTACCCCTTCCTGAGAGGCGATCCACTTGAGCCTCTCGATGGCCGCCCCCTTTGGCAACGGCTGGAAGCGGAAGACGGCGCAGCGTGACTGTATAGGCTCAATTATCTTAGAAACATAGTTTGCAATCAAAATGAACCTGGTATTTCTGCTGAAGAGCTCCATAGTCCTCCTTAAGGCTTGTTGAGCGTCACCCGTCATGTTGTCGGCTTCGTCTAGAATCACTAGCTTAAAGGGGACGTCGCCTATAGGCAAAGTTCTGGCATAGTCCTTTATGCGGCTTCTTATAACGTCTATCCCGCGCTCATCGCTGGCGTTTAACTCGAGAGTGTTGTCTCGCCAATTCTCCCCGTAAAGGTCACGGGCTAGCGCTAGGGCTGCCGTTGTTTTCCCAGTACCCGGGGGACCCGCAAAGAGAAGGTGGGGGAGGCTCCTGGTCTTCACAAACTCTTTAAGACGGCGCACGATTTCTTCCTGGTCAACTATTTCATCGAGAGAGCGTGGCCTGTATTTTTCGACCCAAACTTCAACTTCAGACATTTCTGAACCCAAAACCATCGAAGGGTATCTGGGAATTAAAGCTAATGGGTAGAAATACTACCTTGAGGCTAGGGCTATCCTCTCTATCTCCTCCTTCTTTCTTAAAGCGTAACTGTTGGCATCACCGTACGCAGCCGCTACAATCTCGTCCGCTAGGCACTCCTCGATCGTCTTGGGGTTGTTAAAGGAACAGGCGCGCGCACCCTCAGTGATAAACCTGAGCGCAAGGTCTACTCTCCTTTGAGGCGATACGTCCACAGATACGTGGTAGAGTATACCACCGTAGATTACGCGCGTTGTTTCTTCTCTTGGAGACGCGTTTTCGATAGCCCAAACTAAGACCTGCACAGGGTTCTTACCTGTTTTGAGCTCTATTATCTCGAATGCCCTTTTAACTATATTTAATGCCAGCATTTTCTTCCCGGCATTCCTACCAGGTCTCATCAGCTCGTTTGCAAGCCTCTCTACGATTGACACGTTTGCTTTACCAAAACGATGCTTAGCGTGTCTCCCCTCTGAATGGGGGACAAGTACAGGCTTTAGCGAAATGTATCTTCGCAGGCTCTGATCTCTAATTTCGACCTCTGAGACGCTCCACTTCCCGAACAGCTTGATTTCCTCACCGCTAAGAGTCTTAAGGACTGCTCCTTGAGTCTCCTGAGACATACCGCTCAACTTCCCGATCGCAGTAGAGTATAAATACTTTTAGCCTTTCACCACTGCTATTGGAACCATTCTGACAATCTTCTTAGCTATCCCAACCGCGTCGGCTACCATTACTACCCTATCCACGTCTTTGTATGCGTCCGGAGCTTCTTCCGCGACAACAGCTAAACTAGCCGCTCTCACTACGATGCCTCTGCTTTCCAACTCGTTCTTTATCTCCTGACCCCTCACGCTCCGCCTAGCCTCTGCTCTGCTCTGCATTCTCCCTGCTCCATGCGGGGAAGACCCGAAGGTAAGCTCCATGGCTTTCTGAGTCCCGACGAGAATATAGCTTGCTGTTCCCATTGAACCCGGGATGAGTACAGGTTGCCCAATGCCTCTGTATTCAGCAGGAACGTCGGGATGACCTGGCGGGAAGGCCCGAGTGGCCCCCTTCCTGTGCACGTACACCTTCACACGCTTACCGTCTACCACATGTTCTTCGAGTTTCGCTATATTGTGAGCCACGTCGTATATTATCTGTAAGTCCAAGGCATCCGGGTCTTTCTTGAAGACTGTACGGAAGCTCTCCCTAACCCAGTGGGTGATGACTTGCCTGTTTGTCCATGCAAAATTCGCAGCTGCTTTCATGGCAACGAAGTACCGCTGAGCTTCCTCGCTAGTCGCTGGAACCGATACGAGCTCACGGTCTGGGAGAGGCATCTTGTACTTGTGAACAAGCCGCTCCATAATTTTCAAGTAGTCGCTGGCAACTTGGTGTCCAAGACCCCTGCTTCCGGTGTGTATCATAACCGTTACTTGTCCCTCTCTCTCAATACCTAGCACTTTGGCTACTTGAGGATCGTATATTTTGTCGACTTTTTGAACTTCTAGGAAGTGGTTTCCACTCCCGAGCGTACCAAGCTGATTTCTACCCCTCTGCTTTGCCTCCCTTGACACCGCGCTCGAGTCGGCGCCTTCCATACGCCCGCGCTCTTCTATGTGATCTGCGTCTTCCTTCCACCCATACCCGTGTGAGATCGCCCACTCTACACCCTCCTCCAGAACCCTGTCTAGCTCGTTAAAGCTTAACTCCAGTCCACTTGTGCTTCCGAGACCTGAGGGTACCTTTCTGAAAAGCGTCTCGGCGAGCTCCTTCAGCTTTGGCCTAACCTCTGACTCTGTTAGATTCGTCCTGAGAACCCGTACACCGCAGTTGATGTCGTAGCCAACGCCTCCCGGACTGAGAACACCCTCTTCGGCATCGAAGGCGGCAACCCCTCCTATCGGAAAACCGTAGCCCTGGTGACCATCAGGGAGCACTATAGAGTACTTGTAGATACCTGGCAGGAAGGCGACGTTTGCTACCTGTTCTAACGTAAGATCGTCTTTCATCTTAGCAAGCAAAACATCATCCGCAATAACTAATCCTGGAACTCTCATACCTGGTTTGTACTTTTGAGGGATCTCCCACATGTACTCTGTAATTTTTCTCAGAGGTGGAACCATAGATGCTTACCCCATTAAATTGTCTGCACAACACAGAAAGAAAAACTTTATTATGCTCTAGTGATAAGGTTATTATCTCGTGATAAGAATTTTCATTGAGCGTAGCGTGACACCAGATGAGCTCATTCAACCCGGTATTGTCACGTATAAGTTGAGGAAGGCGTACCTAGAGTATGAGGAGGAAGGCGAAGAGCCCAGTATTTACATACGTGAAGAAATCTCGGCAGAGACCGCAAGAAAGCTATTGAGCAAGAAGATGATAGAGATTTTAAAAACCCTATCTTCAGAACGCGAGTACAATATTTCAAAGCTTTCAGAGTTGTTACATAGATCTCCGTCTAACGTTCACAGAGACCTTGCATTCCTCAAAAAACACAAACTTCTCACATTCATTGACAGAGGGCGTGAAAAAATACCCATTTTACTTCTAAAAAGAGTGGTCGTTGAAGTCAGGGATGGGAGCTAAATATCTACTACGTACTGCACGTACCACTTACCTCCCTCTGTCCAGATTCTCATTAAATGGTATGTCGCAGCCTTAATAAGAACTCGTGACTCGTGCTTCTCCATGTTAAACCTTTCACCAACCAGAATAGCCGTAACCTGCAAAGTATCTCCTTCTTGATTGTAGACCACATTTTCGACTTTCGAGGCAATGAATGCCTCTTCATCGAAGAGAATTATTAACCTCTCAATGAGGTTGTATAGCATACTTTCCGGATCGAAACCCTCGGCTTTCACTTCCCTTCGCTCTATCTGGGCGATTTTACTCGTATCCGTCATTACCTCGTAGAAACCTAGTATTGCGTACGCCAAAGCCTCCTCTAGCGTGGATCCCCATGCTCTGACTAGCACATCTGCAGTGTGCGGGAGAAGCTCAAAGCCCCCCATGATCTAAACCCCCGAGCCGCAACTTCCTCTGCTTCATCCACACTAAAAGTTCACCCGAGATAACAACCGGCGCTTCACGTAGCTCGCTTAGGTTGGTGCTTCCAGTGAGGAAAACCGCTATTTTTAGCTCCTTTATTACCTGTTCTAGGAATTTCTCCGCCCTGGAAATCCCACCCTCGTAAAGCTCCCTAAGCAACGGCCTTGCTATCCCTGCGAAGTCTGCTCCAAGCCTAATAGCTTTGGCAACGTCTACGCCACTTCTCACACCTCCAGTCGCTATAAGCAACGCGTCAGGAAAAACTTCCCTAACCTCCAATATGCTAGCAGCTGTCGGTATGCCCCAGTCAGCAAAGGTTTTTGCCACGCGCTCAAGAACGTCTAAACCCCCTAAACGCGCCCGTAATCCTTCAATTACTGCGAAAGACGTCCCCCCAGCACCTCCGACGTCCAATCCCCTGATCCTTATTCCACGTAGCGCACGTGCAGATTCCCTGGAGAGCCCTTCCCCAGTTTGTTTTATGATCACTGGCACAGGTGATTCCTCGACGAACTCTTTAAGCTTGCTCAGGAAACCGCTGAAGTCCGGTTCTCCTTCAGGTTGTAAAGCTTCTTGAAGCGGGTTTAGATGTACGGCAACAGCGTCTGCGCGGATCATCTCGACCAAGCGTAGCACATCTTCCCGCTTAACTCCTCTTGCAACCTGACTCTGACCTATGTTGGCGATCACCGGTACATCGGGAGCCACTTCCCTAACAACGGAGAAAGTATGCGAGACAGCCGGGTCCTCTAATGCTGCCCTTTGACTTCCCACCCCAATAGGTACTCTAAACTTCTGCGCGAGCTTAGCAAGCGCTTCGTTTATAGTCTTGGCGAGCTCCGTGCCGCCTGTCATCCCGCTTATGACTAACGGTGCGTTTACCCTGTATCCTAGGAAATCCGATGAGATGTCAACGCTACTCAGCGATGAGCTAAGCACTGATTGGTGGACAAATTTCACGTACTCAAACCAAGAGCTGGTCCGTGACGACACATCCTCCTTAACGGAAAGTATTATGTGGCTATCCTTGCGCGACGAGGTCCTGAACTCCAAGGAAACCCCCATAACTTGTCACGGTGATAAATTTGAATTTTCCCACTCATATGCTAGATGCGCCCGGTAGTAGCCGACTCGCGCTACTAGGCTTCGACCTAGAGGGGGCGGTCTATGACTGTATCAAGTAGAAAATGTTTGAAGACGAAGCCAGCACGCTTAAGAGTTGATGCCTTTAGCGAGACAAGAGACTGTGAGAAAACACGTAGGAGCTCTGTTAACTGATCCTAGAGCAGGTAGTCGTGAGCTATCTGGAAAAAGAGATGGAGGCGTAAGCAACGACCTCGCTTTTATCTCCTGTGACGTCGCCGCTATCAGCGTATTTAAGAAGCCTTACGTTGGTGAACCCCATTAGTTTAGCAACCTCCATAGCTGTCATGACAGGGCCGTAGCCACACATGGATATGTCCTCTTCGATCACTGCAGAGTAAAGCCCGTCGAGATCCAGTGACCTTATTTTCTCGATTGCAAGCTTATCCTTTTTCTCAGCAACACTCGCCTCTACGTAGTGACTCATGTCAGAACTGGCTACGATGTAGAACCGCACCCCGTGTTCCTGCATTACGCTCACGATCGCTCTGGCAACCTTTCTAGCGCCTTCGGGCGTTTGCAACATCATCGATATCGGTATGATTTTGAATTCGCTCTCAAAGATGAACTGTAGAAACGGGACCTGAACTTCTATTGAATGCTCGTACATGTGCGCGGCGAGATCAAAGCGTAGGAGGGATTCACGAGAGGCAATCTCTTTTTCCAGTTCAACGTCGATCTCTACGTCACCTAAAGGAGTAGCCCAAACTTCGTTTTCGTCGAAAGCTACCGGTGCACCTAATGCGTGGTGGTTTGGACCAATTATTACAACCACATCAGGCTTACCGGCTTCAGCTAAAGCGTAGTAGCTGTGTGCGGCTACATGACCGGAGTAAATGTATCCGGCATGTGGAGATACAACTCCGATTAGGCTTCCGGAGTAAGAGCCTGGCTTTGGCGGAAGCTTACCGGGTCCTAACCTGTGAAGAAAAGCCTGCTCTATTGCCTTCCGCAGGGAATCGGGGTCCTTTGGGTAGAAGTAACCCGCATGAGCAGGATACCTTTTAGACATCCTACCTTAAAGTGTGGCAACTGTACCTTTTTTAGTTTTTCCCTTCCTTCCCGTATTTGATCCGCCTTCCCTTGCTCTCCATGAACCGAGGGGTGAACAAGAAAAACTTTGGAGAAAGTTGCATAGTGTGGGGCTAGTACGGGTCGCAGTGATAGGTAACTCTGCTCTATCTCGCTGAGCGGGCTTACGGTCTTCTTATGCTACTCTGCTACAAACCTGAAGACTTCCCGCAAAAACATTCTTAAAAATATCGGGGGCGCCAGCACTAGAAACGCTGCTTTTTCACTCTAAGCTTGCACGCCGAAAACCGGAAAAACCCCGTAGAGAAGGGGTAGTGGTGGGGAGCCGTGAGTTCCCGCTCGGCCTCCATGCCCCCATGGCGTGGGTAGCCTGCTTAATACGAGAGACCTACGATAGCCCCTAAGGGGAGTCTTCGGCGAGTAGAGGTGGTGGGCACGCTAGGCGCGGACTATCTCAAACCAAGTAGAGGTAGAGGAGACTAGAGAAGCTTGCTTAGACTACTTCTCCAGTTGTGAGTATTTTGGCCTCGAAGTCGGATAATGGTACGGGAAGCTCTCCGTTAGGTGGCAAGTCCCCGCGTGCTCTGAGAACCTCTCTTGCAAGGAGCCAATAGATGAGAGCTAGGGCCTTCCTTCCACGGTTGTTCGTCGGTATGATCAGGTCGACGTTTGTGATGGGAGAATCACTATCACACAGTGCTACAACAGGTATTCCCATTTTCCCCGCCTCGACTATTGCTTGCTCATCTACTCGGGGGTCGGTGACGATCATCAGATCGGCTTCGGTGTAGTAGGCTAAAGCTGGGTTTGTGAATGTTCCAGGTAGAACCCTACCTAAAATCGGTTTGCAGCCCACAACCCCGCAGAACTTTCTTACAGGTCTAAAACCGTACTGGCGTCCAGACACAGCCACGACTCTGCTGGGCTCATACCGAGCGATGAAGCGGGCAGCAATCCTGATTCTCTCATCAGTTTTCTTTACATCTAGGAGATACAGTCCATCAGGTCTAGCGGCGTAGATGTAAGGCTCCATAAACTTGCTCTTCATCCTTGTGCCTATCCTTACACCAGCTGTCAGATACATTTCCAGTGGTATCAGTAGCTCTCCCTCAGCTATCTTAAGCTCATCCAAGCTCACGGGCTTCCACCTCAGGGAGTGAACTATGACTCAAGGCATCGTGAGTTTTTAAATGTTTCTCCATTCTAAGATGCGCTAAAACTGTGATTGCCGATTTCAGATACAGCCGAAAAGGATAATCATCGAAGCAACGAGTAATCACCGATTCTCAGCACTGTCACATTGGTCGCCAGCCAGGTGTCGTACTACACGAAGAGAAGACGCTCCCGCAACAATGCAGACAGCAGGCTGGCTAGCACACGGCATCCGCAATAGTACCTATGACGCCCCGAAGAAGGGGCTTCCGACCAGTAATGGAGTGAAGTTGCTAGTTGCTTCCTGAGGCGTGCAACTGGTTTATAAGCGAAAAGTAAATTAGACCCAGTGTAAATCCACCTAACGCTAGGGCCCGTCGTCTAGTGGCTAGAGTGAGCCAGGGTAGGCTCACAGCTATGATGCCACCCTGACACGGTGGTGGTCCCGGGTTCAAATCCCGGCGGGCCCACTTTACTCTATAACGTTAGGTAGGTATAAGATAGGGGTCGTTTTCCCTTGCCAAGTGTAATAACTTCTCGTGCTTCAGTGACGAAAATCGGCTTCACGAAAAGCGGCACGCCAACTACTTGCCTAAGAATGTCTTCACTAACTACTATGCCGCAATCGAACACGGCTACCGCTCGGGCTTTCCCGTTATGCTCATTGTTTATGGCTTCAATGACTAAAGCAGCGGAAAGCGGGTCAGTGGGACAACCAGGCGAATGAAGCCCCTCTTCTGACAGGAGCTTTTGAGCGAAAAGAAGTGCCTTAAAAGCAGTCTCCGCGACCGGAGAAGGACGCTCCGACCACACCAAGAAGTAATTAGACAGTATTTCTTCTAGTGTCTTGACACTACCTTTAAGGTTGAGGTAGGCATACGGGTCGTATACTTCAAGCAGCTTAATAACCGCCCGATAGACGCTAGCTTCCGTGAGGTTGACGCTTCGACCAAACTGCTTCGAGAAGATATACAGATAGAGTCCGAGAGAGTCTGCCAGGTGCGTGATTTCACTAATGACGGACTCCTTCAGGAACCCCGGAACCCTAAGAACCAAAATCCTAGGTTGTTGAAGCTCTAGTTTTAGAAAACTTATCGTCTCTTTATCCATATTAAAGCGCAAATACAGCAAGGAGTAAATAACTTTCCGTGAAGCGAAAGCGATTTAACTACGAGCATGCGGAAAAGATGCGGGTGCCAGTTGAATGATGTTCCCCGTAAGATGCTTTACCTGTGGTAGCCTGATAGGCGACAAGTGGAACGAGTTCGCCACCAGGGTGCATAACGGAGAAGACCCTGAAAAAGTTCTCAACGATCTAGGAGTAAAGCGCTACTGTTGCCGCAGAATGTTCCTTTCACACGTGGATTTAGTCGACAAGATACTAGAATACGGTACAGTGGAAGAACTTTATCTTCCGTAAAGAACCTACCGGTAGCTTTTCTGCCTCTTTGCACGCGCGGATCTTCCATGCGGTTTCTTGGGTTCAGCTTGCCTGGGATCCTCGACCAAAAGGTGCCGATCGTAAGAAAGGTATATTTTCTTTAACTCCTCGTTTCCGCTCCACTCCAAGATAGCTCTGGCAATAGCAGTTCTTATCGCCGATGCTTGACCAATTACGCCTCCTCCTCTTGACTCAACATAGATGTCAATGTTTTTAGCTATGTCACCAGCCAGCATTATCGGTTCCATTATTTTCAACCGCACGACTTCCGGCTCCAGCACCTCGAGAGGAGTTCCGTTGATCAGCACTCTTCCCTTGCCTTCTTTTACTATCACTCTAGCTCTAGCCGTTTTTCTCCGAGCAGATGCTAGCACGACCCTCACGGACTACCACCTTCTAAGAGCTTGTTCGATAACCTGCTGTATATTTCACCGAGCGTTAGGTACTGCACGAAGGGGTTTTTAAGCATAGCCTCATCTATTTTTAACACTTGCGCGTTGCGGTACTCGTCGGGAACACCGACGTAGACCTCAAGCCTTTTAAGGGCTTCGCGCCCTCTACTCTTATCACGAGGGAGCATTCCACGCACCATTCTCTTAAAAAGCCTGTCAGGTGTTCTGTGGTACTTTGGTCCGCGCTTCTCGGGGTTGTAGTAGGTTTTCCACTCCAGCCATCTCTTTAAGTGAAGAGCTAAGATGGATTCAGGCTTGCCTGTGACCACTATCTTTTCAGCGTTGACGACTACGACCCTCTCTCCCCTCAGAAGCCTTTTTGCAACGATACTAGCGAGCCGACCGGCGACGTGACCAGTTCCGTCAATAACTACTGTGCTGCTCAACTTTCTCACCCTCTCAAGTTATTATTTTAACATTCTTCCCAGAAGGATTCCTTCTCAAAAGCTCCTCAATGGTGATCGCCTCGCCTACGCTTTTTATCTTTGTGAAAGCCTCTCTGGAAAAGCGCCATGCGGCGACAGTCACTCGATGGGACAGAACGCCACTCCCGAGAACCTTTCCAGGTACGACCACTACATCACCTTCCTCAGTGTATCTGTTAATCCTGCTGAGATTAACCTCCACACGCTTCCTAGTAGGTCTCGCCAGGTACTCAGCTACATCACGCCATATCGGCGCTTTGAGCTCTCTCCCGTACTTCTTAAGGGTGTGGATTAGCCGTCTAAGATAGATGTTCGTGGACATCGTCCGCCGCATATTCGCACCGGTCTACATTTTGTGTTGGAGTTAAAAACTTTGCCCGTTAACCTCCACTTTTGGCGCGGGAGCAAGGTAGGCATCAACGGCTTCAAGAATCTTAGAGTAAAAGGCGCTGAGCCTCCTTTCGAGGACGTCTAGAGCCACATCAACTATCTTGCCAGGAGGAAGGCCCCCGAGCGATTCAATAGTCATGATGATTGCTGAAGAGTCGCCTTTCACATCCACTAAATCCGGGAACTTTTCAGAGCACTCGTGGCATAGGGAGCACGCATCGGCATTTAGAACTGTGAGCCGGCCATTGTTGTAGCCGAAGACCCTTCGAGGACACGTGTTGATGATCTTTTCTGCTAGATCTTCTGGAACATCTTTTTTCAAGATCCTCACTACAGGCTTGTACTTGTACCCCACGGCACTAACGGGTTGCCACTTCGCATGCTCCTTACCCACACCCATCCTAGCGATAGCAGTTAAAGTTATCTTCTGACCCTTGGCCAGCTTAGCAATCGGTATGAGCTTAGAAACAGGCTCAACACTCATGCCCTCTTTGACGGGAAGTATCCCCTCAATACCCTCAAATCGCAAATGCCCACTGACAACGGTTTTAGGCCTCTCTAAGGCCTCCTCTGTCAAGGTGAACACGACCTGACAGTCGTTACCCCTGTTTTCGTAGCACTCACGCAGAGCATCATAGAGCTCTGGGTCCACCTTCAAGGGAATTAATCCAAGCCTATGCGCGATCATCTCATCCCAGAACACGCTCGTATTCTCCGAGAATATAACTTCGTCAATAGCTAGTGTAGGGACTTCGGCTATGATCGCCCTTCTAATACTGTTGACAAGGGGCGGCGTAACTCCCTCGAAAACTAAGGTTAGAGTGTTCCCTCTACTTTCGCGGACGGTAACACGCGGCGTAGAAGGTGCCATAAGTCTACCTCGTGGGCTTCTGTTTGCGCCCACGGAGTATTTCCTTCAGAGATACCCCGTTCACCTTGATTACTTTCCACCTTACACCCGGCAGATCCCCGTAGGCCCTTCCTTCAGGACCTCCTATTCCCTCAATCACAACCTCGTCGTGCTCATTGACAAAGAGAAGCGCACCGTCACCGGGCAAAAACGCTGTCACCACTTTTCCGTTCTTGATGAGCTGGACCCTCACGCATTTTCTCACGGCACTGTTAGGCTGCCTGCTCTCAATCCCTACTTTTTCTATTACAATCCCTCTCGCCATTGGAGCGCCTTCTAGTGGATCAACTTTCTTCTTCAACTGCAACATTCTGCGTTTGTACTCTAGGTCACTCCAGCGGAACTTCTTCCTTTTGAGTTCCAGCTTTCTAGCCGCGAACATTCCCATGGGCGATTTGCTTCCAGGCATATAATCCCACCCAACATTCATGGTGTGAATTTAAAAGGCTTTCTGCTCTTTTGAGCCCCGAGAAAGCATGAAGCAATGTTAGGAATAATCACAAAACTGAGCCCACAGGATAGGTTATTGTGCTTCGAACTGCACTACTCTCAGATCATGAACCCCGAAATACCGGGAAAGCAGAAGCTTGGCTCTAGTCGCGTTTCGGCCATTTCTACCAATAGCGAGGCCGAGATGGTCACGCGGAACAGCGGCTATCACCACTTTCCTGTCTCCCTCGCTTTTTACTGTGATGTTCACGACTCGGGCTGGATACAGGGAGTTTTTCGTCAGCTCCTCGATGCTTTCTCCATCTTCAACTACTTCAACGTCGCGCTTGAACATCTCCCTCAACATACGAACCTTTGACCCGTTCTTGCCTACAGCTAGGCCAGCCATTCCTTTCTCTACAACGAATATCAGCCGGTTAAACTGGTGATCTGAAATACAATCTTTGGGAGTGATACCGGTTACCTGCTCAAAAAGGCTCATCATTTGAAGCTCTTCGTTGCTGAGCCTTCTATTGCCCTGTGCAACGCTCATGCGGTTCCCTGTGCAAGTAACAGAATGCTACTTTCACCGGAATCGATAACTGCTATGGAAGATACGAGGAAAGGCTTGTTGCATGCCGCTCCAAGCTCGCGGCTACTACCGCTGAATACGTAAACAGGTATCTGCGCAAGAGAGGCATAATACTTTAGTTCCTCCGCTATGTGCGATGGAGCGTTCTTAGCCAGAATGACCAGCTTGGCTTTTCCGTTCACAATTGCCTTTAACGTGCTTCTATACCCGAGCGTGGCTTTACCAGTCTTCAGAACAGTCTGCAGTTCCCTTATGAAATCAGCACTACTCATCTCCTTTCACCTTCGCTACCCATAGGTCCTTGATACCTCATTTTAAGCTTAACAGCACCTGTGCCGATGGGAATAGGTCTACTCTCAATTATAACGTTTTCGATAACCCCCTTCAGCTCGTCCATCTCCCCTCTCATGGCGGCTTCAACCAAATTTTTGACTGTGACCTCAAAGCTTGCGCGAGCCAGGATGCTTCCTTTTTCGCCGGCAACTCCGTGGCGCCCTACCTGTCTGACTTTGCCGGTATACGTCATAGCGTCAGCCACCATGAGTATGTGGCGGTAATCAACATCCAAGCCGTGCTCATCGAGAACTCTTTTAATTTCATTGATTATCGCTGCGCGGGCGGCCTCTATCCCTAGAACCTCATAGATTTCGATAATGTTATTCGTCTTTGTCCGCTTGGGATCTACTCCCTCGATAGAGAGCACCGCCTGGAGATTACTACCTTCAGTGAGTATAACGTACTCCTTCAGGTTACCTTGCTCGTCTCTAACGGGCTTAACTATGGCATGTCTTATTCCTTTAATGCCTTTGACCCGTAAGTTTAGGACCCTATCGTACATTCTCCGGAACTTTATGAGGTCTTCAAGCCCTGTGTAGAAAGTTATTTTAAAGCCGTCCTCTGAGACCTCCACCTTACCCTTTCGTCCTTTTATTTTATTTAGAGCTTTTACGACGTCATCGACACTAACGTCCCGGTTCTCAAGCATTTCGGGGTCGAGCTCGAGAATTATGCTTTTCTCGTAATAATCCATAACGACGCTCTTGCAGAGAGTCTCTATCGTCGTCAGCTCTATCTCTCTCGCGAGCCGAAGGGCCTCCTGCTCGTTAGTGGCAATAGAAGGTTCAAGGTATATCTCCATTAAGGGGGTGGACGGTTCGCGTCGCAGGTCTACTATTTCTATGAGCCTTGGAAGGCCGAGCGTGACGTTTAATTCTCTAACTCCTGCGAAGTGGAATGTCCTTAGTGTCATCTGGGTAGCTGGTTCTCCAATCGACTGTGCAGCTACCATTCCAACGGCCTCGCCGGGAGCCACAAGGCTAGAGAGGTACCTTTTTACAGCCTCGTCTATTACGGCTAGAGCCTCTTCTCGCGTCAGACCGTACTGTTTTATTTTTTCAAAAAGTTCTTGACGCAGGGACAACGGTAGCATTTCGTGGTACTTTTCGATCTCACTCCATAGTTCGCTATCAGATATCGGCTTTTTCATTACGCCTCACCTTTTAAGGCAACTTTCTTAACTATTTTCTCAACATCGACGGGCTTCCCGTGATCACTCCTAGCCGGATCCACTCCGTCCTCACCGTACCTGAACTGGATTATCATTCCCTCACTGTTGCGCACTGTCCCATCGTAGGCGACGTAGAAGTCCTGAATCGCGCTCTGCAGGCGCCTATACATATACCCGCTCTGAGCCGTACGGACCGCCGTGTCTACAAGCCCCTCTCTACCGGAGATCGCGTGGAAGAAGAACTCAACTGGTGTTAACCCCCGTCGGAAGCTACTATACACGAAGCCTTTGGAGAGAGGAGAGAGGTCGCCCTTTTCGAAGTGTGGGAGCGTTCTTTCTGTGTAGCCGCGCTCTATCCTCTTACCTCTCACCGACTGCTGGCCGACTACTGCGGCCATCTGAGTCAGGTTCAGCATGCTACCTCTCGCTCCCGTTTTAGCCATTATCACAGCGTGGTTTTTCAACCCTAGATACATGCCTGCAATTTCTCCCGCTCTGCTTCTAGCCTCGGCTAGCACGTTCATGATTAGGTCCTCGAGCGTCTCTTTCCTCGTCTTTCCAGGCATCGGTTGCAGCTCACCCTTCATGTAGTGCTCTATCAGCTCGAAAACTCTCTTTTCCGACTCATGTAGGATTCTCGCGATTTCCTGCTCGGCTTCAGGAGGTATTTCGATGCTATCGAGCCCCATCGTAAAACCGTACATATCAAGGTAGGTGATGAACATCTTATACAGCCCGTCCATGAGCTCTTTCGCTTTTCCAACCCCGTACTCGCGGACAATCTCATGCAGCACCGTACCGTGCTTTTCAGCTCCAACTGCCTGCTTATCGAAAACCCCTAGCAACAGCTTACCGTTCTTTATTAAGATAAATCCGTCATTTTCACAGTACTCCTGATCGCACTTACCCGAAGCTGGGGCAACCGCGGCTCTCCCAACATAGTTCATGTCACTGGGCAGGAAAACACTTACTAGCTGCTTACCAGTCCAGTAGGGACCCGGCTTTAGAATAGCGGGCTCCGGCATCTCACCCCTGTAATTAGCATTGTAGAGCAGGAGCGCTGCCTTGTGCTTATCGAATATAGCATCTTTCCTGGTGATCAGGTACGCGCCGGTTATGTAGTCGTGTATAGCGCCTATAATTGGAGCCCCGTACCTTGGAGTCATTATATGCTCCTGCACAAGCATCAGAGTCCTAGCCTCTGCTTGTGCCTCCTCGTTCTGCGGGACATGCAGGTTCATTTCGTCGCCGTCGAAGTCGGCGTTATAGGGTATAGTTACTAGGAGGTTAAGCCTGAACGTCTTGTAGGGTAGAACTTTAACAACGTGAGCCATTATAGACATTCTGTGAAGAGATGGCTGTCTGTTGAAAAGGACTATGTCCCCATCCTGCAGGTGTCTTTCCACAATGTAGCCCGGTTTCAGCGTCTGAGCTATTTCCTCCCTGTGCTTAGCATAGCGCAGATCAATCCTTGAGCCGTCTGGACGTATTATGTAGTTTGCCCCAGGCCATGTATCTGGACCGTTTATAACGAGCTTCCTGAGCTTTTCGAGGTTCCACGGTGTCACCTTCTCGGGAACGGTGAGTACTTTTGCTACATCGATCGGCACACCTACCTCGTTTATACTAAGGTTTGGATCTGGAGAGATGACAGTCCTTGCAGAGAAGTCTACGCGCTTACCAGCTAAGCTACCTCTAAAACGGCCCTCCTTCCCCTTTAACCTCTGCGCAAGAGTCCTTAACGGTCTCCCAGACCGGTGCTTTGCCGCAGGAACACCCGGTAGCTCGTTATTGAAGTATGTCGCTACATGGTACTGTAGAAGGCCCCAGAGGTCTTCGATTATCAACGGTGGGGACCCTGCCTCGATGCTCTCTTTTAGCCTCTGATTCACCCTAACGATGTCTACGAGCTTGTGGGTTAGATCATCCTCGGATCTGTCTCCAGACTCGAGCGTTATTGAGGGTCTGACAGAAGGGGGGACAACAGGTAGAACCCTTAGAACCATCCACTCCGGTCGCGCTTCCTTGGGGTCTAAACCTAGGAGCTTTAGATCCTCATCGGGAATCCTCTCGAGACGCTCACGCACCTCAAGGGGGGTGAGTTTGACAAGGCCTCCTTCGCGCTCCTCGTAGAATGTGTAAGGTTTCTCGAGTTTTATCTTGTACTGAACCCTACCGCAGTGAGGGCACTTCTGGACTTTCGCAGCCTCTTCCATGATAGAACGAGCGTACTTGTACTTTAATGAAGGCCAGTGTTTCGCTACGCTCTCCATCCGCCTCTTCCAAGTCTCTATCTTCTCTTGGGTAAGCTTCACTCTACCGCAGTGCCTGCAGGTTGCTTTCAGAATATTAGCTATGTATGGCGCAAACTCGGGATGTATGACAGGTCTGGCTAGCTCTATGTAGCCGAAGTGTCCTGGACAGTTCACAGCCCTGTTGCCGCATGTCTGGCAAACTGTACCTGGTTCTATGGATCCCAGTCTCCTGTCCATAAGGCCTCCAGGTATTGGAAAACCCTCCTCATCATACAGCTCGGAGGTTTCAATGCGCATTACAGCGATCTTCCTAATCAGGTCTGGAGAAAGGATCCCGAATTTTACTCCGCTTATTACCTTGGAGGACACAGCTCTCACCTCATACGGAAATCTTATCTTTAAGCAGTAGACGTACAGCTATTCCTAAACCTGTCAACTCCTGAAGCAGAAGTTTAAACGCGTAGGAAACTTCCACGGGATGCAGTTTCCCCTTCTCTCCGCATACCGGGCACACGGGCATATTCTTCTTGGCATCATACCACCCAGTAAACCCACAGTTTTCGCAAACCCATATCGTCGTTTTGTCGGAGCTGTCTAGTAGACGTTCGCGTAGCAACAGCGCAGCTCCGTGGCCTACAAGACAGTCCTTCTCCATTTCACCGAACCTGAGGCCTCCTTCGCGTGCCCTTCCCTCAGTTGGCTGTCTAGTTAGTATCTGTACCCTACCACGAGCGCGCGCGTGCATTTTATCTGCGACGAGGTGGTGTAACTTCTCGTAAAACACGACCCCTATGAAAACTTCTGCTTCTAGAATCTCGCCAGTTATCCCGTTGTAGAGGACCTCTTTACCATCGCTTCTAAAGCCGTAGCTTCGCAGAATCTCTCTGATTTCATCTAAGCTTGGCGCTTCGAATGCAGTAGCATCGATACGCCTGCCGGAAAGAGCTGCAGCTTTACCAGTGATAGCCTCTAATAGCTGCCCAACAGTCATTCTAGACGGAATAGCGTGAGGGTTGATTATGAGGTCGGGGACTATTCCGTCCTCCGCGAAGGGCATGTCCTCCTGGGGGACGAGTAGACCTACAACTCCCTTCTGGCCATGCCTTGAGGCAAACTTGTCGCCCACCTCTGTTGGCCTTAGATCTCTAACCCTGACCTTTACGAGCTTTACACCATCCGGGCTCTCCATAATTAAGACGCGATCCACGATCCCCCTCTCACCATGCCTTAAGGTGATCGATGTATCCTTCCTCTTGGTCAAAACTCTCGGCTCGTAGGTTCCCGTGTAGAAGCGTGGTGGACTTGTTCTGCCAATCACCACCTGCCCTCCCTTGAGCTCGCTCTCCACGTGTGCAATGCCGTCTACCTCATCCAGGGCATCATACGACTCAAAGGGTTTGAGGTCCAGAAGCTCTTGATCTGGTTTAGGCTTCTCAAACCTATCCTCTAAGCCGCCTGGATATCTGCGTTCCTCGGCTTCATATGTGCGGAAAAACACCGAGCGGGTCATACCGCGCTCGACAGCCGCCTTGTTTATTATCACGGCGTCTTGGATGTTGTAGCCACCGCCGGTGAGAACGGCCACGATCATGTTTGTCCCGTACGGGAGATTGTCGATCGGTAACAGATCGAAAATCTTGGTTTTCACCAGCGGTTTTTGCGGGTAGTACATTACGTGCATTCTCGGGTCCATCCGTAACCTATAGTTGAGAGTGGGGATCCCGAGAGATTGCTTAGCCATAGCAGCCTGGTACGAGTTTCTAGGAGACTGGTTGTACTCAATAAACGGTATTGTCATAGCTATCACTCCAAGAATAGCCGCAGGGTGTATTTCGAGGTGGGTATGCTTAGGGGTCAGATTGTCAACGGAGTCGGCTATTAGAGCGTTCTCCTCCTCTTCGGCGTCCAAGTACTCGACAATACCGTTTTGTATTAAGTCACTCCACCCCCACGTCCCCTCGCGGAGCATCTTCACGTGGGCGGGTTTCAGCTTTGGCTCTCCGTTTTCGACTACTATAAGCGGTCTTCTGATTCTCCCTGCATCGCAGTTTATGAAAACCTCCTGTAGCTTCCCGAGCTTGTATATCGCGACGTTCACCTCGTGGCTGATCCGGCCCTGCCTCCTAAGGTTTCTCAACGTGGTTACAAGCAAATCACCGTCCTCAACAAAACCTATGAGCCTGCCGTTTAAGTACACACGGGCACCTTCTACGCTTGCACCTAATGCTTTTTCAAGCGGCACCACATTAAGCCGTGTAACTAGAAGCTCATAGACTTCCTTTTCGTCGTAACCGTTTGACAGCGTGGCTAGGAGCGCCAGGTTCTTCACAAGTCCACAGTTCTGCCCTTCTGGAGACTCTACGGGGCACAGCCTACCCCACTGGGTCGGGTGCAACTCACGGGCTTCGAAGTGGGGTTGCGTCCTAGATAGCGGCGAAACAACTCTCCGGAGGTGAGAGAGGGTCGAGAGGTAATTAGTCCTGTCTAGTATTTGGCTTACACCCGTTCTTCCACCGACCCAATTCCCAGTGGCTAAGGCGTGCCTCAACTTATCTGTGATGATGTCGGGTCTGACGATGCTGACTAGGTTGATGTCTCGGCCTTTTGTCATATGGCGCTCAAGAGAATACGTCATCTCACGGACTAACTGTTTGAAAGCTGCCCGGAAAACCTGAGCTATGAGTTCACCTGCATGGCGCAGACGTTTATTCGCGAGGTGGTCCTTATCGTCGGGACCCCGAAGACCCATCTTTAGCTCCAGTAGCCTGGAAACCATCTGACCAACGAAATAGGCCTTGGCGAGGCGCGCAGACCTAGTGCGCCCGATGTGCGGCAGGAAATTCTCATCCAGTATCTGCTCAGCCCGCTCGATCCTCACGTTCTTAGGTTGACCTGTGGCAACTCGGGAGCCGATGTAGTCTAGAGCGTCCTCGACTGTCGGTGCTATTTTGGATTGCTCAAGTATTACAGGGAAAAATTCATGCTGAATTTCCTCATCGTTGCTCACGGCGTAAACGATGTCCCTGTCCCTCTGCAGTCCCAGCGCCCGCATCATTACAACGACGGGAATTTTTTGGGGGACCTGAGGGAAAGAAACGTATATCATCCCATCTTTTGTACGCTCAACTGAAACAGGGACCTTGTAGCCAGCGGCCACTGAGAAAACTTTAGCCGTGTGGGTGACAGAGCTTCCAGCGCCACCGTAGTCCACAAGGACCCTGTTCACCGACAAATCTTCCTGCATTACTACAACTCTTTCGGATCCGTTTATGATGAAATAACCACCAGGGTCGTGTGGATCCTCGCCGAGCTTGACGAGCTCTTCCTCAGACGTTATTCTCGATAACACGCATCGGCTGCTGCGAACCATTATAGGAAGCATTCCGATGAAAACCCTCTCAGTCTTCCTCTCCTCACCGTCCACGTAAAGTGTCATGTTTAGGTATAGGGGGGCAGCGTACGTTATGTTGCGCAGCCTAGCAATCATGGGGGTTAAAGTTATTTCAGAGCCATCCGCCTCTTTAAAGACCGGCTCGCCCACCTCAATTTTTCCGAACTTTATCTCAACTCCGTGAGCCTCTAGTTTTATGCCCCCTATCTCGTCTACGATCTCCTGCAAGCCCTTTTCGAGAAATATGTTGAAAGAATCCAAGTGCTGGCGTACTAGTCCGAGCTCCTTCACATAAGCCTTCACGAGCTCCCAGCGGTCCTCACTGCTTAGCTCCACTTTCGGCATGCGGATCACCCAGGAACAACCAACCTCAGAGCGACTGCTTCACCAGCGGTGGGGCTCTTCCTAATAACCATTATCACATCTCCTGGTTTGGCGCCAAGAGCCTTGGCAGCGGGATCTGTGGCATAGATCCAGGGGAGCTCGGATTTTCGAAGCCCCATCAGTTTCAGGATCTTCTTAGCTTCTTCACGCGTAAGCAGTATGTGCTTCGGCACGAGCTCGTGTTCTAGAACGTTTATCTTGCGAGGCATAATAACCTCACTTTCAGACTATCAAGTAGCGATGCAACCATCTTTTTAAGCATTTCGTTATGGATAGTTTCCGCGAGAATCCGGGTAGGCTTATATATCCTCGTGTTTGTCTCCTAAAAGGCTTGGAGGTGAATTTATTGGCGGAGGTGGGACGAGCGCAGAAGATGGTTACGCTCGACGAAATCACCGAGCTATGCACTAGGAGGGGTTTTTTCTACCAGACAGGAAAAATCTACGGAGGCCTTAGCGGTTTCTACGATTATGGCCCTCTCGGAGTCGACCTAATGAAAAACATACTTGATGATTGGTGGTGGTACTTCGTTGAAAGAAGGGACGACATTTACGGTCTCAGCGGTAGTATCATCACACATCCAAAGGTGTGGGAGGCCAGCGGCCACGTTGAAAGCTTTATTGATTATATAGTCGTGTGTCAGAAGTGCGGTACAGAGTATAGAGCTGATCACTTACTCGAAGATTTAGGCGTGAAGGTCGAGCAGTACACACTGGAAGGCATTAAAACCCTGCTCCGCTCGCATAACGTTCGTTGTCCAGCCTGCGGCGGCGAGCTCAGCGAGCCTAGAGCTTTTAACCTAATGTTCTCAACTAACCTTGGCCCGAAAAAGTCTCCTCCGTTCATAGTTTACCTGCGACCTGAGACGGCACAACTGATATTTGTAAACTTTAAAAATGTTGTTTTCAGTATGGGAGCAACTCTTCCGTTTGGCATAGCCCAGTACGGCAAAGCCTTCAGAAACGAGATATCTCCCAGGAATTTTCTATTCAGGCTACGAGAGTTCATACAAATGGAAATAGAGTACTTCGTGAATCCTAAAAAGCTGAACGACTGCCCTTACTTTGACGAGATTAAGGACATAGAGATAAACCTCCTCTCTGCAGAGGATCAAGAGAAGGGTTTAGAGCAGGCTAGGAAAATAAAAGTGGAGGATGCTGTAACGAGTGGGCTTATTGGTTCTGAGTGGCATGCTTATTGGATAGCAGAGTCTCTTAGGTGGCTTTGGCGTATCGGTTTATCTCCACAGAATCTTCGAGTGCGAGAACACATCAAATCAGAGCTGGCCCACTACGCCCAACAGACCTTTGACGTCGAGTACTACTTCCCATACATGGGTTGGAAAGAAATAGAGGGCATTTCGAATAGAACCGACTTCGATCTTAGGAGGCACCAAGAGCACAGTGGTGAACCTCTGCATATCGTCGACGACGGAGAAAAGGTTATTCCCTACGTCATAGAGCCCTCGTTCGGGCTCGAGCGGATCATCCTAGCTGTACTTACGGAGGCTTACACTATCGAGGAAAAGCGAACCTACCTTAGACTCAAGCCTAGGATCGCTCCCTTCAAGGTTGCAGTTTTTCCGCTTGTAAAGCGAGATGGCTTGGATACTTTAGCTCGGAAAATTTACAACGAGCTGAGAGACCGTTTCCGAGCCTACTACGATGAAGACGGCAGCATCGGTAAACGTTACGCAAAAGCAGATGAGATAGGGGTTCCTTTCTGCGTAACCGTTGATGGACAGACGGCAACAGACGGCACGGTCACCGTAAGGTACAGAGATACAAGACAACAGGTTCGCGTTCCTCGAGAGCATCTCGCAGAGCTTCTCCACAACGGGATTGAAGAGAAAAGTTAATATCCGCTCAATTGTGTATGCTAGAAACAGCGGGCGGGGCCGGTAGCTCAGCTAGGAAGAGCGACGGTTTGCCTAGCTCTGCTAGGTGAGTCGAGGCTTTTAACCCGTAGGTCCCGGGTTCAAATCCCGGCCGGCCCGCTTCTAGCTAGACGATAGTCAATATATAGCGTGACATCACTTCTTCGTTGTGATGATGAGTGACTTGCCGACCGAGCTGTAGCTGTGAGGAACGGCAGTCAGCCTGAAAAAACTTTTAATTCTAGTAGTTTCTATGTTGGTTTTCAGGGCCCGTCGTCTAGCGGTTAGGATGTCGCCCTCACAAGGTAAGAGTAAGCACATCTGAGAGCGGCGGAGGTCCCGGGTTCGAATCCCGGCGGGCCCACCTTACTGAATGCGAATGATTAGCTGGACTATAAACCTAGCCGAAGCTAGTTGCAAGTAATATGGGGCACGTCTAGCGAAAAGCTGATAAGATTCCTCTGCATGATGGTGAGCAGCCCCGGTAGCTCAGACTGGTGGAGCGTCGGCCTTGTAAGGCCTTAGAGAAAGGGTTCGAGAAAGCCGAAGGTCCCGGGTTCGAATCCCGGCCGGGGCTTTTCCCAGAATATCACTTGAAGAGAGTTCAAGCATATCTGAAATCTGCTGTGAGGGTTCAAAGCTCAGAAGGCTTAATAAGGTGGGGAAGCTTTATGTGAGCGTGTCTCTGACGAGTGTTCGCTTTAAAGCGAAAGTTACGCTCATACAGACCATCGACGCGCCTTTTGGTGAAAAGATGGTGAAGATCGAACTCAGTGAGGAAAGAGAAGTGCCCGAACCTCTATTCGTAAGGTCACCGGATAGCGAGATAGGTAGGGAAATAGCCCCCATAATCACCCAGATAATGAGGATGTTTCCCGGTGCGCCACCGGGCGCTGTAAGAGTGCCTCGAGTGACCATACTGCTATCTGAGGACGAGTGGGAGAGGTTCGTCACAAAACCGAGTATCGGTGACTTTTTCGAAGTTGTTATAACTAATGAAAAGATAGAGCTTAGGAAGGAGAGCTAGGGGGGACTCAACTTTAGGTACTTAAGAGGGATCTCCTGGTACTTGCCGTCGGGGGTCCACCTTACTATAATTACTGGTAGTACATGGGCCTCCAGCTCCTTCTCAGCAATTTTCAGTGAGTCTAAGTTTTCCAAATCTTCTATAGGAATTAAGACGGGCGCGCCGAGAGAGATCTGCAGTGCTCTAATGCCTATAATTCGCGCTTTCTCGAAACGTGTCAGCCATGGTGGACCGATCTTTACCTGAAACTGCTTTTGTTGAAGCTTATTATCATCAGACATAAACGAGTTAAGCAAGAGAAACAATATTTAAATTTTTTTAGAAAGAAAAGGGGTCTCTTAGTCGAATTCCGACTCTCCCTTATGCTCGGATTCTTTCTCTTTGCCCTTTTCTTTGCTCTTAGGAGGCTGTGCGGCGATGATATCGTCGATTCTAAGTATCATTATCGCCGCTTCGGTTGCGGATTTAAGCACCTGCTTCTTGACGTTAGCCGGTTCGAGCACTCCGGCATTGAACATGTTTTCTATTTTCCCTGTGTAGGCGTTGATCCCTGCCCACTTCTCGCCCTTTGCGTGTAGGCGCTTAAGGTCGGCTAACACATCTATCGGCTCCACACCCGAGTTCTGCGCAAGTATCGCCACGAAGTTCTCGAGGGCTTCAGCGTACTTCAGCACGGCTAGCTGCTCTTTGCTTGGCAGGGTTCTGGCAAAGTCTCTGAGCCTCATGGCGAGCTCGATTTCCACGGCACCTCCTCCAGCCACCACTTTCGGCTCCTGTATGACGTTCCTCACAACGCTAAGAGCGTCGTGTATTGCCCTCTCAGCCTCGTCCACGATGTGCTCTGCGCCGCCTCTGACGAGGATTGTGACGCTCTTGGGGTTGGGGCAGCCCTCGACGAAGACCATCTTCTCGTCCGCCACCTTCCTCTCCTCCACGAGCTTCGCGGTGCCCAGGGCCTCGGGCGTGATGTCCTCAACCCTAGTCAGGATCCTCGCCCCAGTAGCCCTAGCAAGCTTCTCCATATCACTCTTCTTCACACGCCTAACAGCCAGAATCCCAGCCTTAGCCAAGTAGTACTGCGCAACATCATCAATACCCTTCTGGCAGAAAACCACATTAGCACCACTCTCCTTGATCTTCTCCACCTTCTTTCGAAGTATCTCGGCTTCCTGATCAAGGAACATCTTCAGCTGCTCGGGTGTGGTGACGTTGATCTTTGCCGTCCACTCGGGCTTCTCGATCTCCAATGGGGCGTCGAGCAGGGCGATCTTCGCGTTCTCAACCCTCTTAGGCATAGCAGGGTGGACAACCTCCTTGTCTAGCACAATCCCTTTCACGAGCACGGTTTCCGTGATGCTTTCGCCTCTCTTTTTCTCGACCTTAATGTCGTCAAGACTCAGCTTGTAGCCGCCATCTTTCTTCTCTACAACCTGTAACGCCGCATCGACAATTATCTTAGATAGGAACTCCTTGAACTCTGCAACAACCTTACTCGATAGAGCGGTTTGAGAGATTTTCTCGAGCACGTTTCTATCAAGAGGATCAACCTTCTCAGCTATTTCATCAACTATCCGAGTTGCTTCGACGAGAGCTTTCTCAAAGCCCTCGGTGATAACCGTCGGGTGGACGTCTTGATCGATGAGTTCCTCTGCCGCAGTGAGGAGCTGCCCTGCCAGGACCACGACGCTCGTGGTTCCGTCTCCGACTTCGTCATCCTGAGCCTTAGCTACTTCTACAAGCATTTTAGCCGCTGGATGCTGCACCTCCATCTCTTTTAGGATGGTGGCTCCGTCACCGGTAATCGTAGCATTGCCAAATGAGTCGACAAGAAGCTTATCCATGCCTCTTGGCCCTAGAGAGCTAGCCAGAGCCTCGGCAATTACTCTAGCTGCATAGATGTTTGCCTTGCGCGCGTCTCTCCCAGTCGTTCTCTGAGTTCCCTCTTTCAGTATTAAAACAGGTATTTGACCCGCCGGCTGTGCCATCCCGTTCACCTTCAGCACCTCAAGAAAAACATCGCTTCTATAAATACTTTACGCTTAGGAAGAGATAAATATCCTAGATGGTTTGTTGATAGCCATGCCCAGTCGCGCCAATGATGGCCATGCGAAAGAAAGCGTTGTTTTTATACTAGTTCTCCTAATCTCTGTACTCTTAATTTTCTCGCTTAGTTACATTCTGCGAACGCAGGTTCCCTTAGCCGTCGTCTCGAGCTGGTCAATGGAGCCGACACTTCACGTAGGAGATATCGTAGTTGTAGTAGGCTCAGAGTCCTATTCGGTAGGTGACATCGTTGTATACGAGTCTCCTTCTGGTCTAATCGTGCATCGGATCGTGCTAATAGCAGGTAATACGTACGTGACAAAGGGCGACGCAAATCCCTACCCTGACAGCCTTCATCCTTCTTTCTCATCGATAAAGGGCAAAGTGGTTCTCGTAATACCTTACATTGGCACGATAAAGCTTGCCTTCGAGTCTCTCATTAGAGGTTAGAGCCTACTAATTTTCTACAAGATTTTTCTCGAGGCAGTTTATAAACTAAGCATTTATATACCCCTATTATGTATTTTTAAAGCGTCACAGGAGGTGGTCACAATTACAAAACAGCCGGTTTACGAGATACAAAATGTGGTAGCCTCTGTAACTCTAAACCAACGTTTAGACCTAGAGAGAATAGCAGAGCGCATACCCCATGCTGAGTATAGCCCGGAACATCCCAGGTCCCCGGACCTGGGATCCGAGAGTTCCCGGGGTTAGTGCTACGTCTGAACAGGCCTAAAACCGCTACGCTAATATTCTCTAGCGGGAAGATGGTTTGCACTGGAGCAAAGTCGGAGTCAGAGGTTAAAAAGGCAGTTAACAGCATAATAAAGCTCCTGAAGCAACACGGTATCGACATAAAGAACGAGCCGATAGTTGAGATCCAAAACATAGTTGCAAGTGCAAACCTGAAGGCGGGAGTTGATCTCGAGAGAGCCGCGTTCTTGCTTGAAAACGCAATGTATGAGCCAGAGCAGTTTCCGGGGCTGATCTACAGGATGAGAGAGCCAAAAGTAGTTCTACTGATTTTCAGTAGCGGAAAAGTCGTGTGCACAGGCGCTAAAAGAGAGGAAGAGGTCAAAGAGGCTGTCGACAAGATATACAATATCCTCAAGGAACACGGTGTCCTGCTCGAGGAGGAGTAGCCTAAACAGCAAAAGTTAAGATTACCTTTTTATCTCTCTGAGCCTGGGTGCACCCACTACGGTGGAAAAAGCGTACATAGTCAGGGAGGCACGTCGCGAAGACCTTGACGAGGTTATAAGGATCAATAGGGAAGTCTTACCCGAGAATTACCCTGCCTTCTATTTTGAAATGCACTTGAAAAACTTCGGGAAGGCGTTCCTCGTAGCGGAGATGAATGGAAAGATCGTCGGGTATGTAATGTGCAGAGTTGAGTATGACACTCTGTACACAAACCCCAACAAGGTTGGAAAAAGGGGACACATCATTTCGATAGCCGTGATCCCTGAGGCACAAGGAAAGGGTATCGGGACCGAGTTAATGACCAGGGCGTTGGAAAGCATGAAAAAGTACTACGGAGCAGAAGAGTACTACCTGGAGGTGCGTGTCAGCAACGAGATCGCTATTCGAGTTTACAAAAAACTGGGGTTTAACGTTGTTAAAGTTCTACCCAAATACTACCTTGACGGTGAAGATGCATATTTAATGGCTCGGCCTGCTTAGACTTTGACAACAGTATCTGCCTGCGAGTCATAGAGCGCGATTTGCGTCCAGTTGTACCCGCTTGGCGTCCTGATCACTGCCCAAACTGCGTAGTCTCCCGCTGACCTGTCTCCTGTTTGGTCTAGTGCTGTGTTTCCTGTTACTCCGTAGTAGTGCTGCGCCACTGTGGGGAGGGCTTTGGCGATGGCTTCCCCGCTGTACTGGCCTGCAGCCATCACCGAGAGGGCCACAAGCCAAGCAGCATCGTAAGCGTTCATTGCATAAGAGTGCGGGTATTCGCCAAACCTACTTCTAAACCTTTCAATAAACTCCTGTTGCTGAGGGTTACCAGCGGGCTGGAAGATCGTGCACGGAAACCCTCCGAGCATCACCAGCTGTCCGCCAACTTGGTCAGAGAGCTTTGTCGATAAAGCTACGCCGTCTGTTCCGAACCACTTGAGCTTTGAGAGTGTGGGGTTTTGGGCGGCTGCCTGGATTACTTTTATGCCGTCGTCCTCGAAGCTGATGAGCACTACTGCGGTGGAGGGGCCGAGCTTGGAGGCGGCTTCGGCGAGCCTAGCGACCTCGCCCGAGACGTCCTGGGCGTTGGGGTCGAAGGCGACGGCCTCGACGCTGCCGCCGAGCTCCCGGAACCTGGCGGCGAACGCCTCGAACAGCCCCTTACCCCACGCGTCGTTCCTGTAGATCACCGCAGCCCCCCGGAAGCCGCTGCTGAACACCAGCCTAGCCAGCGCCCGCCCCTGGTACACGTCGCTAGGCACAACCCTAAACACGTAGTCACCAGCAACAGCAAGCGAAATCGCAGTGGAGCCTACGCTTACTACTACGACTTTGTTTGCGTCTGCGAACTGCTTGACTTGGCTTACTTCGCTGCTCGCTTCAAGCCCTATGACGGCTTGTACTCCTTGGGCTGCGAGGGCCTGTATCTTGGCTCTAGCCTGCTCGGGGTTCGTGCCGGTGTCCTCGACGAGGAGCCTGAACCTGAAAGGCGACCCAACCTGCTCCGCGAAAGCATTAATATCCTCCACAGCAAGCTCGAGCGCGTGCATATCTCGCTTACCGTACGATTCCAAGTCTCCTGTGAGTTCGACTAACGCTCCTATGGGGACCACAACTGCCTGCACTCGAGTTGTATTTTGCTGTAGTGACGTGAGTGACGTGAAGTAAGAAAGCCCCAGAGCTACTCCAAGAAGCAGACCCACTATCATAGCGGCGGAGATTTTTATCGCGGCTCTAACGCTTTTTCTTTGGCTGGATTGATTCGCCTGCACGGTCAGTGTTGAAAAATCTAGCTTTTTAAGGATGGTGATACTTATAATTCTTCAACGAGTATTTGGCATATATCATATTGATTAATGTTTTGTTGTCAGATATAATAAGCTCAAAGGACATCCGTGAGGCAAAAAAGTTATAATCGTTCTTTTCCATGAGGAGTGGGGATATCTATGCCCATTAGGGACCCTGAAAAACTGCAACTGGCCCTAGATCACCACTTTAAAGTGAAGATCTGCAGAAGGTGTAATGCTCGTAATCCTTGGGAGGCCGAAAGGTGCCGTAGGTGCCACAGCAGGGATCTTCGGCCTAAGAGGTACAAGAAGTAGAAACGTTTTCTTTTTATCAAGCTTTTACTATGATAATCTTTGTGCAGAACTATGGGACGCATAGATAAGGGGGCCAAGTGCTCCGTAGAGGGGTGCGAAAGAGACGCTATCAGATCCATATCGCTCGAGAATTTCAAGAAGAGTGGTGTTTCCCTTAAGCTAAAGGAAGGTGTAAGACGGGTGTACCTCTGTCGAGAACACTACAAGGAATACAAGAAGAGCTATCGAAAAAACGTTTGGAGGATTGAGCGCTTTAACTGGTGACATCCGTGCTTTACCTTTTCTCGGTCAGGTACTCCGGTCCCGACGGAAAAGCTGTGATGTACTTCTACGACGATGAGACCGGCACTCTCAAAGCAGTGCCGGACTACAGCGGCCACAAGCCTTACCTGCTTACAGATTACACGCCTGAAGAGCTTATTGAGAAGTTCCCAGAAGTTTTACGGCACCCAGGTTTTAACAAAATTGAAGTTGTCGAGAAGTACGACGCTCTCAACGACCGATGGGTTATTATGACTAAGGTCGAGGCGCTTGACCCATTGTCTATCGGAGGTTCGTCTAAGAGCATAAGGGAAGTTCTCAAGGGGCACGCCTGGGAGGCTAAGATAAAGTACCATCACTGCTACATCTATGACAAGCATTTGATCCCTGGTATGCCCTACACTTTGACCAACGGTGAACCTAAACTGGCTGAAGTGGAGGTTCCGCAGGGCATAAGAGAGCTCGTTAAGACCTTAAGCGAGGATAAAGTGCAGGAAACTGAGATGCTTGAGTGGGCTAAACTTCTCAACGCTCCTATCCCGAAGATTCGACGAATAGCGATCGACATTGAAGTTGAGTCTGAGGCACTCCGCGTACCCAGCCCTAAATTAGCAGAAGACAGAGTAATCGCAGTCTCCTTTTATTCCTCCGACGGTCGGAAAGGCGTCTTCCTCCTAAAGAGGCGGAACATGAATGCAAGGGAGGCTCCAAAAATACCGAATGCCGATGTCAGGTTTTTTGAAGACGAGAAAGATCTCCTCCAGGCTGTTTTCTCATTACTCGACAGCTACCCGGTCGTTCTTACTTTTAACGGCGATAACTTCGACCTTCCTTACCTATACAACAGGGCTCTCAAGCTCGGCTTTAGGAAAGAAAACATCCCTATAGTGTGGAGCGAGAAGTCGGAGTACGCTGATCTCCGCAACTCGATTCACATAGACCTGTACAAGTTCTTCACTAATAAATCAATGAAAGTCTATGCCTTTGGCAACAAATACAGGGAGGGGCAGACCCTAGACGAGATAGCTTCAGCGCTGATAGGTAAGGGAAAAGTTAAACACGAGGACCTGATATCGGAGATGAGCTACGAAAGACTGGCTGAGTACAGTTTTCGTGACGCAGAGCTGACTTATGAGCTAACCGCCTTCAACGACGACCTTGTAATGAAGCTGATTATCCTCATGATGAGGATCTCGAAGTTGCCTATGGAGGACCTTACGCGCCACAATATCTCTGCATGGATTCGGAACATGTTCTACTTTGAACACAGACAGCGAGGGTGGCTAATCCCCAACCCAGAGGAGATCGTACAGCTAAAGGGAGAAACTTCGACTAGAGCTATAATAAAAGGCAAGAAATACCTTGGAGCGATAGTCATAGACCCCATACCTGGAGTCTACTTTAACGTGCTCGTAGTGGACTTTGCCAGCCTGTATCCCAGCGTGATAAAGACGGGTAATCTTAGCTATGAGACTGTCCGCTGCCCGCACGAGGAGTGCAAGAAGAACATTATACCCGGCACAACACACTGGGTGTGTACAAGGAAACGAGGTATGATGTCGTCGCTCATAGGCGTTCTGAGAGACCTGCGCGTCTACGTGTACAAAAAAGTGGCAAAAGAAAGCAAGGACAGCGCTGAAAAACAGCAGTACGAAGTTATCCAATCTGCTCTCAAGGTCTTCCTGAATGCAAGCTACGGAGTCTTCGGCTCTGAGGCCTTCCCATTGTATTGTCCCCCTGTGGCCGAGGGCACGACGGCTTTGGGTAGGTACGCGATTCTAAAGACTATGCGCAAAGCCGTTGATCTAGGTATCCCTGTTCTTTATGGTGACACAGACAGCCTCTTTCTGTGGAACCCCTCACGTGAACAGCTCGATAAACTTCTCCAATCAGTTTTAGACGAGCTGAAAATCGACCTAAGCATAGATAAGGAGTACAAGTGGGTCGTGTTCAGTGAGAGAAAGAAGAACTACCTAGGAGCACTCAAAGACGGGAAAGTGGATGTGAAGGGACTTGTTGGCAAGAAGCGAAACACTCCGGACTTCGTAAAGAACCTCTTTACAGAGATCACTTCACTACTCTCTAAGGCCGAGAACATAACCTCTTTCGAGGAAAGCATAGAGAAGGTTAGGGAGATCATCAGGCAGGCTATAAAGGAGCTTAAAAGTGGTGAAGTACCGCTCGACCAGCTTGCTTTCAATGTCGTGCTAACGAAAGACATCCAGGAGTACAACAAGACAACACCTCAGCACAAGAAAGCCGCTCAGCAACTTTTGTCAGAGTACCGTAAGCTCTACGGAAGCGTCCCGGTGAATATTACACGTGGTAGCATAGTCAGCTACGTTAAAACAAGGGATAAGCATGGCGTGAAACATCTCCAGCTGGCGAGGATCGACGAGGTAGATACTGAAAAATACTTAGAAGTGATGAAAACCACGCTGGAGCAAGTCCTGGACGCGCTTGAAATAAGCTTCGACGAGCTGCTCGGAGTCTCTTCCATCGATGAGTTCCTAAAAATCAAACAATGAGAAAAGAAATGCTCTATACTGAAACAGCTTCCTCTATTTTCTTCCTAGCCGCCTCAAAATCGGGCTGAGTCCCGATCACTGGAACCTTCGTTAATATATGCCTTACTTGCCCATCATCATATACCACGAAGACTTGAGGAATATCTGCGCCCCCCAACTCGTCCTTCTCACCGTACTTAGTCAGAAACACATAGTCTTCTTCCCTTTCCTCGAACTCTAGCCCCCTGCTCGCAGCAATCTCCTGACATATCTTCTTCAGCTTGTCATTAAAGCTAGCCCAAGAGGCTCCAACAAACACTATTTTCACAGGTTTTCCCATCGCGGCTCACCGCAAGCACTGAAAGGCTCTCCAATCCTCTATTTATATCCTCCGCTAGTACTCACAGGAACTTTTAATTTTCAGCAGCAATGCTACTATTTGATTCCCCTCACTTTTTTGTTTATTTCATGCTTATGCGCTTAGCTTCATCTGCCCCCGGTAGGGTAAGACCTTGGCAATGTGGCTGCATATCCTCGCCTTCTCGCTGTACCAGGGGTAGGTGTGGCCTAACTTGGGACCCCCTCGACGAGCCAGTGCTCCCCGCCAACCCTCTCCACCCTCCCAGCCAAAGCCTGTACGTGGCCCCGTAAATCCACTCCGCGGGCTTATCGAGGAAATAGAACTGCAGCTCCCCTAAGGCCTCGAGCAGGTCCCCCGCGCTCCTCGACTACCCTATCGCCGCACTGGCCGTAGAAGGCGAGCCCCATCAGCACCCAGGGCACTCTGCTCTCGCTACTCCTAGCCTTCAAGCGAGAGCACCCGCAGAGCCTTCTTAGTCAGCGATATAGTATGAGTTACTACTCTTCTTTCAGCATGTCGCTGATGCTTTTCACCTCTCCCCCTTTCTTGTAAACGATTTTTGTCTCAAGTCTTATAGGGAGACCTATCTCGCTGAAAACCCAGTATACTGTCTCTGCATTCATGTTGCCTTTTAGTCTTCCAGAGTAGTACAGTCTCCCCAACTTCTCCCCTATTTTCCTAGCCGTATCTCCATACTGTTCAACCGCTTTTTCAAACATCATCTTACCGTCATCTGTTAGATGCTCCAGAAATACTGCGTAGTAATCGGGCTCAGTTTTCTTGGCGTCTTTTTTTCCCAGCAACTCTTTCTGCATTCTTTGGAGCATTCTTCGTTTAATGATCTCAAGATCTATATCTCCACTCATCCTGCCTCACCCTTTCTCAATGAAGTTAACAATATAATGCTTGCACTAATATTTCATACAGGCCGGGTGGTAATAAGGTCGCCGCTCGAGGCGCTTCGCGCACGCGATGAAAAGCGGCAACCCACACCCGGTACAAACTAGCTTTTTTCTAGGGAAAATAGAGGGTGAGCCAATTCGCCAGGCTATACCCGTATATACATTCAACGATTCAGTAACTTTAACTGCTTTAACCCCGCTGAAGATCGGGCTATAGAACGTATTTCCTAAATGTTCCCAACACGAGAAGTGGGCCGGCCGGGATTTGAACCCGGGACCCCCCGGTTATCAGCCGGATGCTCTACCTGGCTGAGCCACCGGCCCTAGGCGCTGCGACTAATTCAATTACCTAGCTCAGTTATTTAATCTTTTGGTCCGCACGTGATTAGTTTTCCGTATACGAGAAGATTGTGCAAGCCTTACTCGCGCTTTTAGGTTCAGGCAATAAGTGTACTGTTTAAGGCGCCCCGGCCGGGATTCGAACCCGGGTTCTGCGGCTCTCTGCCGGAGCTACCGGCGACAGGCCGCCACTCCAGGACAGGGTCTTCCTGGGCCACTAGACGACCGGGGCTAATCGCAGTTACCTAAAAGGGGTTATTAAATTTTTACCCTAAGGAAGCTCAGCCTCACAACCCCCCTTTCGGCCAACTTCTTCCCGGAGAGAAAGATTTATGATACCTTTATCCCCTGTTTGTGTGGGGGCCGGTAGCTCAGCTAGGTAGAGCGGCGGTCGCTCAGAACAGGCCGAGGCTCCAGACCCGTAGGTCGGGGGTTCAAGTCCCTCCCGGCCCACCACTCCCTTTTTGGGAGTTAGGGCTTAGACGGCGATTTTTGCAGAAATTTTGCTAGAAGGAGTCTGATTATAGAGTCATTTAATTCAATCTGGCTTGATACTGCGATTAAAGTTACATCAAGCTGCACACAGGGGTTTCTAAGCATGCTAATAATCTCCCTTTTGATGTCTTTCGCAGCTTTAGTGGATTTCACAGCTATTGTTCTGCCGTCAATGTAATCACTTTTCCTAACGACGAGAGACCTCCTATCGGTGAACGTTAGGCTGCACGACCCCCTAGCGATCATGTAGTCGTACAGATCTGTGTCCGGAATTGCCAATATCATCACTAACCAGTCTCCTCTACGAAGTGAGTCCTTAAGATCCTTAGACAGATCGAAAGCCGATTTAGTCGCTGAAACAGCCAATATGCAGTCCCCTCGAGGAGTAAGATCATTATCTCTTGTGATCTCCAGCGTAGTTGCATGAAAGGCTTTTACATTAGGGTGCCCGAACGCTTTCAACTTTTCAACAGCAACTATTGCCTGCATCGAAGACTTAGAACCCAAACCAGCTTTCAAGGGATGTCTGCTTAAAGTAAGTCTTGTACGCTTTCTCGAGTCTTTCAAGCGCGTTCTCGACTCTCTCAACGGAGAATTGATGTTCGTCCACGAGAAGCTTTATCACCTTTTCTCGGTCAGGTTCCCTCCACTGCAAGACGTATTTATCTGATACATCGGGTTTGAGGAAAATCTGCATGATCACATCGGGAGGAGTGTCGAAATCCCACGGCACAGCCCTAAAAACCTTCTCAGGGTCTTGAAGCTCCTTTACAAGCTTTAAGGCTTTTTTGACCCCATAGCCCTTGACTCCTCCTGGGTTGTAATCCGTACCCACCAGGATGCCTAAAACCACTAGCTGTTCGCGAGTAATGCTGTGGAATGATAGGAGCTCTCCAAGCTCTATAATCTCCGGTTTGACCTCTACGTACACTTCCTTTCTAGGCAACTTCCTCCTTCCCGTAATGGCCAGATTACGGACAAGCCTCACCGCCCCGAATAAGAGCGAGTCATAGTCTTGGCTACCCGATGCCCACGCGTCGCCTCTTTGCGTCATGTACGCGGCCTGAGCTTCACCCTCGCTCGGTGCCTGGACAAAGGGCACCCCCATGTATGTCAGAAGCCTTTTTGCGTCCTCAACCATGCTGCTTGTTAGCCGGCTTGTCTGCTGGGCGTAAACACGAGCCTCCTCTAAATCGCCTCTCTCGATAGCCGCAAGGTACTTCCTCTCAGCTTCAACCTTTATCTGCTGCCGCCTCTCCAGCTCCTTTAGCTTTACCTCCGGTGGTCTGCCGTCGAAAACATAAACGGGCTTGATCCCGTTTTCAATGAAGTTGATCGTCCTGTAGAAGAGACCGTTAAGATGACTCGTTACGTTCCCGTGAGCATCCATGAGAGGAGTCCCGTCCTTCTGCCTTATAGTAGCCAGGAACTGGTAAAGGCTGTTGTAAGCATCAATAGCAACAACCTTACCCGAAAGTGAACTTAATTCAACTTCCTTGGCGACCGGCTCAACAAGTTCCTTAAGGTCAACTCCCATTATCCTCGCCCCGATAATTTCTATTTGTACTGCTCTGAATTAATTGGACAGATCTCAAGTTTCTCCTCACGAATGTGACTCTCACCATCCCACGAGTCTCGAGAATTAAAAGCAACTTGTTAAACTCCTTTGGGGTGATCTCTAAGCCATCCTCAGATCTGAGAAGCTTAGAGACGCTTTCAAATAACTCTTTATCACTTGCTTGCCCGCCTCTTCGCTGTAGCTCGGAAAGTATGAGGGATATAACGACGCTCATCGCGCTCACACGTAGAATCCCGTTACAGTTAATTGCTGCTTTGAGACCTTCCTCGCTCTCTCGTTCCAAGATTCATAGAACTTAATTATGTCTGGCGTTAAGGAAGGCCGGACTTTTTTCAAGGCCTCTTCAAAGTGTCTCATATGAACCTTATCGGTGTTTATGTTTTCTCTCAGGGCTATTAACCCAGCTTCACGCACTAAAACTTCAATGTCTGCTCCCGTGTAGCCTTCTGTCCTCTTTGCGAGCTCTGCGAGGTCTACGTCCTCGGCTAGGGGCATTCTCCTCGTGTGCACTTTGAAGATCTCGAGCCTAGCCTTCTCGTCGGGCGGCGGGACGTAGATCAGCCTGTCAAACCTCCCAGGCCTGAGCAGAGCAGGGTCAATGATGTCAGGCCTGTTAGTAGCCGCAATCACCACAACACCCTCAAGACGCTCAAGACCATCCATCTCCGTGAGAAGCTGGCTAACTACGCGCTCCGTTACGCCTGAGTCAGATGAAACCAGGCCCCTCATTGGTGCAAGTGCATCGATCTCATCTATAAAAATCACGCAGGGCGCTGCTTGCCTGGCTTTTCTGAAGATCTCTCTGATTGCTCTCTCGCTTTCCCCAACCCACTTACTGAATATCTCTGGGCCTTTTATGCTCACGAAGTTTGCCTCGCTCTCGGTTGCCACGGCCTTCGCGAGCAGGGTCTTGCCAGTTCCAGGTGGGCCGTAGAGCAGTATACCCTTAGGCGGGTCAATACCCAGCCGCTCAAAGGACTCCGGATATTTGAGGGGCCACTCCACGGCCTCCCGCAGCTGCTGCTTAACATCCTCAAGACCGCCGATGTCGTCCCACCTCACATTGGGAACCTCCACCTCTATCTCCCTAAGTGCGCTAGGAGTTATTTCTCTAAAGGCGTTCAGAAAGTCTTCCATCTCGACTTCGATGGTTTCTAGAACTTCTACAGGAATCTCTTCCTTCTCCAAATCGATCTTAGGCAAAACTCTACGCAGTGCCTTCATCGCGGCCTCACGGCACAAAGCAGCAAGATCCGCCCCCACATAGCCATGTGTTATTTCTGCAAGCTTTTCTAAGTCCACGTTCTTGGCTAGCGGCATGCTCCGAGTATGAACCTTAAGAATCTCAAGCCTTCCACGCTTATCAGGTATCCCTATCTCGATCTCGCGGTCGAATCTCCCAGGACGCCTAAGAGCAGGGTCCAGTGCGTTCGGCCTATTCGTAGCGCCTATGACTATTACATCACCCCTAGCCTCTAGCCCGTCCATGAGTGCTAGGAGCTGTGCTACAACTCTCTTCTCGACCTCGCCTGTCACCTCCTCCCTTTTCGGGGCGATGGCGTCGATCTCGTCGATGAAGATTATAGCCGGGGCATGCTCCTTAGCCTCCTCGAAGATCTCCCTGAGCCTCTGCTCGCTCTCACCGTAGAACTTGCTCATAATCTCGGGGCCATTGATAGCTATGAAGTAGGCGTCGGTCTCGTTGGCAACGGCTTTCGCGAGCAGGGTCTTGCCAGTTCCAGGTGGGCCGTAGAGCAGTATACCCTTAGGCGGGTCAATACCCAGCCTCTTGAACAGCTCAGGGTGTTTAAGCGGCAATTCCACCATCTCCCTGATTTTTTGCTTGGCTTCTTCCAGATCTCCTATGTCGTCGTAGGTGACCCTTGGTATCCTACCAACGTCAACTGGCCTTTCAAGTATCTTCAGCTGAGTCTTCTCAGTGACCATAACCACTCCTTTGGGCTTTATGCTAACAACGTTGAAGTGTATGACCTGGCCTAGGACAGGTATCTGTATAATATCCCCCTCAATTATCGGCCTATCCAGTAACCGCTTCTTGACGTACGCGACGAAGTTCTCATCCACAGCGAGCGTCATAGAGACGGGGGCAAGCCTAACCACCACAGCGGGTTTAACTTCGGCTTTTCTCACCTTAACCTTATCCCCGATGCTAACGCCGGCATTCTTCCTGGTCCATCCGTCCATTCGAATAATGCCCTTTCCCTTATCTTCCGCGTAACCAGGCCAGGCAATGGCCACAGTTTTCCTCTTACCCTCAATCTCTACCACATCGCCGGCGCTTATGCCGAGGGCCTCCATCGCATCTTCGTCAATCCTAACCCTGCCTCTGCCGGCCTCGTGTTGGCGAACCTCGTATACCTTCAGCTCTATCTCGTTTGGCTTCTCGTCGCTACTCACATGACATCACCAGAAGCTATACTTACCAACACGTAGGGGCATATAAAAACTCTGCCACACTCTCGTGTACGCCAAGGTGTTCCTTAGAGAGCTCTCTCAGACTAGCTAGACGAAAGCAGGTCTTATAAAAACAAGGCCCCCACTACTCCCCATCTCCTTGCAAATCACATGGGAAAAACTAAGAGTTGAGTGTTGGGATCAAAAGCAAAGCTTATAGCTAAGGAACCTATCCCCTCTCCAGGTGCTGGCATGAGTTCGGATAACAGACAATTCGTGTTAGTGAACTACACGATAAGCGTAGTCGACGAGAGCGGAGAAAAAGTCGTAGACACCACAATTGAGGAAGTAGCAAGAGAGCACAACCTCTCAACGCAAAACATTTTCGAGCCCGAGCTGGTTATTGTAGGTGAGGGTCTCCTCTTTAAGCCTATTGAAGACGCTCTACGGGAAATGAAAGAGGGAGAAACCAAAGAAGTCATCCTCGAGCCATCTCAGGCGTTCGGTGAAAGAGATCCAAAGAATATCAGGGTGATACCCGCGCGCGAGTTCACTCGGCAGGGAGTTATACCCCGGGTAGGCGAAGAGGTCGAGATTGGGGGTCAAAGAGGTAGGATCATCAGAGTCGGAGGGGGGCGTGTAACCGTAGACTTCAACCACCCGTTTGCTGGCAAGAAGGTAAAAGCAACGCTTAAACTTGAGAAAGTTCTCAGTAGCGACGAGGAGAAAATCCGAGAGCTTTTCCACAGGTGGTTTAGAGGTGTTCCTAGAGAACAGATAACCGTTGAGAAAAAAGATGCCGAGGTTACAGTGGGCATCCCCACTACGGCTCTGCTTCACGACAATGCCTACCAACTATTAAACGCGTTCATTAGAGACGTCCAGAAGTACCTTCCCAGCGTCCATTCAGTGAACGTAGTGTTCACGTTTAAGCTGGAACGAGAGCCAGCTAAAGAACCTACCCAGGCTCCTGCTGCGCAACCCTCCCAAGAAGCTTCCGCCTCGCAAGAAGCCAAATCCGCGGAGAAGGAGGATCAATAAACTCTACTTCCACAAGCGAAAAACCACTCCCCACTTTTTCGATCTCCCTTAGGATTCGTATACGCTCTCCTTCTTCAATAAAGACGGGGGTGCACTCTTCGACGCCCTTATCGCAGCCAGGTCTCCGGTAGTAAACCACAGCACCCGGCATGACGTCTCTAGAGCTTAAAACCAGCTTAGCAGGCAGCTCTTCGACCTCAACTGTTATCAGGTCTTCAGCAAGAGCAGGGCAATGTACCACGTGTTTACGCACACCTACAACCCTGTAGCTTACAAGTGGTCGTAGATTCCCCAAGCACGCATTGAAAAAGGGGCACTCTAGACACTTAGACGTGACCAATGGCTGAAAGACTATTCCAGGCTTGGCGAAGAGCGACGTCACCATTGAAACTGCGCGACGCGGCATAGTGCTCTTTTTATACCTGCTTTAATCATTTTACTTTTGCGCTTTGGTATGTCTGACGGAAAACTCCCTCCAGGTGTCCTCAAAGGAACGACCACGGTAGGGATAACTGGGAAAGATTTCGTCGTCCTGGCGGCTGACAGAAGAGCCACTAGTGGGTACTTCATCGCAAGCAAGCAAGTTTGGAAGATACTCGAAGTAGACTCGCACATCGCAGTCACTATAGCTGGTGCGGTGGGAGATGCTCAACAGCTCGTTGAACGGTTAAGGGCGGAGGCAAGGTACTATAGAGCAACCAACGGCGAGGGCATTTCCGTGAGAAGTTTGGCGACACTCGCTTCGGTGATCCTCTTCAACTACAGACCAATACTATCAGTTCAGATGCTCATCGGTGGAATTGACAGTGAAGGTCCTTCACTATACTCGCTGGACTGGCTTGGAACTCTCACGCGTGAAAAGTTCACCGCGACGGGTTCAGGATCACCCTTCGCAGTATCCATGCTAGAGCACGAGTACAGGGATGACTTATCGCTGGACGAGGCAGTCCAGCTTGCTGTAAAGGCCGTCAGGATAGCGCTTGCCAGAGACCCTGGTAGCGGTGAAGGTGTAGATGTTGCTACTATAACGAGAAGCGGCATTTCGTTCAAACGCACGTAGAAAAGTATTTAAAGACGTCTGGAATTAGGACACACACTTCTGTTCTCTGCAAGGTGAAGATTTTGGAAGTTGTAACGTCAGTAGCTCGGGAAGTCAGGGAGGCGATATTCAGCAATCTCCCACCCGGTGCGGAGATCACAAAGGTGGATTTCGAAGGACCACGAATAGCCATCTACACTAGGAGACCCCAGGTCTTTCTCGAGAATGACAGCGAGCTCGTTAAGAGAATAGCTAAAACTGTCCGAAAGAGAGTCATCGTGAGGGGAGATGACGCATCTAGACTAGACGAGAAGACTGCACGAGATATAATACTCTCACTGATACCGAAAGAGGCTGGTCTAAAAGATCTCTACTTCAACGAAGCGATAGGTGAAGTCGAGATAGAGCTTCTCTACCCTGAGAAGGTTAGTCAAGAGACTTTGAACAGAATTTTCATCGACACTCTTTGGTATCCGCGCGTCCTTCGCAGACCCCCCATTGTTAGCAGAAGCGTACGCGAGATACGCGAGATCTATCGTGCCGAAGTCGAAAGCAGGAGAAAGTTCCTGAAAGAGCTCGGCAATAGAGTTTACCGAAAGCCCGTTTTTGAGACGGATCGAGTAAGAGTTGTCGCGCTCGGAGCTTTCCAGGAAGTAGGCAGAAGCGCTATTCTGGTTCAAACGCCAGAGGCGAATATACTCCTAGATGCTGGGCTAAAACCCACAGGAAACTCTGACGAGCTACCGATGTTTGACTTGCCTGAGTTCGATGTCGACTCTCTCGATGCTGTTGTCATAACGCATGCCCATCTCGACCACGTCGGAGCACTACCAGTACTGTTCAAGTATGGATACAAGGGACCTGTGTACATGACTGAGCCTACGCTCCACTTGTCTAAGCTACTCTTCGAGGATTACATAAAGGTCTCTGAGCGCGAAGGCAGGCCTCAACTTTTCTCAGCAAGGGAAATATCGTCGATAATACTCCACACGTACGCTCTTGGCTACGGAGAAGTTACGGATATAGCCCCAGAGGTAAAGCTCACTCTCTACCGAGCTGGGCACATCCTAGGCTCAGCTCTGGTTCACCTCCACATAGGTGAGGGCCTTATTAACCTCGTCTACACTGGCGACATGAAGTTCGCGAGAACCATGCTGCTCGACCCAGCACACACCAAGTTTCCAAGAGCAGAGGTTCTGATAATGGAATCCACCTACGGTAGCAGGAGCGATGTTTTGCCGAGCGAGGAGGAAGCCCGTCTCGAGCTAGCTAAGATCATCCTCGAAACCATAGAGAAGAAGGGGATTGTGCTTATACCTGTCCTGGCCGTTGGGAGAGCCCAGGAGGTCCTCCTTGCAATACTCGACCTTATTCGAAATAAAATCATTCCACCTCTTCCAATTTACATCGAAGGTATGATAGACGAGGTTTCCGCGGTGCATATGACCTTCCCAGAGTACCTTTCCGTAACCGTTAGAAACCTGATATACAACGACCAGAATCCTTTCACTTCCGAAAACATACACATCTACCGCGGTGAAAACAAGGAAGAGGTGGCCAGCACAAGACCAGCGGTAATCCTAGCAACTTCCGGTATGCTCACGGGTGGTCCTGTGCTCGAATACCTGAAGATACTTTCAGACGACGCCAACAGTAGCTTGGTATTTGTGAGCTACCAAGTTGAGGGTACACTTGGAAGAAAGATACTTCAGGGACTGCGGAAATTGACGTTCCTTGATGAGGGGGGCAGAGTTGTCACAAAGGAGTTGAAGATGGGCGTGTACAGAGTTGAAGGTTTCTCAGGCCACAGCGACAGAAGGCAGCTAGAGGCCTACCTAAGAAGAGTTGAGCCTACCCCGCGAACGGTGATACTGAATCACGGCGAGAGAAGCAAGATTGAAGAGTTTCGATCCTATCTTCTCAGCGACTGGTTCAGGAAGAAAACCCATTTGAACTTCAATGTGTTGACTCCGCAGAATGCGGAGAGCGTTAGGATAGTTTAAGACAGGGAAAGCTGCCATATATCGTCATTGAGGTAGTGCAGGTTTTTAATGGCTTTACCCTTATGCGCAGCTCTCAACTCTTGTGACGACATCAAGCTGACTCCTATTGCGATTACTCTACCTTTATCGTGATCCCTCACGAGGATCTTTGACCCTGCGTCGAATTCGCCCTCGATCATCTTAATGCCCGGAACCATGACATCGGCCCCGTTGAGAATGTGTGGTATGGCCCCTTGGTCAACGTAGACTGACGGATAGCTGGGAGTAATACCCTTCCGGTATATAAGGTAGAGGCTCGGAACCAGACCCACGTTTTCGAACCTGGCTAAGGTGACCATCCCGTCAACGAAATAAAGTTCAGTCAGACTCGCATGCTTTAACTTGGCCACTTCCACGTTCTCACTCGAATCGATCAAGCCTGCTACCTCAGCGCCAACTTCCCTCATGGCTTCCTCAAAAAGCGCTTTCTTGTCCTTCTTGCTCAGTTTGTACCTTGTCACGATCTTCAACTTCTGGGAGCTTGCCACGCAACACACCCTCTACGGTATAGTATGAGATAACCCCCTCTTTATCAACTATTGCCAATACGAGTTCCCGATCGCTCTCAAGCGCTCTTCGAAACATTTCCTCAAACTCCTTAAAACTAAGCCTAGCTCCTTCCTTCACGACCCTCACAAGGTATCTTCGCACCTTATCCTTCCTCTTCCAGTCAATAAGAAATTCCAAGGGAGCAACACCGGGAAAAACCATAAGAGCACGGTTTCTTAGATCCGAGTACACGTTGAGCTTCGTCCAAAAGTCAGGATCAGCCTTGCTCCCCAAAGTTACTATGGAGTCAAAGTGGAGCTCTTCACCCGAATCATCAACAGCCAGTAGCAACCCTCTATACATAAGGTAAGCAGCCTCTAGGAGCGACAACTTAAGGCACTCAGCCTCTCGTAGACCATAACCTCTATCAGCCAGAAAGGAGACCGCCTCCTCGCCGCACACAACCACATAGCCCCCTGCCAATTTTCCTCTAAAGGGTTCTCTTTCAGCGCCCCTTTCTTGCTCCACATGCGTACTCGATAGCGAACGATATAAAACGTTTCTCTAAGGCTAAATTATTTTAGGCACCCTTGAGAAAGCTCCTACAATGACTACGATTGAGGTGCATAAAAAGGAGGCTCCAAGCACTGTAAGATTTGCATTTGTAACTGTGAGCACATCTAGGTATCTCGCCTCGCGGATGGGAGGAAGCGTGGAAGATGTTTCCTTCATGAAAGCAAGGGAGATAATTGAAAGGAGCGGTCATAAGTTGACGCGTTATGTTCTCGTCCCTGACAACCCTCGTCTTATACTCTTAGCAATAGATACTCTATTGGATGAGCCGGACGTTGATGAGATCATCGTAAGCGGGGGCACAGGACCCACGCCAGACGATCTAACTGTTCAAACCGTGAGACCTTTGTTTGAAAAAGAGCTAGAAGGGTTTGGGGACCTATTCAGGTTTGTGAGCTTTAAGGAAGCCGGCTCATCCAGTTTCCTCTCTAACTCCACCGCCGGGATTGTACGCGGTAAAATTATCTTCTGTATTCCCGGGTCGCCAGGGGCTGTCGAGACCGCTTTAAGGGAGCTCATCGTCCCGGAGGCTGGCCACGTCTTAAGCCTAGCGAGGCGAGCCGTATGAGCGGCAAAATAGGAGTGAAGATGGTGGACATAACGGAGAAACCTGAAGTCTACAGAGAGGCTACTGCTAGCGGCTTCATTCGACTGAAGAAAGAAACGGTAAAAGCTATACTGGAGGGGAAGGTTCCAAAAGGCGACGTGCTGAACGTGGCGCGCGTGGCAGCGATACTTGCAGTGAAGAAAACTTGGGAGATACTCCCGCTCTGCCACCCAATTCCAATAACCGGCGTAGAGGTCGACTTCGATTTAACAGAGGATGGTGTGGAGGCAACGGTCACGGTTAAAACCACCTCAAAGACGGGAGTCGAAATGGAGGCTTTGACGGGCGTTACCGTGGCGCTCTTGACGGTGTGGGATATGGTAAAATCCCTGGAGAAAGACAGTAGAGGCCAGTATCCTTACACCTTGATAAAAGAAGTACGCGTGTTGGAGAAAGTTAAACAGGCCTCAAAGGACGATAAACCCATCTGACCTCAAGGCTGATTCACCTCTACAAATCAGTTCACGTAGTTTTCAGGAGCACTTCACTAACCCCTAGCCTCTTGGCACCCTTTTTCTATCTTCCAGTATCCAGAACTCACCGTCTTCTCGTTTTTCAAGCTTCCAAACGTAGGCTTCATGCTTTACGCGCTCTAGGATCGCTCCCAAGGCGCTTAGAGCGTTTTCGCGACTCTCTGAGGCTACACCTATGAACAGCACCGGCTCCCCGGGCTTGGCAGAGCCCTTTTTATGGTAGATTGTCGCATAGAGGAGCCCATGACCCAGCGACTCCTCCTCACCTATCTTCGCGAGTGCGGACGTCGACATCGGCTCAAAGGTCTCGTAGTAAAGCTCGCTTACCTTTTTCCCGTCGATTGAGCCCTTCACTCTTCCAATAAAGACGGCCACGGCTCCTGCGCTGTCATCGAGGGCTTTAAGCATAGCATCAAGCAGCACGACCGGATCCACAGAGTCGACGAATGCATAGTGTGAGCCTCCAGAAATTGGGGGCATGAGTATGACCTCATCCCCTTCAACTACGATGTCGCCGAGCCCCGCGCTTTTGTTGTTTAGGAGAACAACGAACTCCCCGCTATTTACGTAGTCCTTCATTCTCGGATACTTTTCGGAAACAGTCGCTAAGATGTCAGCCACCTTAGCTTCGCTTTCAGGAATCTCAAAGATCTCCTCGCTGCATTTCGTTAAATCTCTGAAGAAAGCCAAGTACCTAACCTTAACTTTCAACGAGAATCCCCTAAAAGAATGTTTACCATAAAGCGCTTAAACATCTCTAGGTCTTCGATGTAGACGAACTCACCTTCGGAGTGAATGTTCGTCCCCTCGCGTATGGTTCCGAACGCCACGACGTCCATGCCGTAGAGATCAAAGTAAGTTCCATCATTCCCTCCCAGCTCAGCAGCAACAGAAGGCTCGCCACGGAAGCCCATATCTCTGTAAGCTTTCCTTGCGGCCTCTATAACCTCTCTTACGAAGAGCTCGTTCTTCGCGTACCAACCCGGCTGACCCGTGATCACCTCAACTTTCGCGCTAATACCTAGTTTGGATACAGCTGACGAGAAGTATGCGTAGAGCTCGTGCAGAGCGTCTTCTACCCTTTCCTCCGGTATTAGCCTCATGTCAAATCCCGCCCACGCCTCGCCGGGTACCCTGTTGTGTTTCTCGGGTTCTGTTTCCGGGAGTTTAACCACAGTTACTGTAAAGCGTCCCCAAACCTGGGGCACCGGGCTACCTGGAGGAGAGGGGAGCTTCGACAGCTTCCCATGTCTGAGAGCCTTGTACTCCCTTAGCTCCCACAATAGCTTCAATAAGTCCTCTACTGCGTTACGCGTCTCGTGAGGATAGCCTGCATGACCGGATTTTCCCCTCACCTTAATCCATCCGTGAACAACGCCGCTTGCCCCAACCGAAACGTACTCGGAGCCCGAATCAACGATCACAACGCGATCCCACCTGTAACCCTGTTCCAGCAGGGCTTTAACCCCGGTGCCGCCTACTTCTTCGTCCCCAGTAATCACCAGAAACGGAGCATAGCGCAACTTCTCCCCTGCACCTTTAAGAGAGACAAGCCCCGCCATGACGGCTGCGATAGCCGATTTGTCGTCCGCGGCCCCTCTACCGTACACTTTACCGTCTCTCACGATCGGCTCGTAAGGATCCATCTGCTGCCCGTCCACAACCCAGGGGCCTTTAGCTGGAACCACGTCATAGTGTGTGACAAACGCCATCGATGGTTTGTTCCTAGGAGCATCAGGGAGCCCTATCACGAGAGATGGTATATCTCCGTTGAGGAGCTCCACACGCTCAACTGTTAGCCCGTTCTCAACGGCTGTTTTTTCGATGAGTGCGACAATCTCCGTGTAGTTACGCCTCACGATGGTGTTTCCTTGGTACCCCGACTCACTAGGAATTCTCACGAGCTCGAGCAGGAAGCTTACCATGTCAAAGCCTTCAGGCATCACATTTTTCAGGCGAAGGGGGAAATATACTTTTAGCCCTTAAGGGCCGAAAAGTTGTTGAAGTCTCATTATGCACAAACTGGATAAATCAAGGCTGATTTGGGAAATCGAGGAAATCGTGTCCAGGGCAAAGAGCGAGCTCGAAGAGACTGACGAAATAAGAGGCCGGCCGTTAAGCAGCTCGTGGTTTATCGATGGGAGCTACGCGTTGAGCGAGAGGCAGGGGTCTTTCGTTTCCCTGCTCTCGCTGGCCTCTGTCGGAGTTGTCTCCAGGAGGCTAGTAGACGGCATGCCGGGGGCGCGGCACCCGTTACCTCACATACTCATTCCTAAGTTCCTTGGGGAGACGAGGGCTTCGCTGATCATGGGCTCGCTCGAGCTATTAGAGGGTATAAGGGCTGTTAGGAGGGGTGTCGAGCTGGTAGTTTTTGACGGAAGCTACTTGGCATCGCTCCTCGCTGGGTATGGTTCATCTTACGATGCTGTCACACAGGTGCACTCTGCTCTTAGAGCTCGGGGGGTGCCTCTACAGACCGTGCTGAAAGGTGTAGAGGATGAAGTGAACAGAGCTATCGATGGGTTGATTGAGGAGGCCGGTAAGGAGGAGGACGCGGCGAGGTTCCTGAAGGCTGTTGCCCGATTCTTGGCGACAATCTACGATCACGCCGAGTCTTTGTACGAGCCGCTGTCAGAACTAGGAGTTGAAGAGGGTCTCAGCAAGCAGATCCTCATAGATTTCAGCGTAGCGTACACTGAGGTTAACTTCTACTTGAGGCTACTGGGCGAGTTACTCTCTCAGGCCAAGGAAAGTGGAATCGCGCCTATATGGGTGGCGAAGGAGACGACGAGCCGCTTCTTATCCGAGGTGCTCGGCGTGCGGGGGTGGATCAGCGATGCAGTTCTGCTTAGTATCATCTGGCATGCGAAGGAGCGCTCGTATCTTGTTTTACGGGAGGACGTGAAAGCAAGGTCGCTCAAACCCATTTCTCCCCCACGAGACCCAGTAGCGTCCCCGGATACGATTAAGCGCGCGTATAGGTTCAACAGGTTCACCGTTGTGTACTTTAAGATCTCGAGGGCTGGACCCGTTCTTCAGGCATCCTTTCCCAGCGAGCTAGTGCCTAGGGACCGCTTGGAGGACGCGATGGCAACGCTCTCGGAGCTCGCCGATGAAAGAAGCGGGTACCCGCGCCCCCTTGCGGTTGTACACCACAAAGCGGTGCTTTCGCGAGAGCTTGCCGAGGCTTTTGCCACAAGGCTCTGGCGGGACTCCAGCGGGGCTTTAAAGAGTATCCTCTCGCCTATCGGTCGGGAAATCGCTCTTTAGGGCCGAGCGCCGGTGATCGATTTATTTACGTAAACTCCATGCATGTAGTGAGTACGCCTTGAGTGGAGAAGTCGGCAAGATAGTGAACGTCTTTGGACGGAACGTGCTAAGAATAGCTGTTCCCGACGAAGCTTTCAGGCTAGTGTCCAGGCCTGGGACGTACGTGACCTTCCGTTCGAGCAGTGGAACCAAGCACTTGGCGCTTATAGCCGGCTATCTTCTCACGGACGAGCTCTACAAGCGCGGGCGCGTCCTTGAGGAGCTCGAAGGGTATGAGGACGTAGTCGTCACAAGGAACGAGATAACGGCCGTTGTGGTAGGCTACGTGCGCGACGGGAAGGTTGTTAGAGGCGTGGAAAGCCTTCCAGCTCCTGGCGAGAGGGTTTTCCTAGCTGATGAAGACCAGCTTAAACCACTCTTGTCTTCCTATGATATTGATGTAGGCACTCTAGTTGCGGCTCCGGGCGTCAACTTCACGCTCGACCTAAACATGCTCGCCTCTAGGCATTTCGCTGTTCTAGCTATGACTGGCTCCGGGAAATCGAACACGGTTGCAGTGATCGTATCTAGAATCCTCGAAAGGTACGCTTCACCCCGCATCTTGCTTATAGACACTCATAGCGAGTACGTCCCCCTAGCGAAGCTGTTTCAAGGCAGAGTCAGGGTATTCTCCCCCAGTGGGGTTCTCCAGGAGATGCTCAGAAGGAGGTACGGCATCGACCCACAGTCTCTCGAAGTACCATTGTGGAGCTTAGGCTTTGAGGAGATTGCGGAGCTTCTCAGGCTCGATAGCCGCGCGACGAAGCAACTCCTCCACCTGCGCGAGGCCCTACTAGCCGTTCGCCGCGAGAAGTGGGGAGAGGCCACTCCGGATGACCCAATATACTTCGAGCCAGGCGACCTTCTCAAGAAAATTGGGGGCCGCGATGATTCGGCTACAGACCTTAGGCTTAAGCTGGCAAGCTTGCTAGATGACCCAGAACTCTCTTTCATCACCTCCCCTTCTGCAAGCAAGGAGATTTACGAGAGAGTAGCGGCAAGTGAACCAGAGAAGAGCGGGCAGGCCTACGCGCAGGTTTACAGGAGGCTCTTCGACGAGGGGTTGACGATTGTAGCCCTTGGAGGCTTACCCAGCGAGGTTCAGATTACGACTACAGCGACTATTTTACGCGCCTTGTGGAGGGTTGTGTCAGCCCACGTTCAGGCAGGTGCCTCGCTACCGGTACTCGTGATAGTTGAGGAAGCGCACATCTACGCTCCTAAGGACCGTGAGATCCCCTCCCGCCAGATCCTCGAGAAAATAGCTAAAGAAGGCAGAAAGTTCGGAGTAGGGTTAGGTATCGTCAGCCAGAGGCCTAGAGAGCTAAGCCAGACCTTACTGGCTCAGTGCGGTACACTCATAGCAATGAGAACCACAAACCCCGAAGACCAACGCCACATAATGCTGAGTGTAGAGGATATTACAGCCGAGCTTGTTCAGAGCCTCTCCAGCCTGACGGTCGGGCAGGCCCTGGTGTCTGGAGCCGCGGCTCCACTCCCTGCCATCGTGAACATCCATAGCTTCAGTGAGCTTTATGCAGTGGAGCTCGGCGGAAAGGACGTTGATTGGTCCAAAGCGTGGAGCGGAAGACAGGAGTTCCTCGACATTTCAAAACTACTGTTCTCCCATCGCGAAGCTAAGGCTAACTCGCTAGGGAGTGATCAGAAGAAGCCTGACAAAACAGCAAAGCTAGAGAACTTCTTCCAATAGGTCTTTAAGTGCCTCAACGGTTGCGGGTGTGACGGAAATCTTTGATACTGGGGAGGGCACGGTGTCCGTGGCAACAACCTCTTGTATACCGGAGGACAGGAGAAGGTCCAACGCTCCCTTAACCATTACGGCATGCGTGCATGAGGCGTAAACGCTCCTGGCTCCTTGCGCGAGGACTGTCTTGGCCGCTAACGCCATAGTACCGCCAGTGCTTATGATGTCGTCCACGATGAGGATGTCCCTCCCAGTGACGCTAATCTCCTTTGTGGAGACCCTGACCTCCCCGGTTACTCTGTCCCGCTCCTTCACCAAGTGATCGTAATCTGCATTTAGTTGTTCTGCAACTCTTTTAGCCCGCTCTAACGCCCCGGCGTCAGGTGCTAGAATCAGCGGGTTCGAAAGCTTGCCTTTGAAGTAGTCTGCTACCTGCTTGTCAACTAAGACGTTTCGGTAAGGCTTTCCCCAGTACTCATCGAGGACTGCGGGCTTGTGTATGTCGACAACGATTAGGGCGTCGAGACCGAGCGTTTCGAGAGTTTTAAGCACCACCTTCACGCTGATCGGCTCACCATCTAGAAACCTCCTATCCTGTCTCGCGTAAGCCATATAGGGCACTACTCCGATTACCACATCCTGCGTGATGGCCCTTAGAGCTTCAACCGCCATGAAGAGCTCGAAGATTCTCTTGTCGGTGTTGGGGTACAGGGAGGCAACAAGCACTGCAGGACCTTCTGGCCTCTGCTGTACTCTTATGTAGCTTTCACCGTCTGGGAAGAGCTTGTACTCTACCTGGACAAGCTTGTCTCCAATAGACCTTGCTATCCCAGCGGCTATGCCGTAAGAATTTTCGAGAGCGTAGACGGTCACGTTCTACTTTTGCCTAGCGATTCTTTATTTGTTTTTCTCGGGTAGAAAACCGCTCCGAGGCCTTTGTTTTTGACCTCCTCAAGCAGACCCTTAACACCTCTCTCTGCGAGAATTGTTAAAATGTTTTCCCAATTAATCAGAGAGATTATCAGCATAACAATCACGAATAAAATAATCGATGCTAGGAGCTCCATGAAGAACTCTCCTCCGGTGATCCTAGCGACAATAACACCCGTGTAGGCTACCAGAACGCTAATGACGATCTTGCCTGAAGCTACCCCAAGGAAGAACTTAAGTGGATCATACCCCATCAACCCTAGGGGTATTATTATTGCATCATCAGGGCTCGGTGTAGCCGCGAAAAGAAAGACGGCGACCGCACCCCATTTCCCCAACATGGAAGAGATTCGGGTGTACCTCTCACGGGTTTCCTTACTTATTATAAGGTATGAAGCCCCCCGGCTGGCCAAATAAACTAAGAGTTTGCCCAAGCCTGCTCCAACTCCGCTCACCACGCCGACTAGGAGGGGATTTGACCCTGGGATGAGCGCTGAGTAGAGGTACACGGCGACTAGGTACGGTATGGGGATAAACGGAATTAAATTGCCGATTATCGAGATGACGAAGATGCCAAGATACCCGCCAACTCCGCTAGCTATCCGTAGTAGCCAGTCGAGTAATGGATGCACATGAGCGTATGACCAAACGCTTTATTAATGTTCTGGGTCCTGGTTAGGATTAGTCACTCCCTCGCATTGGGAAGAGTTCGTGATGATAACTACGGAGGAGGTGTTCAAGAAGCTTGAAGTGGACTTCTACAGCTTCACCGAGCCTGGCGTAGAGCCGGAGACCGTAGAAGTCACCTTTGGTGAGATCATTGAGTGTCCCCCGAGTTCGCCGAGGCTTTCCTACCTAGCCGGAAGGAGGCTCTACAAGCACCAGTACGTGGCCTTCCAGGAGCTCGTCCGTGGAAAAAACGTGGTACTGAGGTCGGGCACAGGAAGTGGTAAAACGGAAGCATGGTGGCTCTACGTGGCTAAAGGACGGAAGAAGGCGCTCGCTGTTTACCCGACGCTGGCTTTGTCCTACGACCAGCTGTCGCGGCTTGAAGAGTACTCCTCAGCTGTGGGTTTAAAGGTCTACGCGGTGGATGCAACTACGAGGGCTAGTGCTTCTGGGAAAAGCTTCGGCCAGCTAAAGAGCGAAATAAGGAATGCCGACATTGTCGTGACTAACCCGGCTTTCCTTCTCATGGACGTTAAAAGGCTGGCCGTAAAGCCTTCGAGCAGCCTTCTGTTAGGCTTTATAAACGAGCTGGACCTCCTGGTCGTCGACGAGATCGACTTCTACAGCCCGCGGGAACTTTCACTACTCCTCTCACTCATCAGGATTCTCGCCGAAGTGAGAGGCACCTTGCAGGTGGCTGTTCTAACGGCTACCCTCTCCAATCCCGAGGACATGTGTTCCGTGCTGAAGGAGTACACGGGGAGGGACTGCGCGATCATCGAGGGTAAGCCTTTCAGGCGCGAGGACAGGGTGTACATAGCCCTCGGCAAGAATCTGCTTCAGGAATGGCTGAGGCTTAGGGAGTACAAAAGCCTCGTGGAAAGGCTCGGTGAGAGTAAGGAAGTTGCTGAAGCGCTCGAGAATTTCGACGCGTTTAAGAAGAACTACTTTAAGGTGGTGGAAGCCCTCCAGGCTTTGGGCGTCGAAGCCTCTCCATGGCGCCTAGACCCCACCGACCTCTTGCGTGAGTACGTCGACGACGAGTATGCTACGCTGGTTTTCACTCGGAGCATAAACAGGGCTGAAGAGATCTACAGGAAACTGGTGGCTTCACTTCCGGATGAGAAGAAAGGCCTCGTGGCTTCCCATCACCACTTGGTGAGTAAGGAAAAGCGGAAGGAGGTCGAGAACCTTATGAGGGAGGGAAAGGTGAAAGTTGTCATCTCCCCTCGAACCCTCACTCAGGGCATTGACATAGGAGCCGTGGCCAGAGTTGTGCACGTCGGTCTACCGGATGATGTTCGTGAATTTTGGCAACGAAACGGTAGAAAGGGGAGAAGGGAAACTATCCCGTACACCGAGACCGTGATTCTTCCGGGGGCTAGGTGGGACCGCGAGCTCCTAAGCAGAGGTGTTGAGGTTCTGAAGGCTTGGATCGAAAGCCCGATCGAGGTAACGTTGATCAACAAGGACAATAAGTACGGCCTACTCTTCTACACACTGTTTAAAGTCAAGTCTGGGCAGAGACCTTCAAGGCAGGAGGCAGAGTTTCTTGAGAAGCTGGGCCTCTACAGCAACGGCTCCCTCACGCGCCGAGGCGAGAGCACATGGTACAACATCAACTTCTACGAGTTCGCGCCCCCCTTCGGGATCAAACGTGTCTTAGTCGATGACAGTGGTGAGAAATACCTAGAGGACATATCTTTCTCAGATCTCGTAGAGAAATTCCAGGTAGGCTGCTTAGATTACTCGTCAGATGGCATCGTAACCGCGATTCGAAAGGGAGGAGAAACTGGGAGATCCGTTAGGAAAGTAATAGTACAACCACTAAGCGAGAGCGTGCTATCGAGGAGCGATGCGCTCGCTTTCGCTCTTGAAGAGTACAGGAAGATTAAGGCAAAGTGGGGGGAGCGGGCGAGCATTCTGCACGATTACCTCCGGGGGCGCTTACTTTCGGAGGCGATTAGCAACGTTATACCCCCAACAGAGGGCTTCGGGTTGTACCACAAGTACCCCTACAAGACGGTATGGATAATTGAGCGGGAGCGGGGGCGCCCCGTCGAGACGGAGAGCGGGACTATAATCGTGAGGGACAGGCGAGTTGTGGAAATACCAGCCCTTACTGCTGGCAAGTACCAGGACTACACGTACGGCAGTTTAATCGAACTCGACTACCAGGAGGATTTAAGGAGAATCAGGCTTGGACTCGCCTTCCTCATGGTTTTCCTGCGAGAAGCGTACAGGCTCCCCCTCTTTACTTTCTCCTACTCGCTGTCAACACTTGGAGGACGGAAGACGCTGGTTCTCTGGGAGGAGGAGTGCGCTGGCCTGATAGAGAGGCTGGATTGGGAGAAAATCTACCGGGAGCTGGATGCTTACACCCCCAGTATAGTCGCAGAGGTTCTGCTCCTCGCGCGTGACGAGGAAGCTCACATCGAATGGATAGGCCTTGGAGGAAAATGGGATCTGGCGAGAGATTTGGCTAAGCGAGTCGTCGAATACATCCTCTCATCTCACAAGATAGCACTGCTCCTTCAGGGGAAGAAGCTTTACGTCCCAAAGCCGGGCCGCCATCTCAAACTCGCCTCTCTCGATGTCCTCCTAGTACCGCTAGACGACAGGGGGGATCTAGTGTATGGCTATATCGCGATATTCGATGGCGAGGAAACTGTAGTAGAGAAGTTCGTCAAGGAGTTCTACAGGGTTAAGTCAACAGGCGAGGCCCAGAAAAGGCTTGAAGAGTTGCTTAACAACAACTTCAAGTTAATCGTATCTGATGTAAACCGGGTCCGCGAAGAGCTCCACATGCTAGGACTCACCTACCACGCAGCGCTTCTCAGCGGGTTAATTCAGATGGGCCTCGTGGATGATGCGAAGCCGAGAATCAGGAAGTTCCTAGGGATGGATGTTACAGGGCTAGAGGAGCTTCAGCGCAACCTCTCGGAGGAGGCGCGGCAGACCTTCCAACTTAACGCTATAAGCCTAGCAGACGTCGAGCGAGAGCTTGTCAACAGTAGGAACTGGCTTGGAGACAGAATATACCGCGATCACGAGAAAGGTACGAGATTCCTTGATAACGTTGCTAGAAAATATGTCGAGAATAGCGTAAAGCTCGTTTACCTTCTCGGGCTTCTTCAGACCTAACAATGATATCTTTCTCTGCTTCTTCCAATGCTCGACATACACCTTAACATCGCAAATTAGAGAAGGACATCAGGATGCTCGAGCGCCCCTAAGTCCAGCCGGTATAGAGTTACAGATGGCATCGATGGTAGTCCAGGGATGGAATACCGCCTAAGCACTTGTGAGGCTATGCTAAGCCGGCAAGCAAGGGGTCAGCCCCAGCATTGCTCAGATACAACGGTGAGAACATAGCTGTAGTAGTGCCGGCTGCTTGACGGATCTGAGATCAACTGTTAAATACTGAAGCAAGTTACAGGTTTTCGAGGTTCGATGCAGACGAGAAAAACTAAGATAATTGTTACGCTGGGACCGTCTTCATGGGATGACACCACACTGAAGAGGCTGTTCTGGGAAGGCGTTGAGGGATTTCGATTCAATTTCTCGCATGCAGAGTATTCGGTCTTCAAGGAGCTTGTCCAGAAAATCAGAGCTTTGGAGACCCCTAGACGCCCAGCTACGCTCATCGCTGACCTACAGGGCCCGGTCGTCAGGCTCGGAAGCTTTGAGCCGAAGCCTGTGAAGCCCGGAGATAAAGTGGTGTTCTCGTTTGGTGAGACCGGAGAGGGTATTCCTGTTCCGATGCGCATCCTCTTTGAGACCGCCTCCTTGGGGGACGTCCTCTATGTTGAGGGAGGTAGGCTGGCGTTCAGAGTGGAGGAAAACCTCGGCGACCGTTTAATCACTGTAGCCCTCATGGACGGGGAACTTAAGCCGCGGAAAACGGTAGCCGTTAGGGGTAAAGAGTACCCTCTACCCTCGCTAACGGAAAAAGACGTGAGCGACGTGAAGTTCGCGGTTGAAAACGGGTTTGACTCAGTGGCGCTGAGCTTCGTCCGGAGCGAGGATGACCTCAGAAGGCTTAAGGAGCTGCTCTTCGACCTCAAGGCTGAGGAGGTGAAGGTAATAGCGAAGATCGAAACCAAGAGCGCAGTTGAGAGGCTAGATTCGCTTCTTGCTCTAGCAGACATGGTGCTTGTTGCTAGGGGGGACCTTGCAAACTTCTACAACCTTGAAGAGATATACCGAGTGCAGGAGGAAATACTCAGGAAGGCTAGGCTCCGAGGCAAACCGAGCATAATAGCCACACAGCTACTGGAATCTATGGTGAACAACCCCGTCCCAACCCGTTCTGAGGTCGTCGACGTTATCACAGCAGTTAAGATGGATGCTGATGCTCTAATGCTCGCAGGAGAGACGGCAGCCGGAAAGTACCCTGTCGAAGCCGTGTCGTGGTTGAAGAGAATAATAATCGAGGCGGAGAGGTTAGACACTAACCCTCAACGCCATGAGCCCGAAGACCACTACGAAGCGATAGCAAAGGGTGTAACTCTCCTCTCAGACATAATCGGAGGAAAGATCCTAGCCTTCTCTGAAAGAGGAAATACAGCGCGCAGGCTGGCTAAGTTCAGACCCTCACGGGAAGTGATAGTGTATACGAGCTCGCCAAACACTGCGCGTTACATTAACCTTCTAAAAGGCATTAAGGCGGTTTACGACCCCACGCTCAATAAGGGTTCTCCAAACCTGTTCTCAGAGCTACTCGCAAAGGCGACACGAGACGGTTACGTGGCGGTGGGCGATATAGTTATATTCACTGCTGGCAGGCGCAGAGAATCGACAGATCTCATCAGCGTTGAACGCGTGGGAACTTAGCAAATTTTATCTCGCTTCTTCCTGCAGCAATCTCTGCCTCTTTACCATTTTCCCTTTTAGGTTTAAGTGCAGGGACGTGCACCCTTTCGTGCCCAGCACTATGACCCTTACCATACGCGAGAGACATGTTCGAATATTTCAGCTGAACTGGGATGAGAGATGCACAAAACACAGAGGAGGTCAGACTTGGAGTTCTTCGAGCCGGTGAGGGGCTTGGCGGAGAAGTAAGTGCGATGGCAGCAGGTGCCTTCTTCAACCTGTTGTTGGTAACATCAACAGTGGAGTATTTTGAGTGATTCTTGGTGAAAAAGGTGTTCCTGGTAGGCAACAGGCGGTTGGGGGGGTTCATGGGGTGCCGTAGCGCAGAAACTCTACACCCTGGGGATCTAGACAAGCAAGAGGGCTGGATGCAGACTAGCAGATAGATGGCAACACACCATCTCTTATGGCTCTAGCCTCATCCTCTTCGAGCTCCCCTAATAGATACCTGACCTCCTCTTCGGACACTATTACACGACCGTTCTCCACTGGATAAGTATAGGGCAAGCGTACTTCCACACCGCCATCTGAAAGGTAAAGGCCTCTTTGAACAGCTATCGATTCCAGCGGAACCCCCCTTGAGACTTTATAGGCGACGTAGATGGCACCGTCGATGGTGAACTGTCCAGGACCTATTCTCCGCTTCAAGGGCACTTGTCCTAACCTGTCAGTTAAATCCCTCTTCGTTCGGCCTCGTGGAGGGTGGTCGCCCATTATACCCCCAACAACGACGAGGACTCTTCCCTTGAAGTCCTGAGGGCTAAGGTCCACTTCGGCGGAGGGGTCCAACACGACTATAGTGAAGCTTTGGCTGACTTCTCCAATAAATGCTGCTATGCTTTCGCGCCCAACACGTGACGCGATTTCTCCGAGTAGCTGTCGCTCGCACTCCTTCGCGACGTTGAATACCCAGAACTTCTCTCTCCCGACGATCCTTGACGCGTGAGATAGCTCGATGAACATCCACTTGCTTATGAATGGTTCCAAAACCTCCACGGCGAAGACGGTCTCGGGCATAGTTCCTCAGCAGGGTTCGACTCTTCACGCGTCTGCCCTTACAAGGTTCATCATTGCCGCCTAAACTATCTCAAGCTCTGTTATAAAGTATTTTTTGCCAAGCTTGTCCATCATCAGGGATAGCCAAGCCTTAACTTCTAGACCACCCTGCTTGTCCAGGGTAAGCACAACTCTCTTACCACCGAGGGGATCGTCCTTCACCCTTACGATGGGGGATAGTTTGACTACATGCTTCTCGATCGTCTTCTTGTAAAGAGAGTGAGGGAAGTTAAAGTAAACATGGCTTTCATCTTCCACTACGAGTATTTCCTCCTCCATTAGAGGCCAGTTAGGGATGTTTTCCTCCACGTTAGACCAAAAGTGCGAGGTTGAGATATTTGAAAAACGTTTAGAAATCTCACCCATGTGTCCTTCCTCTGCTGTTAGTTTGGAGACCCCAATTCTCACCCCCTGACGATGCGAAGAAAGCAGACAAGCCGAGCACAGCTGTAGAAAGCCAAGTTTAATTAGGAAAAACGCTTGTCTCATATCCGTGGAGGTGGCTACGCTCAGGCTCATAGCGGTAGAGGAAGCTCTAAAACTCGTTAAGGACGGTATGCTTATAGGGCTTGGAAGCGGTAGCACCATCAGGCTTTTCATAGAGAGGCTGGCAGAAAAGGTGAAGAGGGAGGGGTTGGAGGTATATTTCGTTTCAACATCTTACGACACGAGTTTCCTAGCTGGAAAGCTTGGCCTGATCGAGAGGCCCCTGCTCGACGAGAGACCCGATGTATCTTTTGACGGGGCCGACGCCGTTTTCCCAGAGAGGTGGGTTATAAAGGGTGCTGGTGGCGCGCTGTTCAGGGAGAAAATCGTGGACTACTATTCCAAGGAGTATATCATTATAGTGGATGAAGGCAAGCTCGCCGGCAGACAAAAGGTCCAGGTTGTTCCTGTTGAGGTGCACCCGCTAGCCGTCCATCAGGTCATTGAAGAGCTTAAGAGCTTTAGGGGCGTAGCGGCCACAACCCTTAGGCTCGCTGAGAAAGGTAAGCTGGGCCCTGTGGTGTCTGATAACGGCAACTTCCTCATCGACGTATCATTCCAGGAGATAAGCGATCCTGAAAGCCTAGAAAAAGAGCTTATGACACTCCCAGGTGTAGTCGCGAACGGCATCTTCGCAATCAAAAAGCCATCCAAGATCTATATCGGTACTTCGAGCGGAGTTAAAGTGATTTCTTAAGGTTTTTCGGGAAACACAGCTTCCTCACTCTCCTTAATGTCCCCATCCTTGAACCCTTCTCTCGTCATTCCCTGCTAGCCTAAGCTACTCGCGTAGCTGCAACCTGTCTAAGAAACGTTTGACAGTTTACGAAAAAGGTAACTACAGGCGAGCAGCGGACAGGAGTGATTTTAGGCGCGGTCAGCGCTACAAAAGCTTAAAAACCACGCCTAGATAGAGGTTGAGGTACTATGCCTGTTGAATACGATGAGGAGTTGGTGGGCGAGCTCACGAGGATGTTCGCAAAGCTGGATAACCCAGTTACCATAAGGTACTTTAGAGACCCTGAAGCTGAGTGCATGTACTGCGATGACACGGAGCAGATTTTGGAGCTGATAAATAAAACCTCCGGCGGGAAAGTAAGGATCGAGAAGCACTCAAGCAAAGACCCTGAGGTTAAGAAGTACAACATCCCCATGTTCCCAGCGATACTGATACACGGGGTTGATGAGTGGAACATAAGGTACTTCGGCATACCTGCAGGCTACGAGTTTGGAGCCTTTGTTGAGGACATACTCGACGCGTCTACGGGTAAACCGGAAATCGACCCCAAGCTGGCCGATCTACTGAAGAAGTACGTTACCAAGCCAACTAGGATCATGGTCTTCGTAACTCCGACATGCCCCTACTGCCCGCTAGCCGTGAGGGCCTCGCACAGGTTCGCTATGGTCAATAAGAACATCTACGGCGACATGATAGAGGCCTTGGAGTTCAGCGACCTAGCAGATAGCTATGGTGTCTACGCTGTTCCGAAGAACGTGATACAGATTAACGGCGAGGATAAGGTGGAGTTCGAGGGGGCGGCTCCAGACCCCTACTTCGTGGCCAAGATACTCGAGGCGTACGGCGCCGAAATCCCACAGGATATTCGGGAGGCGATCGCCGGGATAGGCGTAGAGGAGACATTGACGGACGTGGAGGACGAGCATCACCACCACTAAGGGAAAAATCTCGCGGATATCCGAGAGGGAGGATTAAGTTTTTATTCCCTAGTTTGTTGGTTGTACGATACAATGGCCGAGACTCTCCCTAAGACTTACGATTTCAAAGCCATCGAGAGTAAATGGCAAAGATTCTGGGAAGAGAGGGGCCTCTATAGGTTCGACCGAAACGACAAGAGCAGAAAAACCTACAGTATTGACACGCCTCCACCCTACCCGAGCGGTGAACTCCATGTAGGGAACGCGCTTAACTTCTCCTACATCGACTTCGTTGCCAGGTATAAAAGGAAGCGTGGATACAATGTTTTCTTCCCCCAAGGGTGGGACTGCCACGGGTTGCCAACCGAGGTTAGAGTTGAGAGAATAACAGGTAAGAGGAAGAGCGAATTCGAGCCTCAACAGTTCATTGCACTATGCAAGAAGTACACCTTAGAGTGGATTGACTCCATGAGGAAGGCGCTGAAAGGTCTTGGACTAAGCATAGACTGGAGCACCGAGTACATGACCATGGATCCGGACTACTGGCGCCGAACCCAGCTGAGTTTCATCGAAATGTACAGGAAAGGCCTCATCTACAGGGGTGAGCACCCGGTCATATGGTGCCCTCGATGCGAGACGGCGATCGCGGAGGCTGAGGTTGAGTACGTTGAGAAAGACAGGCCCCTCTACTTCTTCAAGTTCAAGGTCAAGGAAACGGGGGAAGATCTGGTTATCGCGTCAACCCGCCCGGAGCTTCTCGCCTCATGCGTTGCCGTTGTGGTGAACCCGAAGGACGAGCGATACGCGAGGCTCGTGGGTTCGCACGCAATCGTGCCAATCTACGAAAGGGAGGTTCCCATAATTGCCGATGAGGCCGTGGACCCCAATTTCGGAAGTGGAGCAGTCATGATCTGCACGTATGGGGACAAAACGGATGTTAAGTGGCAGAAAAAGTACTCACTCCCCGTTATAATCTCCATATCAGACAACGGAACGATGAACGAGAATGCCGGGCCACTTAAAGGACTGCATGTTGAAGAGGCAAGGAGGAAGATCGTCGATCTCCTCAAAAGCCAGGGGTTGCTCGTAAAGGTGGAGAGCATCAGAACCAGCGTTGGGACATGCTGGCGATGCCATACCCCCGTGGAGATAATACCGAAGAAGCAGTGGTTCGTGAAATCCACCGCCCTCGACAAGGCTGTTTTAGAGGAGGGCTCCAAGATTCGCTGGGTCCCACCTCACATGTACAAGCGGCTCGAGAACTGGGTGCTTAGCCTCGACTGGGATTGGGTCATTTCGCGTCAGAGACTTTTTGCGACGCCGATACCTGTTTACTACTGCAAGGACTGCGGCCACGAGATCGTCGTAGGCCCGGAGCACCTCCCGATAGACCCTAGGTTCGATAAACCGCCTATCGAGAAGTGTCCCCGGTGCGGCTCAACCAACCTGGTCGGTGAAAAAGACGTGATGGACACGTGGATGGACTCGAGCATAACCGCCGCCGTTCACGCCGGTTGGCCGGACAACCTTGACGAGAGACTCTTCCCGGCGGACCTGCAACCCAACGGCTACGATATTATAAGGACGTGGGACTACTACCTGATTTTACGCGGTGTAGCTCTCTTCGGCAAAGCTCAGTTCAAGACCGCGCTGATTAACGGCATGGTCAGGGGCACCGACGGGAGGATGATGCACAAAAGCTACGGCAACTACGTTGCGGTCAATGAAGTCCTGGAGAAGTACGGTGCGGACAGCTTCCGACTGTGGGTAGCAACTGCTGCCTCAACCGGACAAGATGTCAGGTTCTCGTGGGAGGGCGTCGACTACGCACACCGCTTTCTGGTTAAGGTGTGGAACGCGTCCCGGCTTCTTCACCCATACTTGAGGAACTACAAGCCCGAGGAAAGCCACGCCGAAAAATTAACCCCCGTCGACCACTGGATGATGCGTGAGGCTTCAGAGATGATCAACGGAGCCGAAAAAGCCCTAGAGGACTTCGACTTCCAGAGAGCTGCACAGCTAATCGTAGACACAGTGTGGCATAAATTCTGTGACCACTACCTAGAGGCTATTAAGTACCGTCTATCTCAGGGGGACCCCGGAGCCCTTTACACCTCCTACAAGGTTCTCCTGAGCTCTTTAAACCTCCTCTCTGTTTTCGCTCCACACATAAGCGAGGAAATCTACAGTGTAATCTACAGCTCGCGCGAAGGGTACGAAAGCATAACAACAGCACCCTGGCCCGCCGCGTTCAATTTCGATGAAGAGAAGGCAAGGATAGGCGACATGATAGTAGCCACCATCGCGGAGGCGAGGAGAGCTAAGCACGATGCCCGCATAGCCCTCGGCGCTCCCGTAAAGGCAATACACCTTCACTCTGAGAAGTACTATGAGGTACTACCTCTGTTCGTCGCAGATGTCAAAGGCACGCTGAGAGCCCTCGACGTGATAATACACAGAGACTATTCGGGGGCTCGAAAAGTTCCCGAGTACCCGGACATATCGATAGATATCGAGAACTAGATGATGAAGCACTTAATGTTCTCTAAGTCTTATATCCCCCTGCTTTTACATGGGAAGAAGACCGCCACGATTAGGGCTAAACATCCGGGGGTTAAACCAGGGGAAGAGGTTATCGTTCACGCCGGTGGTAAAATTATCGGCAAGGCGAAGGTGCTTGAGGTGCGCAGGCTCAGGCTGGACGAGATCACCGACGAGGTTGCGCGTTTGGACGGTTTTAACAGCTCAGAGGAGCTGAGAGCCGCTCTGCGCAAGCACTACCCGAATTTAGGGTCACGCGATACCGTATATCTCGTCATTTTTGAGCTGGTCGAAAAGTACGAAAACTTTATTAATGAGCATTTAGAGGCATGGCCTTACAGTGAGTCGCCACAGGAGGTTGCGGTACTCGCGCTGACGCACCTGAACCTGGACCGCGATCAGCGGAAAATACTGAGCCTGGTCGCGAGGGAGGGGAGCATACGTCGTGCCGCTGCGAAGCTCGGTGACATTAGGCTCAGGCACGTGGTTCGAGGGGTACTGCGCCAAGCTGCAAAAATGCTCGAAGAGAAAGGTCTTCTGACTAGGATTGGGAGCCGAGAGTAGCGTGTGCTCTCGTGCTTCTCTACAACGCTCGGGCTGGAAGACGGGGACGAGAAGGTATAAAGCTTGAGGCTCAAAGTGTAGTTTGAGATGCTTCGAACACCCCTCTACCTCGGGAAGACACCTCACTTGGCCGTTGGAGTCAGGATACCTGAAGTGTTTCTGGATGGCATACTCGATGGTTTCAAGGACGAGAGAGCTGCCGGCGGGGTTATGCTTTCATACCACCGTGAAACCGCACCAGAGTACGTGATAAACGCGCCGCCGGGGGCCTACGAGATTACAAGGGGCCACACTGGAACCTCCATACGTAGGTACATAGAGTTGAGCGTGGCTAAGGCTAAGGAGAAGGAGGTTGCCATCGAGGTCGAGGCCGACCACGTTTCTGTGACAGCCTCTGCTACCGACGCCGTTAGGAGGATCACGGGAGGACGAGCGGTGACCAAGCTCTCGGATAGGGAAGTTGAAAAGGTCCTGGAGTACATTCGGGATGAGGTGCGAGAGGCTGCGAGCACGCGCAACATCTACTTCTTCACAATAGATACCTGTGAGTTGATAAATCACGCAGCCGACCAAGCGACCAATGATGAGGTGAGCGCCCTCTTTAAAGACCAGGTGGGTGACAGTGGCCTCCTCAACAGATACTTGGGGGTAGACGTGAGTCTTGGAGGTCTCCGCTTGAAGTTTGATCAGCTTGAGGTTAAGCGGATTGCGTTGAAGCTTTATAGGAGTGTGGAAGTGCTTGAGCGCATTTACAGGATCATCCGAGAGGAGGTTCCCTGGGAGTTTGGAGTCGAGATTGCCTTCGATGAGACGCCGAATATCACAGACCCGAAAGAATTGTTCTTCATTCTGAGAGAAACAACTGAGCGTGGGGTGCCTGTGGACTTCGTTGCACCTAACGTTGGTTTCCAGAAAAGAGAGGATTACGCAGGGAGTTTAGAGGAACTCTACAGCAGGGTCAAGGTCTACTCGGGCATCTCATCTCTCTTCAGCGTGCTCCTTTCATTCCACAGCGGTAGCGGCCGCACACCGTTCTCTATGAAGGGCCCCGGGGTTCACGATACGATTAGAAGAGCGACTGGGGGTCTCTTCAAGTACAAGGTCTCTGGCGTGTACTTTGAGCTCCTCATGCACCTGATGGCCAGCCACAAATCTAGCCGTGTCAGGAGGTTCTTCGAGGAGATCTACGACGAGGTCCTCGCGTTCCTTGAGGAGCAGGTTAGCGTCAGAGGAGAGCTTTACGACGAAAACCTTGCGAGACTCCTAGAAGAGCATATAAGGCTCAGCGGAAACCAGGGTAGGTACCTTGTGGACACACCCCTTTTCCGGCACTATTCCTTCATAGCCCTTAACATGCGAAGAGACGGTAAGCGGTTTATTAGAGAGGGGGTCGTCCAACTTTACGAGGAAGAGCCCGAGTTCAAAGCAAGCGTTGACAGAGAAGTTCGTCGACTGACTTCAATGCTGGTGGAAAGCCTGGGTTTCACGGGCAATGCCGCCTCGGTGCGCAGGAACATATAAAAGCATGTTGCGTAGTCAAGAGTAAGCAATGGCCCGACGTGAAGATTGCTTACTGGCATGCGAGGAGATGGTTGAGGAGTGTACCAGTAGGTGCGAAAGGTTATTGGCCGAGTGTATAGAGGAGTGCGAGGGCCAAGAGCAGACAGGTTGCACGGAGGCATGCGAGGAACTCTGCAACAAATACGGAGATGGATGCAACCAGGTATGTAATGCTATTGATTCGAGATGCCATGATTTATGTGAAGATCTGAGTAAAAGATGAGCGTAAAATTTTTTCCTCACGGTCTGCTACTAAAAGACCGGGTGAAACCCGATGAGAGGGTGGATACTGTCTTTCAGGCTCGGTAGGAAGCGTTACTATCCTAGGCAGGTGATAATAGAGGTTGAAGGGAAAACGGCAACCCACCTAGTGATCGGCAGGAAAGTCGTGTGGACGCACCCCAATGGGAAGAAATTTATCGGAAAGATCGTGCGAAAGCACGGGGCTAGGGGCAACAACTTCATTGCCTATTTTAGGCGGCAGCTTCCCGGCATCGCGCTCGGATCTGAGGTAACGATCCTGTAGAGCGCTCAGCAGCGACGGCCCCAGTCACTAGATAACTCGAATCGGGTTCAAGTCATCATTGCGTTTCTGAAAACAATGCCGAAGCCTAATTAAGCTATCCCCTCAAGCTGCGCATAGTACGCCTGACCCGCTGAAACCCCTCCATCTCCAGGCGGGAGCTTTCTCTGCACGAGAACGTTCTCCTTACCCATAACCGACCTCATACCTTTCAACAAAATTGAATTAACCGCAGCTCCACCTGTCACGTAGACTGTCCTCGCGCCCTGCTCGAGCGCGACTTCCGCAAGAGACCTTCCCAGTTCGAATTGCACGGTGTAAGCCACATCCTGGGCTCTCTCCCCATTAAAGCGACCGTTGAGGACGTAGTCGAAAAAGAAGTCTTTTGTATGGATAATGCTTCCGGCGCGCTCAAACCTGTAGTTCAACAATCTGCCGCCCCAGCTGAACTCCTCGAGCGTTATAGCCGGCTCTCCCTCGTAGGTCCTTTCCCATGAGACATGCAACAGCGCGGAGACGGCGTCCAGGAATCGCCCAACGCTAGAGCACTTAATGCTTCTGCTTGACTGAGCGACAGCAACCGAGGCTTCCCTCATTCCACCTGGGAGCTGCCTATCCAGCCCTAGTTTAGCCACTAGTTTCAGCGTCTCTTCCACGCTCAGCTTCTCGGCTAAAACCCCGATTACGATCCGAGACGGGTAGATCGTCGATCTGTCCCCGCCGGGCATAGGAAGGTACTCAAGCGCCCCTACGCGACTGTAGCCTCCCTCCTGCAGGTGCATAACTTCTCCCCCCCAAATTGCACCATCATCGCCGTAACCTACACCGTCTATCGCGATCCCGAACCCCTCTCGCACCTTGTACTCGAGAAGAGCGGCACCCACGTGGGCCACGTGATGCTGAACTTCGAGGAGTTCTGCCCCATACTCTTCCACTAACTCCCGAGCGAGCACCCTGTTCAAGAAGCCTGGGTGCTTATCTACTACAATGACGGCATCGCGGAGTGACATAGCGTACGTCCTTATAAAGAAATAAAGGGCCTCTCTCAGAAAGTTGAGCGTCTCAATGTTCTCTAAGTCCCCTATGTGCTGAGTCGGCACGACGTACTCCTGCAGGCCAACCGCCCCTGTGTTGTTCAGCATTGCCCCCAAGGCTACTACCGGCCTCTTGAAGCCTCGAGGCGCTCTAAGCCACCTGGGAGCGTAGCCTCTTGATCTCCGCAGGAAAACAGGCTCACCGTCCGCGAACCTCAAGACGCTGTCGTCAACCCTGTTCACAATCTCTCGGTTGTGCAACAGGAAGTAGTCGGCTACACCTCTTAGCTTCTCCAGCGCTTCCTCGTTGTCCTTTATTATCGGCTCGCCGCTCTCATTACCGCTCGTCATTACTGCGAAGCGATCCTCCGTCCCGGCTAGTAGGAGGTAGTGTAGAGGTGTGTAAGCCAGCATGACCCCGACGGTTTTAAGGCCGGGTGCGACCTCGGGTGAAACCACGTCACGCCTAGGGAGTATGAGTATGGGTCTAGCCGGGCTCAGGAGGATTTGCTCCGCTTGGCTGTCCACAACAGCTACCCTTCTAGCCGTTTCAATGTCGAGAGCCATCACCGCGAAGGGTTTTCGGCCTCTTCTTTTTCTCCTCCTCAGCTCCCTGAGCGCGCGATCGTCGGAAGCGCGGGCCGCAAGGTGGAAGCCGCCTATGCCTTTCACGGCCACAATGAATCCCTCGTCGATCAGCTTAGCGGCTTCCAGTATGGGGTCCTTTACGCGAAGGGGGCTTCCATCCGAGCCCACAAGGTAAACCTGGGGGCCGCACTCAGGGCATGAAATGCCCTGAATGTGGAATCTCCTTGTGTTGTGGGGGTCTGAGTACTCCTCCCTGCACCTCCTGCAGAGTGGGAAGGCCGCCATTGACGTGTTTTCGCGGTCATAGGGGATGCTTCTGATGATGGTGAAGCGTGGCCCGCACCACGCGCAGCTGTGAAAGGGGTAACGGTACCACCTTGAAGTCGGGTCCAGGATCTCCCTCTTGCAGTCATCGCACATACCGAAATCCGGCGGAATCATCGAGATCTTCGTGAGTTCCCGCCCGCTTTTCCTGATCTCGAAGTTCATGAATCCAGCAGGGTTAACCTCCTCAATGACGATCTCCTCGATCTCGGCCGACCGAGGAGTCTCACTCCTTAAGGCCGCTGGGAAAAGGTTTACAGCTTTCTCGTCTCCCTCAACCCAGATTTCAACCTCAGACCCGCCTAAGTTAACCACGTATCCCGAAAGGCCTAGACGCCTGGCTAATCTAAACACGTGTGGCCTGAATCCCACCCCTTGCACTATGCCTGCCACGCGCAGTCTAAGGGCCTTTTTGGGCATCTGTCAGAAAGCTAATTAGAGGGGGTTAAATACTGATGAGTCAATGTTCAACTACGACTACGCTTACGGGCTGGCCGTGCGTTTATCGCGGAGCCCACGCTTCACCGGTACCGGGGGCGAGGCAGAGGCCAGGGGCTTGATCTTGGAGGAGCTTACCCGTAGCGGGTACGCGCCTAAGCTCGAGGAGTTCAACGTGAAGGTTTACGAGGTTCACCGGGCAGAACTATCCGTCCTGAGCCCATTCGAGGAAGAGGTCCGGGCGAGTCCTATTGGGTTCAGCGGCGAGACAAGGGGGGTCGAGGCTAGGCTCGTGTACATCGAGAACTCAGACAGAGCGCTGTTACCAAGTGACGGTGGATGGGTGGGGCTGGCCACTGGGAGGCCTTCGGCTGAGAGCTGGAGGCTCCTAGCTAAGAGGGCCTCTGGTCTCGTAGTTGCCGAGGGCACGCCGTACCGTGACCTGAGTCGGGTTTCTGTCCCGTGGGAGTGGAGGGAGAAGTTCGGAAATCTGCCCGCTGTGTACGTGAGCTACAGGGACGCTGTAAAGCTACTGGCCGCCGAAAGAGTTAGGCTGGTTCTGGAGCAGACGTATAGGGATACGTTAAGCTACAACATCGTAGCTGAGAAAAACGGCTACAAGTACCCTGAGGAGATCATTCTCGTAACAGCCCACTACGATAGCGTGCTGGGCGTCCCGGGCGCAACCGACAACGCGGGCGGTGCAGCTCTCGCTGTCGCGCTGGCTAAAAGCCTATCCGATCGAGCTCTAAAGAGGACAGTAAGGTTTGTGCTTTTCGGGGCCGAGGAACTTGGACTTAGAGGTTCGCAGGCTTATGCTGAGAAGCACAAGGATGAGCAAAAGAAAACGGTCCTCGTCGTTAATCTAGACGTTCACGGGGGCGCGCTGGGCTCGTCTGCGTCGATCGTGAGCGGCTCGAAATCCCTGCGGAGCTACGTGGAATCAAAGGCGAAAGAGATGGGGGTGAACCTGAGCGTCACAGAGGATGTCATGAGTAGCGATAGCACGTCCTTTGTCTGGAAGTGGAAGGTGCCTGCAGTGAACATTTTCCGCGCTAGCGGTAGTGGTGCCGACATACACACCGTGAGAGATAGCGTGGAGCACCTCCACCCAGTCGCATTCAGGTTGATCGGCGAGTTTACGTTCAGATTTCTGCTCGACCTAGCAAACTCCGAGGAGGTTCCTTTCGAGAAAGCGGTCCCGGATGATATATGGAGGAAAGCAGATGAGTACTTCAGGAAACGTTTGGCGCTTCTCGAAGATGAGACTTCCTCTTAAAGCCTCGTATGCCTCCTTTCAAGCTGTAGGCATTGTACCCGAGGGTTCGGAGGCGGTAAGCCGCTTCCCTGCTTAACCCCCCCTCGTCGCATACGATGATGTACGTTTTGTCGCGCCCCATGCGACTAACCGCTTCCTCTACACTCCAGTAATCCACGTTCACGCTCCCGGGAATGTGCTCTAGCTTGAACTTCTCGGCTGGCCTCACGTCCAACACTGTGGCTCCCTCGGGTATGTGGTCGATGTCAAGGTCGGCGAAGTTTCCGCTCCAGAGATCCTCGATCCTGGTTCGGCGGACGTCGATTACTTCAACTCGCTCAAGAGTTTCCCTGAACACGCTCTCCTCGATCTTCTCCTCCTCCCGTCGCACCTCCTCTATCTCTGAGGCCGTTTTAGGGTGCACCGAGTACACACCGCATATTTCCTTAACGGTGCTCGAAGCCTCGTAGGTCCCGATTTCCATTGCGAGGCTAACGATCTCGTCTTTGTCCAAACAGAGGACGGGTCGAAGGACGACGAGCTCTGACGCCTTGTCTATGACGTTTAGATTGCTGAGAGTTTGAGAGGAGACTTGGCCTAGGTTTTCCCCTGTAACTATGCCGCCAGCACCCACTTTCCTTGCAAAGATGTTAGCCGCCCTGTACATGTACCTCTTAAGCACGACTCCTAGAAGCCCTGGGTTTACCTTTGAACGCAGTTCCCTGATGAATTCCGAGAAGTCCACGATGAACAGCCTGGGATAGTAGCCGTAGCACCACTTATCCGCTAGCGTTTTCACCGCTCTCGTGACGTAGTATTTCGAGACCTGGCCGCCCATGTTGAGGTACAAGAACTCGACTTCTGCACCTCTCTTTAGGGCCATCCACGCAGCTACAAGTGAGTCGAAACCCCCGGAGACGAGAGCTACTACTTTCCCCTCGCTTCCTATGGGGAGGCCACCGTATGCCTTGACTATTTCCGTAAAGAAGTAAGCTTTCTTGTCCCTGACCTCAACGTAGGCTTCAACCTCTGGGGTTTCGAGGTCTACTTTCCTCGCGTACTTCAGCAACCTTTCTCCGAGGAGCTTGTTAACGTCCATCGAGGTAAATGGATGGTCCCCGGTCCGCCTTGCTCTGACCGCAAAGCTTTTGCCGCGAACTTTCTCCTTAAAGTACTCTTCACCTTTGCCTATCAGATCCTCGAGGTCCCGGAACTCGACCTCTACAGCTGGGGATAGAGACTTTACGCCGAAGACCCTGCGCAGGACACTAACCGACTCTGGGGGACCGTAGACGTAAAAGCGCCCGTAACCTTTCCTTACTTCCGCCTGGAGGCCCTCTGAGCGAAGTGCATCCTCCATGTTCCTCACGAGAAGCGACTCAAAGCGCTTCCTCGTCTCGTGACCCTTTACGGTGAGCTCGCCTGGCCGGACGAGTATCACGTTTTTCAGAGACACGGAATTATACCACCCCTAGTTTAAACGAGGATGTGGCAGAAATAGTATTAGGTGTGATGGACTTCATAGCTCTCGTTGTCGGAGCGATAACTCTAGTAGTGTTGATAGTGATCCTGGCAATCGAGTATCACTACTGGCGGATGAGGCGGGAGTTGAAGAAAATCATCGTGAGACCCGTAGAGTCACGTGGAAATCAACACTAACGCGACGAGCACAAGCCCTGCGGCAACCGCCTTTTTAACGGTGATTTCCTCGCCGAGAACTAAAGCGGCGAGGACAATGATGAAAAGTATGCTGGATCTGTCGACCACCGCGACGTTCACCGCTTTGCCGTACTGCAGCGCAACGAAGTAGAGAAGCCAGGAGAGAGCGCCCGCCACCCCGCTCAGAATTATGAATAGGGTCTCGCGGGTTGTCAGGCTTGTTATGAGGGCTTTGTCTCTTATCAACAGCATTACAGAAACCGTGAAAACCATCATTACTATCGAGCGGAGGCCTGTGGCGACCACAGGATCAACCCGAGACAAGCCCATTTTAGCGAAAATTGTGGCTAAAGCCGCGAAGAGGGCGTCGAGCAACGCGTAAACAAGCCACGCTATATCGCTCACAGCTAGTCTGGTAATGGCTCCGATTTATAGTTAACCTTAGGGGCAAGCACACGACAGAAATATTTAGACTGCCTGGTAAGGGTGCGTGTATGGCTTCAAAGGACTATAGATACGAGGTCCCGGTAGTAAAGCTCGAGAGAGCTATGCGCGTTGAAAAAGCCCTCGTTGAACAGCTCGAGAAAGCTGTATCGAAGAAGATGCTGAGCGAGATGAAGAAGGAAGCTGTAGACTGCCCGGTTCTCAAGAGACGGGTATCCTTCCTTCAGTGCTATTCATGCCCGAACTTTATCCGCAGGGTTAGAGGAGTGGTGTACTGTAGAGGGCTGGCGCTAGAGGGAGGCAGCGAAGGTGCCTGACTACAGCAGGATTCTGGAGGAATTCATCCGAAAACCTGGCGTGCTTCCTGAGAGTCTACTGCTTGAGCTGATCGACGACGTTAAGGGCATTTTAAGGTCTGAGAGCCAGCTACTCGTAGTCGAGGAGGATGACGTGTTTTTTGTGGGGGATACTCACGGCGACGTCGAATCCACGGTCAATGCTCTGAGGAGCGACGCCAAGGTGAAGGTGTTCCTTGGAGACTACGTTGACAGAGGCCCTTACCAGATCGAGAACATCGAGCTACTCTTGCTTGCCAAAGCCTCCACCCCTGACAGGGTTTTCCTACTTCGGGGAAATCACGAGACCAGGGAGATGAACATGGAGTACGGCTTCTACTCAACAGTAGCAATGACCTATGGTTACGCTACCTACAGGGACTTCGAGGAACTGTTCTCTTATCTGAGCTTGGCCGCAGTCGTGAACGGAGAGATTTTTGCCGTGCATGGCGGAATAGCAAAGGGCCTAACGAAGCCTGCGCAGGTGCTTAGCATACCAAGGGGGCAATTAAACGATGTCGCGTTTCAGATGCTCTGGAACGACCCCAGTGAAGACGTAGACGACTTTGCTCCTAGCATCAGGGGATGGGGGGTGTACGTTTTCGGCCGAGGCCCCGTTGAACGTTTCCTTCAGGAAAGCGGCCTCAAGCTAATAGTTAGGGCTCACGAGCCATTTCCAGAGGGCTACCGATGGTTTTTCGACGGGAAACTACTGAGCATCTTCAGCTGTAGGTTCTACCCTATAGAGAAGCCTGTAGGCGCGAGGATGAGGAGAAAAGGGGTAGAAGTAGAGTCTCTCCTGTAGGGATTAGTAAGTTACCCTCAGCTTGAACTCTGCTTTCTTGCCCGGGTTCCAGTTGCTGACGGGGCGGTAGTAGCCGACGATGCGGCTCCAGTGCTCCAGCTCGTTGCTCCCGCAGTGTGGGCAGGCCTCGAGGTAGCCGGTTACGCTCCTCCCGCACCTTTTGCAGACGGTGATTGTCGGGGTTATGCTGAAGTACACGACCTTCGTGTTCGTCGCAATGCGGTGGACGAGGTTCCTAAGGGCCTTAGGGTCGGGCTGCTCGTGGAGGAAGAGGTGCATCATCACGCCGCCCGTGAACTCCTGCTGAACCTCTCCCTCCCAGGTCGCGCGCTGGTAGATGGGCACGTCGGCGTAGTACGGCACTATGCTGTTGCTGTAGAACGGGCTCTGACCGTCTGAGGGTATCAGGAGCTCGCCGCGCCTGTATTCCTCCTTGAACGCCTCGGCGTCCAGCTTAGCCAGCTTGTAGCCCGTGCTCTCGCCCGGGATCTCCTCGACGTTGTAGAGGTAGCCGTCCTTCTCCTCGAACTCCTCCGCGTACTTCCTGACCAGTGAGACCATCTTCTTCTCTACCTCCACGGCCTCGGCCATCTCCCTTTGGGAGCCCTCCAGCCACACCTTGGGGTTCTTCATGAAGTTGGCGGCTGCCTCCGGGAGGCCTATTATCCCGATCGTGTTGAAGTGGTGGTCGAGGTGTCCTAGGTAGGTCTTCGTGAGCGGCATGAGCCCGGCTTTCAGCGTCTGAGCGTATCTCCTGCGCCACGTGAGGAGGACGCTCCTTGCGCTCTCGAGGAGGGATGCGAGGAGCTCCTCGAAGACCCCCCACTCGCCCCGGCTGAGGAAGGCGAGCCTGGGCATGTTGAGGGTGACCACGCCGATGCTGCCCGTCGCGTCTGGCAGGGCCCAGATGCCGTACGTCCTCGAGTTCTCCCTGGATTTGAGGAACCTCTCTAGGGCGTCTTCCTGTGACGCCTTGTCGAGTCGGAGTGTGAAGGTTCCGTTGCTCTTGGAGACCACGTGGTTCACGTCGATGGTCAGCCTACAGCACATCGCGTATAGTGCCTCAACGTTGCTCGCGTAGCCGTTGAGCAGGTACGCTGACCCCTTCCTGGCGAGGGCCTCGAAGATGAGGTCCGTGAGGTCGCCCCACCTCCTGCCGTTCCAGTCGAAGTTCTTGGTGAGCATTAGGGTGGGTATGGGGAACGTGAAGGGCTGTCCCAGGGCGTCGCCCTCGGAGTAGAGCTGGAAGAGGGCCTTGTCCACCGCGATCGCCTCGTCGACGTAGTCGCCGAGGTTTCCGACCTTCCTGCCGCCGACTAGGGCCTCTCCCTCGAGCATGTCTTTGCTCGTGTCCAAGACGAGGGTTATGTTCGTGAAGGGGCTCTGGTAGCCGGCCCTTGCGGGATAGTTGAGCTCGAAGAGCATTCCCTGCAGGGTCTGCTTCACCCTGGTGAAGTCGGCTCCGTCGTGCCTCACAAAGGGGGCGACGTAGAGGTCGAACGCGCTGACAGCCTGGGCCCCCGTCCACTCCTGGGCACCCATGAAGAAGAAGTTTGTCAGATGGGCCACAGCCGTGTCGAGGTGCTTGGCAGGCGCGGAGACTATGGTAGGTGTCTTGAGCCCGAGCTGGAGTATCTTCTTGAAGCTCCAGCCGGCGCAGTAGGGGATCCAGAGGCTGTCGGGGAGCTTGTGTATGTGGATATCACCCCGGTGGTGCTGCTCGACGGCTCGCGGCGGCAGGTAGTCCCTCAGCACCTCAGGGGTCTCGACGAGCTTCTCGAAGATGTAGTTCCTGAAGTTGCTGTAGCTGACGTTGTGGTTGGCGTTCTCATGCTTCTCCCAGTCAAGGTCTTCAAGGTACTTCTCCTCGAGCCTCCTTACCTCGTTCACACGTTTCGCAGATACGGGAGTAACCATGAAGTGTCTATACACAGCTCCTCTAAGTGCGTTTATATTTGAACCATAGAGTACACCGAAAGTGATTCTTTTGAAAAACTGCGAATATCTATTTTAAATCTAAAAAATAATACTATTTCTTATGAGATTTAAGGTGAATCACATATGTGAATTTTTATTTAGTATCTTGTACCTCCGAGAATCTTTGAAAAATATCTAATGTGTTAGTTATTTCGTTTGCCAAAATAAATATCTTTTAATTTTAGGTGAGAGAGTTGAGCGAGCATTACATGATCAGCAACATGAAACCGTTTTTTGAACCCAGTGGAGTGGCCGTGATCGGTGCGTCGCGCGAGGAGGATAAACCTGGGCACGTGATACTAAGGCTCCTACTGGAGAACCGCGCAAAAGGCGTCCTTAAAGCCCCCGTGTATCCCGTAAACCCGAACGCCGATACGATTCTTGGAGTAAAGGTCTACAAGAGCATTAGTGAATTACCCCCGGACGTGGATCTCGCTGTGATCGTCGTGCCTGCTCGGCTTGTTCCGCAGGTTATGAGGGAGCTAGGCGAAAAGGGGGTAAAGGCGACGGTGATAATCTCCTCGGGTTTCAGCGAGATCGGTAGGTTTGACTTAGAGGAGGAAGTCAAGCGTGAAGCTAGGAAAAGCGGCATCAGAATACTCGGGCCTAATTGCGTTGGGATATTTTCTCCGTGGAGCGGTGTTGACATGATATTCCTGCCATACTACAAGGAGCTGAGAGATGGGCGAAAAGTGCTGAGCGCTCCTAGACCTGCGCGTGGACACGTGGCTTTGATCTCGCAGAGTGGCGCCGTCGGAACCGCCGCCTTGGACTACATGTACGGTGAGGGAATAGGGCTGTCGTACTTTTTCAGTGTAGGAAACAAAGCCGACGTCGACGAGGTCGAGCTTCTACAAGCCCTCAAGGATGAAGGCAACACGTGGGTTATCCTCCTCTACCTCGAGAGTATTAAAAGAGGTAGGGAGTTCATTAAAGTCGCAGAAGAAGTTGCCCAGAAGAAGCCTATCATAGCGCTGAAGGCTGGCCGCACCCAAGCTGGCAGGCGCGCCGCGGCGTCTCACACCGCCTCGCTCGCCGGGACAGACGAAGTCTACGAGGCTGCCTTCAGGCGGGCTGGGGTAATACGGGCCTACGATATTGAAGAGCTCTTCGACTTTGCTAAAATCTTCGTAAGCCAACCGCCTCCAGCAGGTCCGAGGCTCGCAATAGTGACCGACGGGGGAGGTGCCGGAGTCATGGCCACTGACATGGCTGAGATCCTCGGCTTACAGGTCCCCGAACTAACCGGAGACACGCGAGCCAGGCTTGAAGAAATGAGGAAGAAAGGCCTTCTACCTGAGTTCTCACAGGTTTCGAACCCCGTAGACATAACTGGGTCTGCTACCAGCGAGATGTTTATAGCTACCACGAGGGTGCTCCTGGAGAGCGATGAGGTTGACGCAGTAGCTGTGCTAGCTCTCCACCAGGTTCCGGGTATTCCTGACCCCGTCGAGCTGGCGCGCGAGCTGGCTAAGATCGCTAGCGGGTTCTCGAAGCCTGTCGTAGCAGTTGACACCGGCTGGAGCGAGGCCGCCATCCTGGAGCGCAGAGAGTTTGATAAAGGCGGTGTGCCCTCTTACCCGACTCCCGAGAGAGCCGTGAAGGCGTTATGGGCCTTATATAAGTACGGGGAGTTCTTGAGGAAAAAAGGCAAGTATCGGGAGTACGTTGAGGAGTTCCTGAGCAGGAGATCAAAAGGGAATATCTGAGTATTTCATTCTTTTTACATATACCCTAAATAGTTTTATATTACGAGGTATCCAAAACTAGTTCTGGGATGAAGCTTGATTGTGCCAGAAGCTGTCCAGAGGTTCAGGATCGCCGTCCCCTCAGAGTACGAGGTTAACCTTCTAGATGCTCTAACGGCAGTTGGAAGCGTTCACCTAGAACCTACTATCGAGGCTAGAGGCGTGCTCCCCCCTCTCCTCGTAGACGTTCTCGAGGGCAAGATCACACCGCAGACCCTGAACATTGAAGAGGCTCTCGAGGTCTCGAGAAAAGTGTTAAGGCGCGACGATATTCTGCTAAGGCGAGTTGAGGAGAAGGTTGAAGGCCTCTACTACGTCCAGAAACTTAAAAGGCTTGCAGAGAGGCTGTATGAGATAGGAGTCTCGCCGGAGGACATAGGTAAGGAAAAGCAGGGGCTTGTAACCGACTTGATTTTCGTTGCCGACGAAAACCTCAGCGACGCGATGTCCTCCCTCCTTTCCCTCGGGGTCATCGTCCGCAGAGGGAGAGTCTCGAGCTTCGAGCACGCTTTACTGCTGATCTACAGGAGAGAGCTTCAGAGCAAAGTTGAGGAGGTAAAAAGATTGTACTCTATAAAGCTCGACCTACCAAAATGGTTCTTCGACAAGCCAGAGACCGTCCTCAGGAGAATTGAGGAGGAGGAGGCGAGGCTCAGAAAAGATTTGTACGATTTGCTCCTCGAGGTGGCAGGCGTTCTTCGAGACGCCGTTGAGTTCGAGAGGGCTTCCAGGTTGGAGGTGATAGGTAACGCATATAGAGCTGTTAGAGAGCTTCGCCAGAAGAGGGAGCTCCTAGAGGACGTGGTTTACGCTATTGCCTCGCTTAAGCTAGCGCACAAGGCATGTAAAGAGGGCGCGTTCCAACAGTCTAAGATTGGTCTGGGTAAGGAGTACTGTTCCTTTATTCAGAATATACTCAAAGAAACCGTAGTGCCACAGCGCGATATAGAAAAAGCCCTGTCTTCGCTTCCTGCGAAAAAAGAGGCTAGTGCGATTATGGAAGATGTCCAGATGTTTTACAAATACCTGGGAGTTAAGGCTCTATTGATAAAAGCTTTGGACAGACTGGAGGCGGGTTGTGATACGCTTCTCGCCGCTTACGGGGAAGATGCGCTCCAAGAGTTCTGTAAGGCTGATGCCTGCAGTGTTTACGGAGCCAGTATTCTAGCATCGGAAAGCATAGGTTGGGGTTTCGGGTGCGTCTTAGCAGTACCAGCCACAGTTTCCGAGAGCCTGGCCAGCGCTCTACGGGCTCGCTACAAAGCGCTAGCTTACACCTCCGTGTGCAGCCCAGAGAAGATCAAAGAGATGCTGCAAGACACCGAGCGGCGGGGGCGATCTTTGAGGAATTCGATAGTGGCAAGAACCATTATGATGGCTTTGAAGCACCACAATGTGAGCCTTGAGAAAGTGGCCGAGCATCTAAACGACACTGATTTAAAGGAGCTTGCTGATTTGCTCAAAGCCGCTTTCTCGGAGACCCCCCCTAGGCCTCTACCAGACGAGGAAAGGTTCGCATTCCTCCGAAGCCTAATAAGTAGCGTTGACGCTACTGAGGAGGAAATCAGGCACCTAAGCGAGGGTCTGAGGAACGCCCTGGAGCTACCCTCCGAAGAGATGCTAGCTAAGCTGAGCGCTCAGCTTGTAGTGCTGAAAGACGTTCTGGGAAAGGTGAGGGAGTACCTATCGTACGAGCAGACCTTGGAGGCGATGTACCGCGCTCAGCCCCTGCTCAGCCAGGTGAGAGTGTTCCGGAGCAGGAGGATCACGGTCGTAGAGGGCTACGTGCCTGCCAAGTTCAGCGTCACCTTAAGAGAGGAGCTGACCCGGCGAGTCCCAAGGATACTTTACATGAAGTTTGAAGACGTGCCGAGAAGGGAGAACGCTCCTACGTACGTGGAGACTAGAGGTATTCGAGGGCTTCTCTACAAGCTCACTTCCATGCGCGGCACTCCTGCCTACTGGGAGATAGACCCGACACTGATCTTCACGGCTCTCTTCACGGTAATGTACGGGATGATGTTCGGTGACGTTGGGCAGGGGCTTATACTGGTGCTATTCGGCCTGTGGTTGCTCAGAACAAAGTACCCCCTGCTGGGGATTAAACGAGAAAGCGCCGGCACGCTAGGTGCCCTAGCTACCCTCGCGGGGGCTTCGAGCATGGTTTTCGGGGTGCTTTACGGCTTCATGTTTTTCCTGAAGCAACTGGGAACGCCGCTGATAAGCCCCATACACGATGTATACGAGATTATCTCGATCGCGCTGTGGTTTGGCGTGATACAGTTGATGCTTGCCATGACTTTGAATATTGTGAACCTCGTTAGGTTCGGCGATGTAGTTGGGGCAGTGTTCAGCGGAATGGGGGGAATGGGCATACTGTTCTACGCGTCCGGCGTCATGATAGCCTACAAGCTAGCCTCAAGCGGCTTCAACTTCGCCGTCCTCAGCTCACCCGACGTGGCAGTACTCCTTTGGCTCGTAGCGGGAGCTTTAATCGGTGTTTTAGGCTTCGGCTTTTACGAGGCGAAGTTCACTGGACATAAAGAAAGGTTGATGCACGCAATGTCAGAGGTTATCGAGATGATCATCGCGTTTCCAGCTAATTCACTCTCCTATATACGTCTAGCCGCCTTCGCAATGGCCCACGAGGCCTTCGGGATACTGGCTGAAAACATGGCGCCGTTTGCAGGCGAGACTGTCAGCTTCCTTGTGGCAAACTTCCTGGTGCTGGCTATTGAGGCCCTAGCGGTCGGAATTCAGGCGATGAGGCTAACCTACTATGAGTTTTCCACGAAGTTCTTCAAAGGAGAAGGGATCGAGTTTAAACCGATAGCTACAACTGCAGAAATGGTAAGGGAATAACATTTTTATATATGATTAAAAAATGTGGCTTGCTATGAAGAGCAAGAAGATAGCTCTGGTATTGCTCGCGGTGAACATGGCTGTTCTGGTAGCATCGATATCCGTGCTTGCCTCGGCTTCAACGAAAATCCTTCAGCCAGGTCTACCAGCCCAGGAAGCACGCCCACTAGACCTACCAGCAGCTTTAGCCATGCTGGCAAGTGCATTAGCTGTAATAGGATCTACTATAGCTTCTGGTATGGCTCTGAAAAGCGTGGCTACAGCGGGCTTCGCCGCGGCCGCTGAAAAGCCTGAACTTTCAACATGGATACTTATCATGGGCGGCTTAGCCGAAGGTATCGCGATCTACGGCCTACTAGTAGCTATACTGATTCTAGGAAAAATATAGGGATAGAACTTAAACGACAATGACTAGGTTTCTTTGAATTACCTCCTCTGGGAGTCTTATCTCTTTCCCCAGGAGAATTCGTTCGAGGTTATTCGCCTCCGCAAGAGCTAGGTGGTTGAAGTAGTATATGTACGCGATGTCTAATGAATGCTTCATGGCTAGCTGCTCAGCTCTGGAGATGACTGTTCTCTGGACGTGAAGAAGTAGCTCCGTAAGCTTCATCGAGCTCCACTCCTCTGGGAGTTGAGGGGACATGATTCCGTAACCCTTGAGGTATCCTTGAGCGAGCTTTTCGACGATGCTTTGGCTAAGCGTCCTGGACCACACGACCATCTTTAGGGATGCTTCCTCTCTTATGAGAGCTTCCAGGTCTTCCTTCTCTTCCTTGTTTACGGGGAGTTCTTTGAGCATGTTTAGCAGGTACTTGTAATACAGCAGTTCCAGCAACGCCTCGCGCTCCGCCTCGAGGCCGCTTGAGAAGCTCGGAGTGCTTGGGGCTTGAAGGGGCGTCTTCGACAGCTCCTCCCATAGACCCCCCTCTGTTCTAATCTGAGAGAGTCTCGCGGGGCCTATGTGCCGCCCGTATGGGTAGTATATGACGGGCCTTTGGGCGCCTCGTATGTACCTTAGGTGGATCTTGGCGTTCTCGACCTCTAGTCGGTCTAAGAGGGCGTAGGCGAACTGCCCCAGGACTCTGTCGGGCTTCGCGAGCGTTTCAATCCTCTGAACGTAAACCCTGTATATCTTCTCGAGGGCTTCTTCCAGAGAGTCCCGATCGGATATCAGGGCGTAGTCCCTTAGCTCGTAGAGCTTCTTCTCGCCGCTCAGGATGGCTTCATAGTCCTGTCTTTTGAGTAGCCTTGACTTCAAGCCGTGAGCTCTGACGGCTATGTACGACTCCACTCCTAGCCACCCCCTAGGATTTTTACCCGGACGAAGTCTTCAAGCTCTTCCTCAATGACCCGCTCCTCTATTCTTCTCAGGACGTCGGTGAGGGCTGGAATGAGGTTCTTCTCGAGGCTGTTCACGACTCTGTTTATGTAGAGGAGCTGGTCGCTTATCTTCTCAACGGCGAGCTCCTTGTTGGCGACGTCGATCATCATCTTGACGGCGTTCCACAGGTGCTCGATAGCCTCCCGGTAGTCCGGGTCTGTTATCTGCGAGAAGTCAGGGTCCTCGGCGATCCTGGCCTGGGGCACAGGTATGCCCTGGTAGCTGACTATGATGCTTGTTATCTTTGGTGGTCGAACGAGCGACGCGGTGGATCTGAAGTCATACTCGCCGCGAGCCATCCTCATAATGGCAACTCGGCGGGACGCCTCTATGAACTCGTGCTCTGCCTGTGGTCTTTTCTGCAGCTCGTCCATTATACCAAGTAGCTCTTTAGCGAGCTGGTCTCTCCTCATCTGTAAAACATCTTTACCCCTTTTTACTAGCTCCAACCTCCGCCGCAGCACCTGGAGGGTTCCTCTGGAGGCAGGTAGAAAAGCAAGCTCGCTAAGCATTTCCGATACCCTCAGCTCCTGTAAGCGGGGTGATATTTCTCGATGAGCCTCCTTGGGATCCTGACGAGCTCCTCCTCCGGGAGCACTGAAAGCACCTTCCACCCTCTGTCCAGAGTCTCTTCTACACTCCTGTTCTCGTTGAAGGACTGGCTCACGAAATGGTTCTCGAACTCCTCTGCAAACTTCAGGAATCTTCTCATCCTCTCACTGAGCCCGATTTCACCGATTATCCTGGCTAGGTCCCTAGCCCTCACACCTCTTGAGTACGCGTCGTAGAGCTGATCCGCGAGGTACCTGTGATCCTCTCGGGTCTTGCCCTCGCCTATCCCAGCCTTCATCAGCCTGCTGAGGCTCGGCAAAACGTTCACTGGTGGGTATACGCCTTGAGCATAGAGTTCCTGGCTTAGGAAAATCTGCCCCTCAGTGATGTAGCCGGTGAGGTCCGGGATTGGGTGTCTCAGATCCCCTCCCGGCATAGTGAGTATCGGGAAGAGCGTGATGCTGCCTTTCTTGCCCTTTATTATGCCCGCTCTCTCGTAGATCGTCGCGAGGTCGCTGTACATGTATCCTGGGTAACCCATCCTGCCAGGGATCTCGCCCCTTGCGGAACTTACCTCCCGAAGAGCTTCGCAGTAGTTAGTCATATCGGACATTATTACCAGCACATGCATGTCGAGGTCGAAGGCCAGGAACTCCGCCACCGTGAGGGCAATGCGCGGGGTCATAAGGCGCTCTACTGCTGGGTCGTCAGCCATGTTAAGGACAGCTACCAGCCTCTCGATGGCCCCGGTTTCGCGGAACTGCTCCATGAAGAACTCGGCTTCCGTCTTCCTTAGACCAATGCCGGCGAAAACCACAGCAAATCGCTCACCTTCGCCTCTAACAGTCGCCTGTCTAGCAACCTGCGCCGCGAGTAGGTTGTGAGGCAGACCTGAGACACTGAATATTGGGAGCTTCTGACCACGCACCAGGCTGAAGAGACCGTCGATCGCCGAGACGCCGGTCTGGATGAAGTCGTGAGGGTACTCCCTCGCGACCGGGTTGATCGGTTCGCCGGTTATCTCCCTCATCTCACCCGTCATGACGGGAGGTAGCCCGTCGATCGGCTCGAATCTACCATTAAAGATTCTGCCTAAAACGTCTTCAGAGACTCTGATCTTGAACGTGGATCCTGTGAATTTCACTAGAGTGTCTGTCTCGAGGCCTTCCCGGTCTCCGAGAACCTGGACCACAGCGTTACCTATGCTCGTTTCCAGGACCCTCCCGAACCTCTCCCTATGGTCTCTACCGTATATTTTCACGACCTCGTCGTAAGCAGCATCCTCGACGCCCTCCACGATGAGCAGGCTACCGCGTATCTCTCGCACGCCTCGGTAGATTTTTCCGGGATAGCGTTCGATAATGGTAGTGAGGATCTCCTCAGGCACTAGCCACCACCCCGCTTTCAGCCGTTATTTGAACACCATGCCGTTGTGCGATCTCGTCTAGTTTAGCCATTACTCGGTTATATAGCTCTTTCACGGCCTCCAAGCCTCTCTCGTCTTCTTTCACGCGCATCATCTCGTACACTTCGGGGAGCTTCGTTATCTCCTCTATCGATACTCTCTTCTTAATCAGCTCATATGCTTTGTCGAAGAAGTCTATCATCATTTTGAGGAGCCAGTACTGCTTCTCAGGCTTGCAGAAGATGTCTTCCCCCGAGAGAGCCGTTTGCCTCAGGAAGCCCTCTTTTATTATCTCCGACGTCAGAAGTATCAGCCTCTGGTCGTCCGGCAGCGCCCCCTCTCCCACCACCGAAGCTATGGCTTCTATCTCGCTAGCAACAGTCATGAGCCGCAGGGCTCTCCGCCTGTACTGCGGGAACTCTGGTGAAACGTTTTTAACCCACCACCGCTCAACTATGTCCGCGTACTGGCTAAAGCTTCTCAGCCAGTTTATAGCCGGGAAGTGCCTCCTGTAGGCCAGGTCAGTGTCCAGAGCCCACATGACCCCGACAAACCTCAAAGTGTGTATCGTTACCGGTTCGTTGTAGTCACCTCCCGGCGGCGACACGGCCCCCAGTACAGTCACAGAGCCGCTTCTCTCGGGTGAGCCTAGGGGTTTTACTCGACCACCTCGCTCGTAGAACTCCGCTATTTTATCGGGAAGGTAGGCCGGGTATCCTCTCTCGACAGGGAGCTCTCCGAGCCTTCCGGCTATCTCGCGCAAGGCCTCAGCCCACCTGCTTGTCGAGTCCGCTATGAGCGTTACGTCGTATCCCTGATCCCGATAGTATTCTGCCAGCGTGATGCCCATGTAGATCGATGCTTCCCTAGCGGAGACGGGCATGTTAGAGGTGTTAGCTATCACTATTGATCTCTCAATGATGGGGCGACCAGATTTCGGGTCGGTGAGCCTCGGGAACTCCATGAGCATCTCTGCGATCTCATTACCGCGCTCACCGCAGCCGATGTAGATGACTATTTGGGAGTCGCTGTACATCGCGACCTTGTGAAGCGTAACCGTCTTCCCAGTGCCGAAGCCCCCAGGTATAGCGCCGGCGCCGCCCTTGGCTATCGGGAAGAACGTGTCTATCACTCGCTGCCCTATCAAAAGGGGCACCTCGCTCGTCAACCTCTCCTTGTACGGCCTCGCCTGCCTCACAGGCCACTCCTGCTTCATTGTTAGCTCGTATGTCCTACCGTCCGACTCAACGACAGCGACGACGTCTTCGATGGTGTAGTCGCCCTCAGGAGCTATTTCACGTAGCCTGCCCTCAATACCCACAGGGATCATTATCCTGTGCTCTATGAGGGACGTTTCCTGTACGGTGCCGATGATGTCTCCGGAGCCTACCTTGACGCCTTTCTCGACCATTGGTACAAAGTGCCACTTCTTATTCCTAGGAAGGGGGTTGACCTTGACACCTCTCTTCACGAAGGGCCCTACGAGCTCCTTTATACTCTCTAGCGGTCTCTGGACTCCGTCGAACACGCTTGACATGAGCCCTGGGCCGAGCTCAGCTACCAACAGCTTTCCTGTACCCGTGATAGGTTCGCGAGGGCGTAGCCCACTTGTGTCCTCATAAACCTGTGCCGCGAAGTAATCCTGACCCACCCTGACGACTTCACCTAGGAGGCCCTCGTTACCCACGTACACGACTTCGCCGAGCTTGATGTTGCTGATACCCTTTCCTATTACAACGGGTCCCGAGATCTTCGCGATGTAGCCTTTCCGGTCACCAGACATAGCTTTCTGCCAACCGGTGAAGTTTTGTAAATATGTTGCATTAATGTTTTACCATTCGCACATGTATTCTCAGGGCTTTCCGCATATTCTAGACGCAAGAAGTTTTCGAGTGAGCGGCTGAGGTTTTTAGACAACAATGTGGGAGCAGAGGATTCTTTGAAGCCTGCTTATAGCAAACTTCACGTCTTCTTCATTTACTGTTTTTCGCTCCGCGTGTTTTGAGGCATCTATAGCTTCACGGGCAATCTCCCGCGCCAGTTTCTCTATGAAGTCTCTCAAAAGTAGGGTAGCCTCTTCGCTTACCCGCTCAGCTCCTTCCTGGTGGAGAATCCTGTCTATAGGTGCTAGCGGTATTTCGTGCTCTTTCTTCTTTGCCGACATACCGAAACACTTTTGATAGATTACATGGTCACGTAATTTAAAAATTTATTCACTGTTAGGGCGTAAAGAGATTTTACCAAAAGTGTTCCTCTTAGGCTATTACCGAGCGGACGCTTAGCAAGGAAATGTATTTAAACGCGCCTCAAGGTATCCGAAAAAGGGTGCTGGATGGGAAACGTCAGGATAAAACTGGTTAAGAGGACAGCTCGAATGCTTGTGGAAAAATTCGGTGACAGCTTTACAACAGACTTCGAGTACAACAAGGCTAAAGTGGCCGAACTACTTCACGTACCTTCAAAGAAGCTACGGAACCAGATCGCAGGCTATGTTACGAGGCAGATAAAGCGCAAGAAGATGATTGAGGCCCAGCTCAGTCTGAGGCAGGAGATAACAACGACTGACGAGGAGGAGTACATCAGACAAATAGAGGGCATGTGACCTAAGGACCGGTGCGTGGAAAAGTATTTTACTTCCTCTAAAGAATTGTTGCTCGATGCGCGGGGGTGCCCGAGCTAGGACAAAGGGGGCGGACTTAGGATCCCACAAAGGATAAGACCTCCGCTGGCGTCGGCCTGCCCGGGTTCGAATCCCGGCCCCCGCACCTTCTCACTATCTTAAGGGTTGCCTATAGAAAACGTTATAAATTGAAGTGTGGCTTGTGAGAAGGGGTTGATGGATGAGGCACTCTCACGGGTATAGGACACGAAGCAGGAAAATGTTCAGGCACACACCAAGAACCAGGGGCTATAGGGGTCTGAGCCGGCTAATGCGCGAATACAGTCAAGGAGAATTAGTTGTCATAGACGTTAATCCCACTTTTATCGAGACGGCGCCCCACCGTAGGTATCAGGGAAAAGTTGGTAAGGTCGTGGAGCAGAGGGGAAGAGCGTACGTCATCGAAGTGCAGGTTGGCGGGAAGACTAAGAAAATCATTACGACTCCAGAGCACATTGTGCCGTTCTTAGGGAGAGCCGAGGAGGCAAAAACCGGGAGCACTTAAAGGGAATAATTCACCATTAATCAATATCTATTACGTCAAGCTCGATTCTTTCAACGTTTTTGCCTATAAGTCCCGCAATGCTCGGGTTTGTCCTCCCTTGATCACCGTGAATAAACTCTTTTATGTAAAAGCCACCCTGGGCCTCGATTATTATCTCCACGTCGTGTTCGGAAAGCTTTCTTGCTACTACCTTGTAAACTACCTTCCTCCTCAGCCTATCCGCTCTCCTATGAAGCACCCTGAGAGGTGTACGCTGCTCAACCACCGTTTCTTTGAAAGCTGCATTTATTCTCTCAATGTCCTCATCCGTAACGGGTTCCATAAAGGTGACGATAGCCCTGTAGACTTTTCTGGCAACCTCCGCGAGGCCTTTTAGCTTCTTGACACTGTCCTTATCGCAGTAGCTCAGAGCATGCACTTCTATGAGGGATTGTGCCGAGGAGTTTATGATTTCCTCGAGCTTCCTGAGGTCCACGAAGCGTTTTTTAGGTTTGCGGACCTCTAAAACGAAGGGCCGACCCTTACCAAGCGTCCTCACATCGATGTCCTCACGACCGGCTGCGTGAAACTTAGCGTCATGAGCCTCGAATAGCGATAGCGTGGGCTTCGCGATCAGCTCTTCTATCGATGTGTTGAATTTTATCCTTTCATCGGAGAATGGCCAGGGATTCTGGGGGAGCCCTCGCACAAGCTTCCGATATCTTCCGCATATAAAGACCGGCCTGGGGTGTACTTCAATTCCGTCGCCCTCGAGGTCTATGATTAGAAGGATGTCGGGTCTCTCCGGATCGTATTGCTTCCCCGTTTTTTTGGAGAAAATCTTACCAACTTCCCTACTGATTTCGTTTTTCAGGGACTCGGCGTCTCTTAGCTCGAAGCGACGCCACAGTTCCTCTTCCTTTTTGATCAACCGGTAGGGCAGGCGGACGCCCACAAGAAACGTCGAGAACTCGTACTCGCCGGCTACATTATAAGCGCGCTCTGCTAGTTCTTCGTACCTGGACGAGACTCCTCCACATAAATAACACTGCGAATGAGAAGGAGCCTCCAGCCCTAGGCTAGCGAGAGCGTTGCGGGCCGGCTCGTACCCGCTTTCAGCAAGTGCCCTCAGAAGATTCACGTCTACTTCGCGGGGTGAGCTCTTGTAAGCCTCCATGAATAAAAGCGTCTTTATTGCACGGCCTCTGTCTGCATTGCTTATGCCGGAGCCCCTAAGCCCGAAAAGCCGACCTAGGCACCAGTCGCAAAGGACGTAGCCATTCTCCAGCATCTGGCGGGCTTTATCGATTACCATAACTCTTCGTTACCGGCTACGTTAGTTAAAAAGGCTTGTAACGCTCCCGCCTTTGCAGCGCATCACCGACACGAGCGGGACCATATGGCGGATTCACAAAGAGATAGTGTGTTTGAGGCTCGCTGATTTCCTCTAGGATCCTGTTAACGATCAGTTCAACGGGTTTTATCCCAACCCTCTTTTCAATTTCCGCAAAGGAGTCGAAAGGCTTTCTGCTACGCTCCTCGAGTATCTTCCAGAGAGTTTTCTTCCCAATACCCTTCAAGAGCTCCAACTCGTGGGCTTTCTTCGAGAGCGGCTGAGCTCTGTTAAAGAATTCTACGAAGACTTTTTCTTTGCTAAGCACTATACTTGTGACAACGTCCTTCAGTATGGCCTTAGCATTACCAGTGAGATCCTCGTACCTTATTACTCGAAGGAAGTGAACGACCTTGGCCTCAACACCCGTAGCCAGGTCCAGCTTCTCACCAGGTCGTAAACTTGAAAGCACGCCGATTTCCGGTCTCAGTTCAATGAGCAGAAACTTTTCATCCCCTATGCTCTGAACCAAGGGATGGGAGATCCCCCGTACGGGATCCCCATAGGGTAAGACATCCAGTATATAGACTTGATTCTCTGGTGGTTTGAGGGGTTTTCGAAAATCACGCCCAGACACGTGCTTCACACCGCTCTAAAAACGCCTTAAACTACTCATTGACCATCTCAATGATTCGCCTGTAATCTTCCTCCGAGAACAGTTTATTAAGCGGGGAAAGCACTAGACGAACCTCACCCGGATCCCTTGGCTTGATATTCACTAGCTGCACTGCAATGTCCTCCGGAAGGTCGAAGGTCTTCATCAGCTCCTCCACTACCCGGCGCGATTTAGCGGGATCCTCGATTTTGGCGAATTTCCTGGCGTACTCCACCGTGTATCGCTCAAGGCCCGTGAGCTCCCTTGTCTGCTCAACCTTCTCAAGCAGTTCCCGCAGCTCAGCGAGCGTCAAGTTCTTCTCAGAGAGCACTCTCGGCACTGAGGCCTTCACCCCTGTTTCCTCTTTTAAAAACTAACTAATATCTCTTCCGCACCCCCACAAGAATTCAATAGCAATACGATCTCGGGTTCTAAGCCTTCATTATATCTTAACAGCTTGAAATCCCTATTCCCGCCGAGCACTACAATCAACTGTGCCTAAGCCGCGGCTCTTTCCCAGTTAGCCCTAACTTGAAGAAAAGCCGAAGGCAACAGCAGCGCAAACCTCCGGGACGAGTGATCTGCGATAACCTGTTAGACGGGCGACTATTCTCCTGCGCAGGTAGGCGTTTCTCGAGAATCTGACTTCCCCAGAGAAAATTTATTTAAATAGAAGGTCGTTGAAGCTATAGTCTGAGCCGGGGTAGCTCAGCCAGGTGGAGCGCCCGGCTGTTAACCGGGCGGTCCCGGGTTCAAATCCCGGCCCCGGCGCTTCGCTCCTAGGGCACATTTGTGAGACAATTTTAAAATAAAGGGCGGGTTCCGGCTCGCTAGTTGTTGCCCCGCACCCTGCCACCGCCCAGAGAGGTGAAGATCACCGTGGATAATACAAACGTAAGAAAAAGGTCTTTGTGGAATTCTACTGCTAAAGATTGTCTGAACCTTAAATTTGAAGGATATGGTAGGATGTTTGTTCGAGACAGCATGAGAATAGTCGGGGTCATGTTACTGCTACTGCTGGCTCTTAACGTTGCACTTGTAGCACTCGCAGATAAAGGTAGTCAAGTCTTCTACGTCAAGCTTGATTACATACTTAGGACGGAAGAAGGTGCCGAGCTGGATTTCGGGAGCAAAAGCGTTATAACGCTCTCAAGCACCGCCACTCCCCCAGGCTACGTCCTCGAGTCCTTCAGCGTGATTTTCGAGGGGAAGGCGCCTCCACAGATAGTTCCCGTAAAGTACGATAAGGTCAGCGAGAGCATGGGCAGACTGACGTCCGTGACTTCCTACTCCGGAGAAGTAGTCCTCGGCTCCAACGGCTTTAACGGTACGGTGAAGGCTCGGCTCGTCACAGTCTTTAGGAAAACAACGTGGATGCCCTTACAGGACAACATCACCGTGGATACAAGCGAATTCAAAGACACTGGGCTCAGTGTTTCGGTTAGGGTAACTATAGACAACTACGCACCGTATGCAGTTAAGACCGTGATCGACCCCTTCGGGAACGATTTGACCCAAATAGACGTTCAGGCAGCCGTCCCCGCTGGGGCTTTCAAGGTCGATCCGAAGCATGTTGAGATAGATGTCTCTTCGATTGGGTATGGCAAATACACGATCGAGTTTTCGCAGGGTGAGGAGTACAAGCTTCCCAACGCCTTCCTAGTCATAGAGGACCGCTTCACGGAGACCACTATCCCGGCAAAGACATTCAAGAGCTACTCTATAAGGGGCAAGGCCGGGTGGAATCCGCTCGGTTTCATAGTTGTGCTGTACTCCGTTGCCCCTGGTCCTCTCACGAATAGCGCTACCGTTGAGGGAAATCTTATCGACCTCGCCTTCGAGAGAAGCGAGGAGTTCGAGGTTCGGGGCGCCTCACTGCTGATACCGCCGTTCCTGATGCACTACTGGATCAAAGCTTTCATCGTCTACGGAACTACCGCCAAGATAGTCAACAACGAGGGTCATGACATCCAGGCTATGATAATTCCTGTCTACTACCGGGAAGTAGGGACGTGGACACCTAGAGGTCTCACTGCTACCATCAATAAGAAGGATATCGCGGATGCCTACGCAGCTTACCTGGTGGTCCAGGTGCCCCCAATAGCCACGATTACCTCGGTCACAGTCCCCAGCGGTCAGAAGTTCGATGATATCGAAAACTACACAGCAGACTGGCTCGGCACATGGAGGACCATCGTGCTTGAGAAGAACGAGGCTGCCGTCCAGGTGAAGAACGGAGATAGCGTTGAGGAGGGTGAATACTTCATCTCCATAGCTTGGAAACCCATAAAGATGATCTTCAAAGATCCCAAGGGCAACCCTGTGCCGGGCGTCCAGGTCTCCATGTCTGGTCCCTTGAGCATCAACGCTGTGAGCGGGGCTGACGGCTCAGCCCAGCTTAACGTCTACGCTCCAGGAGTGTACTCGGTATCCGCTGCATTCAAGGGCGCGACGCTGACGGCCTTCACTCTGGGAACCCTAATGGACACAGAGTTCAACATCGAGTGCAAAGTCTACACAATGACTGTGCACGTTAAGAATGCCCTGGGGGGTCCTGTCGCGGGAGCTGTAGTCACGGTGAGCAACGGGAACTACTCGCAAAGCCTCGAGAGTGACGCTTCGGGAAGCGCGGTATTCACACAACTCCCAAGGGGTACATACACGGTAACGGCACAGTACAAGAGAATCACAAGCACAGTAAAGGTCACCCTTGACGGAGACCAGGCAGTGGACCTCAACACTGGCATACTGCTTGACCTCCCATTCGTCGGGCCTGTGACCGCAACAGAGGTAGCAGCAGTGTCTGCCGCAACTGCAGTGACGGCCGCGCTCTTCTTCCGACCTAGAAAGGAGAAAGACACGGCAGAGATAGAGATAGGCTGAGACTTTCCCGGAGAAGATAATGAGCCGGCACTGGAATAAATGCATATTATTCTTTATCCCTCTCATCTGTCTTGATGAGGATTTTTCTGTCGCTGACTTTGTAACAGCTGTCAAGCAGGTAGGCTACAGCGTTGAAAGAGAAGGGGAGAATGGATTTCGCGCCGAGAAAGCTGCTAGAGAGGTTTTCATCGAGTACAGTGGAGGCGCCGTTGAGGCCTGCTCGGAGAGCCTTGACGCCGTGATGGAATTTAAGAACAGAATGCTCGGATACTTCGCCTCGAAGTGTAATCCAGTTCCAGAGGTCGTGCTTTTGCTCACAGACGGGGAACAGCTCCCCATTAGCCCAGATGTGTTGGGCAAGGGATTGCTTCAAAGGCTGAGGAGCTGGGCTCTGGCAGTTTACCTATTCATAACTACACTCACGCCTCTCTTCCTCATGCTTCTAGGAATTAAAAGCCTCTTTGAGGTCAGCCTCATCACCATCCTGGTTACATTCACGATGCTGCTTTTTGCTCCTCTTTTGAGCCTCCGGGTTAGATGCCTTGAAATCCCTAAGTGCTGCCGGCGAGTTACGCTTCTACGCGTGGTAGTCGAAGAGATCAGAGAAGAAGATCTTCTGACAATAGCGGTAGTCAAGCACATTCTCACGAAGAGCGCTGACTTATCCGTCGACACTGCAGAACGCGTGCTCCACGACGTTGGCATAGATTTCAAGAGGATAAGCTTAAAGGAGCTCAACCTGGGGGCAATTCTCTCTCGCCTTCGTGAAAAGTACGGCTTTAAGGTTAAACTCTGCGTCACACCGTCGGGTAGCAGAAACGCTTACACTTTAGGCTTCTTACCCTCCTTTTCGAAAGTCTATGTCACTGCAGGACTGCTTTTGGACTTGAACGAACGCGAGCTTGAAGCGGTGCTCGCCCACGAGCTGGCTCACCTAAAGCATAAAGACTCTCTCAAGCTATTTACAGTAGCGAGTTTAGAGTACATCTTCAGATCGTACTTGCTGTCCGTAGCGCAACTTCCAATTGGAGTATTGCTAGCCTACCTCGCGTTTTTTACGGCTGTTTTCTTAAAGCTTTTACACAACGCTGAGTTATCAGCAGACGTAGAGGCCGCGCGCCGCACATCAGCTCACGATGTTATTAGTGCACTTGTAAAACTCGAATACCCCGAGCTGGCCAGGTCGGGCAAATATAGGACGTTAAGGATAGTGCCGTCTATACACCCCCCAGCCATCTATAGGGTAACCAATCTTCTCAAGCTGAGGCGCTAGTTACACGTTTGCGGTCAACGCCTCGGAGCGCTTAGGTTCCGTAGGGGAAGTAATACGTCTGTGTGATTTCCGTATGAGGGTCGAAGCTCATCCCCCGAGCTAGGTTTCACGTTTTGTAGCACTGTTAGAGAGATTTTGTACTGTATGAGGTCTCACGTCATAAAAGCCCTTGAGATTGTGGAGGACCTACTCAGCAGTAGCGAGTTGAGCGAGGGGCAGAAGAAAGCACTCCTGCAGGTTCAGAAGCACCTGCTGGACGCCTTAGACTCGGTGGTCGATGTTAAGAGCAAAGTGCGGGACATAGCCTACACGCTTCAAGAACTTGCCGATGCACTTGGGCTGGAGGTGAAGCTCTCCTCCCCCAGGTTAGTATTAGACGATGAGGACATCTTGAAAACCATAGCCGAAAGCACAATGGCTGAAATAGAGATCGAGGGTGAGCAAGCAGTCGTGAAGAGGCTTTTAGCCGCACAACATTAATAGCCGTAATACCCCTTCCACAGTGAGCAAGCTTGCCAAAACAGAGCAAGCAGGTAAAACAGAAAACAGTCGACCCTGTCGACGCGGAGTTCAGCAAGAAAAAGATGCTAGCTTATATAGCGGGCGTATTCGCAATAGTGGCACCACTCATTGCAGCAGCTTTGGTGTTCTTAAAAGTAGGAGGGGATAACGTTCAGGCTGTTTTTATCTTGCTCTCTACTTCCGCTTCAGCTGCAGGACTGTTCCTCGCTATCATTTTTCTAGAGGAGGCTTACGCGTTTAAGCTCTACATGAGACTTAGCGGTTTGGTACGGCAGAGCCCACCCACTCCCCAGGTTGGAGCCGTTCAGCCCCAAGCCCCTGTTGCACAAGCGTATCAGCCTAAAGCTACCCGCCCCGTCCAGGTACAGGAGGCCCAGCCCTCATCCCCAATCCTTCGTCCGCCTCAGGTTGTGAGAGCCCAGGCTCCTCCTGTGACCCGGCAACCTAGAGCAGTGGTACCCGCTCCAGCCCCAATCGCCGCCGCGCAGCCACGAGCAGTAGAGCTTCAAGCTACGCCACCCGTCGCTCAGGCTGATGTGAAAAGATGCCCCAAGTGCGGCCGCGAGCTACCTTATGGCGACCTGCACATAATATGTCCGTTCTGCGGCACCCCACTCAAGTAGACTTTTCTTTCCTTAGCGCCAGTGCCACCGCTAACAAAACTGCCAGGAGCAGCAAGACGTTATCTCCGAGGCTTAGGCTCTCGCGTGCTACTCTGAACGCCAAGCTTATCTTGCTTGCTCCCGTCGGCGCCGGTATCGCGAGGAAGTCGTTGGGATCCCCCCGCTTAATCCAAGCTAGAACTATCAGCGAGTCAAGCTGATTTACTGCGGAACCTCTCACGAGCCTCCGGGGGTCGTTCTCTGTATTGGCAGTTAAGTCGACTGGGAAGCTTTCTCCGCGAGATTCTACCATGCTGAAAATGTGCGGCTCGGCTCCTCTCAATTGATAAAACCACTTACCTTCTCTTATTGTTAAGTTAGCTTGTGGGGAGTATACAAGCGCGTAAGCGAGGTAAGAGTTTATCCCTTTAATCCTCAGTAAAGCCGTGAAAAGAGCGTGTAAGTCGCCGCACGCTCCCTCTAAGGTCGACAGAGTTTCTGCTGGGCATTTAACCCCTCCCCGTGTATCCGAAGTATATTTTACGTTTCTGCGAATCCAGTCCGCCGCGTTTATGATGAAGTCTCTGCCAGAAGCAGAAGAGGAGCCCAGGCTCTTGGCGAGGCTTACTACATCGGCGAATTTCTTCAATGAGGAGTTGCAACCCCAGAATTGCGACTTAGCCGTCTCGCTTAGCGATGGAGCTACAACATCCACAACTTCTGGCAGATCCGCTATACGGCGGAAAGGGGGGCTTGCAACTTCTACCTCTTGAACAAGTGTTATGTTTATGCTTCCTGAGTACTCGAGGTCGCCAGGGTACGCGTAGATGTTTCCCTGAGGGTCCCGCTCGAGGGTGAAGCTGGTTTTCCTTGAGTCGACGTAGAGCGTAGCTGACGATAGGTTCTGCCATCCAGGTATGGACAGGGCAATAAGGAAGACGCGTGAGAACACTTCTCGATCCACAACACCTTGCCCTTCAACGTACAGGCTCGTCACGAGCAAGTACTTTACACTCAGAATAGGCTGGGAAAATGCCAGAGCCCCTACCAGTGTTACTAGCAGAGCGTACCTTAAGTGCATACTACCCTCAGGTGTCCGAGCTAGACGCGAACGTTTTTCAGCAACTCCTCTAAACTTCGGAAGGTCTGCTGGGTATCCCCGCGTCTAAGGCTCACTTGCTTAACCTTGAACGTGTCAAAGAGGTCTGAGAGCTTTTTCGTCCCGAAAGCTCTAGCCCAAGGTACTATGTTTCCACCGGGGTCAACGGCTCTAAACATTCTATCTATCCTCAGCCTGTAACCGGTTTCCTGAAAGTAGACATCTATCACGGCGTTATTCGAGCGGGTCCACTCTAATAGTGCCTCAAGCACCTTTACGTCAACCATAGAGCAGCCGCGTCACCATATGCTCCCGTTTCACCACCTTATATTTATTGTTCCTCGGTTAACAGCCGAGCTGAGAGTTTACAGGTAAGCCTTGTCTAGGCACGAAGCCTGCATGACCTTGTGCTCAGACTTAAAAAAAGAGAGCTGCTGCCTTTATCCCTTTGGAAACCTTAGCTTGATGTAGACTTTGCTACCCACGCCAGCCGTATCTTTGGCAATACTCTCTGGAAAAACGACTTGTAAGCCGCCGGCGGAGGCGAGAAGAGCATTTTGCGGCTCTTGTCTAGAGTACACTTCTGCACCTAGCACTATGTCCCAGCTCTCGATGTCAGAGGGCGTAGCGTCGACTCTCAATTCAACCTGCATACCCTGGGCCGGTTCAACACCGGCTTCCCTCAAAATTTTCACAGGCAACTCTACTACGGCTAAGCCCTCTGCCGCCTCGATTTTTATGCGAACAACGTCCGCATACTTGAGCGATTCGATGCCCGCAATTGTGCCGAGCACAACCATCAACACGATGTGTAGTTTTAAAGGTTTGCGCCCTTCTTCGCGTAATGACTCCCAGATTACCTTACTGCTCCCCTCTTTTCTGCCCAAATCATTTTTATAAACTTCCTACCTCGTCGCCACCTCGAACCACCCTAAGCCAATGCAATAAAACCCGGGTGAGCGCTTGATGCCTGCCCAACGCTCTATAGTAGCCGTACTCTTCATTCCCCGACAATCTGGAGAAGCGTTTCTACCACACAGCCTACAGCCTTTCAATGCTCAGAGTGAGAAAGTGTGGAAGGCTATGCCTACGAGCACGTGCTACGTGGGTGTTAAAGCATTTTCGCAAGCCTGCTCGACGGCTTGGCCTTCGCCGTTGCGCGAGGGGGGGAATGTTATAATTTAGGCCCTGTTTTCTGATTGAGAACACGTGGTCTGGTCTGAGGTCTTCGAGATAGAAGAGATAGACCTGATGGGGCGTAAGGGTAAGCTTCACACGAGGAAAGGTGTAGTGGAGACGCCGACCCTGGCACCCGTGATTAACCCTGGGAAGCAGCTCGTACCGCCTAAGGATATCGTGGAGATGGGGTTCCCACTGCTGATAACAAATGCTTACATAATCAAGAGAAACTATGGTGAGCTAGCCAAGGAGCTTACGGTCCACGGCATACTCGGGGTGGACGGCCCGGTGTACACTGACTCGGGAGCCTACCAGCTACTTGTGTACGGAAGAGTGGACGTAGATCCCTTGGAGATCTTCACATACCAAGTTGAGATAGGCTCCGACATCGGGGTCATTCTCGACATACCTACTAGGCGCGACACGCCCTACACTCAGGCCCGCGAGGAGGTCGAGGAGACTCTTAGGAGGCTCCGGGAGGCCTCAAAGGTCGACCGAAAGGGTATGCTTCTCGTCGCCCCGATACAGGGTGGTATTCACGCCAGCATCGTCGCGTACTCGGCGTCTCAGGCTTCACGAGAAGACGCGGACATTTTTGCCGTTGGAGGCCCCACGCAGTTCATGGAGCAATACGAGTACTCAGAGGTTGCTAAGCTTGTCATGACTGCTAGGCTCAACTTGCCTTGGAGCGCCCCGCTTCACTTATTCGGGGCAGGACACCCTATCATTATGCCGCTTGCCGTGGCCATGGGTGTTGACATCTTTGACTCAGCGTCCTACGCGCTGTACGCGCGAAACGATAGGCTCCTCACCCCAAGAGGCACGCTCAGGCTAGAGGAAGTCGATGAGCTCCCCTGCACGTGCCCTGTGTGCTCCAAATACACCGCAGAGGAGCTAAAAGAGATGCCGAAACAGGAACGTGTAAGGTTGATTGCAGAGCATAACCTCTACGTCATCCAGCTTGAACTGAAGAGAATAAGGCAAGCTATCCATGAGGGCAGGCTCTGGGAGCTCGTAGAAGAGAAGTCTCGGAGCCACCCGGCCCTTGCTGATGCCTTCAAGACGTACATCAAGTATAGCGAGTTTATAACTAAAGTTCACCCCGTTACACGCTCCCATGTGCAGGGCATATTCTTCTACGACAGAACCAGCAGGTACAGACCTGAGGTAGTGCGTCACATCAACAGGTTAAAGTACAGATTTAGAGGTAGAAGCGATGTACTTCTTCTATTCGAGGAAACACCTCACAAACCCTTCACGAGGTTCGGGCTCGTAAAGGAGATTCTAAACGATAAGCCGGAGCTATTCGCACAATGCGACATTGCCGTGCTCTCCGGCGCGTTCTCGATAATCCCGATCGAACTCGATGGTTTTTACCCGTTGTCTCAGTACGAAGCCAGTAGCATGGTGTTCGAGGAAGCTGAGGGAGAGATTAGAGAGGATGTGGTTTGGTTCATTCTGAACAACGAGTATCGGGGGCTCGTCCTAGTCTACCACTCCTTGCCGCAGAGCTTCGTGTCGAAGCTCGCTGCGAGACTATCTGGGGAGAATGTGATAACGATGCCTGTCAAGTTAAAGGACTACTATTCCGCACTTAGGGACCATGTGAGAACCTCTGAGAATGTGGAGAAGTCCGTAAAAACTGTGAAAACCCTTATACGTAGTAGTGTGGAGGCTCCCTCTCTTTAGCCATCTGCTTAATCTTATTCTCCAGCTCTTCCAGCTCTCGCTCCACGAGCTCACCCTCCCTTATAAGTTCCTCGACACTCACTGCGCTGTTGAAGAGCTCGCTGTAGGCTCTTAACGCCTCAGCCGCAGCCCTTGGGTCAGGTCTATCCGGGGCGGCATAGGGGAGAATAGCGACAGCAGGTAGCTCGCGGGACTCAAATATGGATAGAATTATCGCGAGTGGTCCTACTACGCCTAGGCCCTCTTCCATCAACCTGTACTTTTGCCCGAGGAACAGTTCCTTTCGAGCCTCATAGAACGCTGTGGTAGGTGCGAGCCTTATGCTGTCGTCTTGCTTGAACCTGTTATCGAGGCCTCCGAAAAGTACAGCTTCGGTGACACCGTTCTCGATGACCTCCTCAGACAGCGTTCGCGTAACCAAACTAACGTCCTTGTCACTTAGTGGTACATTCGGGAGAAAGTACAGGGTTTCCCCAGCGACATAGAGCTCGTACGGGGTTCTTATACCGTTTTTCACCGAGACGAACGGCTGCATATAAGGCGAGATAACGTGCCCTACTCTTACGGCTCCAGCCTTCTCCACAAGGTGCTTTACCGCTATCCAGCCAACATGCCCTATGCCATGGAAGCCCGTTATGAGCCTAGACGCTTTGAACTCTCTGTTGAGGACTATCTGGACTCTTCCGCGAGTAGTTATTCTCATAAAGCACTAGCCACCCGGGGTAAGTAGCGCCGCCACCTTAAAAAGTTGACCTGGTTGTCAGCGGTCATCAACGTCGTAGCATAAAGTTGACCGATGCGGCAAGCTTCACAGGGACTTTTTCGATATATCATGAAGAGCGTGTCAATGAGCTAGAAAGGCTTAAAAAGTGCTCAGAGTAGTGTAGAGGGGAAAGGCATGGGGGTATACCACGGCAACGATCTCAGAAAGATAAGTGGAGGACTTAAGGGTAAGCACGTGAAGGTAAAAAGAAAATACCTGAGCGGCCGCTATCCCCTAAATCCAACCGTCAGTGAAGTAACGGAAGTCAAGATTGTGCGCGCGAGGGGCGGTAACTGCAAATTAAAGGTTAAAACGGTGAGTGTCGCCAACGTCTACATCCCTAGCCAAAAGAAGACTGCTAGGGTTAAAGTCCTTAAAGTAATAGACAACCCGTCCAACAGGAACCTCGCCAGGAGAGGTGTAATAACGCGGGGAGCAATCATTCAGACAGAGTTGGGTAAAGCTATAGTCACGTCACGCCCGGGCCAGGACGGTGTAGTAAACGCCGTTCTCGTTGAAGGCTCATGAGGAAAAAAGAGGGAAAAATTATCTGGGCGGCCTACTTCGACTCAGCGTTGCCCCGTGACAAGGGTCGGCGCGTACCCAAGAGCCTTTCCGTGGAGAAGCCCCGTTTGGAGGAGATCGCTCGGGCTGCTGAAAGAGCCGGCTTCAGCGTAGTCTCGATCGACCAAGACGCGAAATTCCCAGCTTTTTGGTTTGAGAGCGGAGGTAGGGTGATCGTAAAAACATCCGAAAGGAAAAGTGTCGTCATTAAGAAAATCGCTGAAAAACTAAAGGAACTTAGGGGAGAGATTAAGAAGAGATAACATCCTGCAATTTCTTCCTAACGACCTCGGCTACCAGCTTACCATCTATTCTGCCCCTGACCTTCCCCATAACCTCGCCCATTATCGGGCTGAAGGCCCTTTCGCCTTTCTCTCGGATTAATGGCATCTTCTCAGAGATCACCTGATCAACGAGCTTCTCGAGTTCCTTTACCGTTAACGAGTGTAGTGAAAGCTTTTCAACAACTGCATCGAAGCTGAGCTCAGGGTTCTCGGCAATAGCTCTCAAGATATCTGGTATCGCCTCTTTAGCAACTTTGCCCTCTGCAACAGCCTTCATCAATTGTAGAATATGGTCCTCGTCGATGTTTTCCACCTGAACTCCCTCCCTCCTAAGGCTTCGTAGCGTATTTGTCAGAACTGTTGCAACCAGAACTGGGGGGGCTCCCGTCTTCTTTACAAGCTCCTCGAAGAGGAATAGGTGTTCCGAGTCAAATAATTGCTGCGCGAGATCCTCTGAGAGACGATACTCTCTTTTCAATCTCTCAAGTGTCTTCTCCGGAGGCTCGGGCAGCTCTTCTGCCAACTGCGAAAGTAGCTCTCTTGGAATCCTGATCGGCCTCACATCGGTTTCTGGATACATCCGGGCTTTCCCGGGCCTAGGTCTCATGAACCTTGTCGTGCCATCTGGATTCGCAGCCCGAGTCTCCTCGGGAACTCCTTGAAACGCCTCAAGTATTCTAGCGTAAACCGCCTCTAACGCTTTGTATGCCTTCTCTTTCTCGTCAAAAATGAGCACAAATGCGTCCTCATCACCGGCTCCCAGAGCTCTCTTTACCTCCTCCACTTCCTCCTTCGTTATACCGTACGCTGGAAGCTCATCGCTGTGGAATATACCCCCGACTTTACCCCAGTAGCGCGCCCTGTCTGCTAGCTCCGTGCCGAAGCGCCTACCGGGCTGGATCTCGGTCCCAAGTATGCCTTTAAAGCCTTTCAGCTTCAATGCGAGAGCAACACCACCTTTCTCAAGCGCGCTCCTAGCAACCTTCGACTTAGTGTTTTTGAAAACTCCTGTAACGTCTACTGGGGAGAAAAGTATATCATCCTCTGACAAACCTCTTCTCTTTAATTCGTCCCTGATCTCCAGGAGCTTTTTCTGCCGCTGCGCCTCGTTCGCGACAACTATTGGAATCAGGTCGAGATACTGAACACCTTTAATCTCAACCCTGGCTCCTCCTTCGATGGAGATGTTAAGGTCCTGCCTTATTGTTCCCAGCCCCCTCTTTACGCGGCCCAGCGACCTGAGCAAAAGTCCTATGTAGTGCGCCACTTCCCTAGCCTCCTCCGGCGTCTCGATAACTGGTCCTGTTGCTACCTCTATTAGCGGTATTCCAAGCCGATCTAACCTATAGGTCACTGTCCTGCGGGCGGGATCCTCCTCCATTTTCCTCGCGGCATCCTCTTCGAGGCATATGGTCTCTATCGGCACCTCTTTACCGTTAACGCTTATGTGCCCGTCGACCGCTACGAGCATTGTCCGCTGGAAGCCCGTCGTGTTAGAGCCGTCGATCACAATCTTCCTCATAACGTGAATCTCATCCACTACATGGGCTCTCACGAGCAGGGCGAACTTGAGGGCTAGCTCCAGAGCTTCCCAGTTAGGCTGATGGGGCGGCTCTTCGTCCATCTCAACGAGACATGTGTTCTCGTGATACCCTTCATAAACAAAGCTTAGACCCTTTTCGAATTCGAACAGCGCTGCGGGGTCTACTTCACCTATCTCGCTTCGCGCGAGCCGCAGTCTGCGGACAAAGCTGTAGTCTGCTTTCTCTTTCTTGACCACTGTGGGGCACGCGCAGAAGAGTTTTCTTTCCGTATCGAGCATTTGGTGTATTTCTATGCCGCACTTGATGCGAGGGAGGCTTGCCATACTTACCACCACCCCATCGCCCCTGGGTAGTGCCTGTACTCGTTCCTCTCGGAGAACTCGTATGCTATCCTCGTTTTGAAGAGTCTTTGGGCTTCTTCAAGGTCGCTTGTTTGGCCGAAAATCCAGCTAAGCTTAACGTAGGCCGTTTCAGGTAGCATGTTCCCAGCCGGTACCACTCCCGCTTTCAGAAGCTCCACACCAGTCCTGTAGACGTTAAGGTTCACCGACCCCCAGAGGCACTGAGACGCCATTACCACCATCACCCCGTCCTTCACGAGAGAGCGTATGGTGTCGATGAGTTTGCTGTTTACGTGACCCAATCCCGTGCCTTCGATCACCAGACCTACGTAGCCTTCTTCTCTGTAGAACTCGAGCAGAGAGGATGACATTCCAGGGTAGAACTTCACCAACGCTACCTTCTCGCTGAACTCGGGGTAGACTTCGACCTCCTCTGCCCGCTTTTTGTACTCGGGTTGAAGAACATCGATCTCCCTTGTGAACGGGTTAACTTTGGCTAAAGGTAGGCTGTTCACGCTTATGAAGGCGTCTCTTCTACTTGTGTGCATTTTCCTAGCCCTCACGCCTCTATGAACAAGAAGCACTTCGTCGCTCACGGACCCATGCATCACCAGCACTGACTCCGCGAAGGGGGCTTTAACGGCGGTAATTGCCGCTCCTATCACGTTGAGTGCGGAGTCGCTTGATGGCCTGTCCGAAGATCTTTGAGCGCCTGTAAACACTATCGGTCCCGGTGCCTTCTGAACGGCGAATGCCATAGCCGATGAGGAGTAGTGCATGGTGTCTGTTCCATGAGCAACAACTACACCCGAGGGTGATTTCGAGGCGAAGGCTTCGCCTATCTTCTTAGCTAGCTCCGACCAGTGATGAGGGGTCATATCTTCGCTGAAAATGCTGAAAATTGTTTCGCTCGTCACCACAGCTATGTCCGCGAGCTCCGGTATCATCGCGTACAGATCCTCGGCAGAGAAATACGGGTAAACAGCACCGGTGGCATAGTCGACCCTCGACGCTATGGTGCCGCCGGTGCCTATAAAGTGTACCTTTCCCTCAGCTTTAGTCTCCCGTGTAACCTTTTCCGCTGTGAGCCCTACTCTGCCGCTCGTCTCAATTAACTTCACCTCAGTTATACGATCTGCGGCAATTCCGATATTATACCCATTGTCAAGCTTTAAAACGAGAAAGTCTTGTTCTCCCACTTGAGGACGAGGAAGGACGATGCCTCTAAACGTGACGCCGTCTTTTAGCCTAACGAGAACTACGTCGAAGATACCTGCTCCTGCGCTGGCGAGGAGCTCACTGACCCTCCGACCGTAGCCAGCTACTGCCATGAGGACTCTGCATCAACGAAGACAGCTTCCCAGTTAAAAGGTTTCACTCGATGGTGTCTCATATGTAGCTCTTCAAACGCTGTCGCTTGAGCTCGTGCCTGCCTAGTGGAAACGCTTATATTTGTCGATAGCTTTGACTGAGCTGGGTAGGGTTATGCCATCTCACGGTAGCCTCACTAAGGCTGGAAAAGTCAGAAACGCTACTCCGAAGATACCTCCAAAACCAAAGAAGAACCTCATACCGAGGAGGAGGAACCTCAGGAACTATAAAAGGAGGGTGCTTTACTCAGCCTCTGCTCAGGCAAGCGCTTAGGGCTCGATCGATCAGCAGAGCTATAGCTACCTCTAGGGCTTTACCTGAAGTTAAAGCTTTATACAGGAACTCCACAGCCTGCTCACTTGACAAGCAGTTGTTTAACCATGCATAGCTCAGCAGCGCTTCCACGCTCTCTGCAGGGTCCCAGTCGTGTGGTAACTTGATGTTGGTCAGTGCTGAGAGCTTATAGGCCTCTCTAAGCGTTTTTCTTGGGGTCTTGATTCCCTGGGCTTTCCCAGATGCTAGGGATAGAGCCGCAGATGTTACGAAGTTTATAAACGCGTCGCCTAGTTTAGCCAGATCCTTGTCTGTCAGGATCCTTCTCAGCTTGTCTGAGCCCGTATCTGCTCACGCATCGCTTCGAGCTTCTTTCTCAATGAATCTACAGCCACTCGGAGGGCGTCTAAGGGGGTAAGAGTTCCGTCGGTTCTTATAAGGAGATGCGCCACCCCGAGTAGTGGGTGGTCCACTCTGTATGATGCAGTAACATGAGGGTTTCTGTTTAGCTCATCCACTAGCATGTTAAGCAAAGTATGCCCCTCGCCCGAGACCCTGACTTCTAGCGTAGTCTGAGACATGTTTTCAATCGAAATCGAGAGCTCCTCGGGCATGAGGTTACCGCCTACTTTCACCGACAATGTAGTAGTAAATTTTATGCGTTCTGCCACCTTCCTCGACGGTGATGCTCTCTACAGGCTTCCATCCAGTTACTTCAAAGTCATGCGAGACTATGCGCGTGTTTGGCTTCAGCTCGCGCTCGAGCTTTGGACGTAGGCGCTCATTAACGGATGTTAAAAGGTACAGAAAAACGACGTCTGCCTGGGGAAATTTAACGTCGTAAAAGCTCCCATGGATGAGGAGTACTCTGTCCTGCACTCCAGCCGCGATAATATTCCTCATAGCAGTCTCAAGCAGATCTTTCCTGATCTCGATGCCCACGCCTCTCGCTCCAAACTCTTTTGTAGCAATAACTAGCGAGCGCCCGTCTCCGCACCCCGGGTCTAATACGAGCTCACCAGGCTTCAGTTTGGCTATCTCAAAAGCCTTTCTTATAACTTCTACCGGGCTTGGAACAAACGGTACTGTAACGCTCACGGTGTAGAGGAGGATCATCATGGATAAAAAATTATTCATTCAGGGACGGACCCGGGTATTATTGATTAGCTACATTGTAGTTCGAGAGTTCCAATATTTAAAAATAGAAATACCCCCGCTTACCTCACACCCCACACGCGAGTGATTTAGATTACCATATGAGACGTTTGTAAAAATGATGTAAAGAATATATTTTACATCTACACAAGATTAGATGTGAGTTCAAAAACACTGAGCGAGAAACAAATTGAACTATTGAGATATTTGTTTAAAAAAAGTAAACCTCTTAGGGTTTTCACAGTCACAGATACCCAGAGTAGCATTGCAAAGGAGCTCGGTATCTCTAGGCAGGCTTTGAACATGCACCTTAAAAAGCTCCGAGAACTGGGGTTTCTGCGAACAGGGCGAGGCTTTATAGATCTAACCGAAAGAGCGGTGCAACTGCTGGGGAGGCAAAGCGGCGAGGCCATCATTGTACTAAGGATAGAGCCGTCGAAGAGGCTACACATCTACTCTGCTCTCAGCAACCTTCCCGTTGAAAAAGTCTACAGAGTTACAGGCGACGTTGACGTAATCATTCATGTATCACAACCACTCCTCGAAGAGGTTCTCAACAGGATAAACACACTTGAGGGGGTGCGCGAGACGCGAACCTACGTCGTTATAGAGACAATCAAGTAGAGGTTACATAATCGGGAACCGCCTCCGGCAACTCCCCCTCAAGTGTGTTTCAAGGGGATAAAAGCGGTAGTGGCAATTTAGGCCTCTCGCTTAACCTGGGTTGCAGAGCGGTTCAGAGTCGCCCTTCTCTTGAGCTGGAGCTGGAAAGAGGAGGTAAGTCAGTGGCTAGAGCCTGAGTAGGTTGAGAATATCTTCAACCCCCGCAGTTCCCTTTTTGTAACATCGTAGGACCTCGATGAGTTCATCCCGCTTTGTACTGAAGGATAACTTAGATAAAACGATCTCAGCTATCTTTGACTTTTCATTCAAAAGGAAGCTGAGAAATTGAGGCAGATTTGAGTGATACTTACCCGTAGTCGCCGACTCGAAATCCACTATGACGGGAGTTCCGTTTTTCCCAACAAGTATGTGGTCTTTGAACCTCGAAAGCTCATTGTGAGATACTCCTATTGTGTCGAGCCTCCATAGCTGCTCTAGAACGAGCCTCATAACCCTCCTAAGTTCAGAGACGGACGCGGTAACCACCCACTCGTCAAGAGGTATACCGTCCACGTAGTCCCAGACGAGAAAATTCCTGGAGAACGCTCTGAGCAGTGGACCGACTTTTACGCTGTTCACCAATTGAAGTATCCGTGCCTCCTTCAGTAAGGTTTCACGCGAAGCATCGGTTCTCCTTATCTTTACGGCGACGTAAAAGCCTCCTGAAAAAACCGCTTTCACTACGATGCCTACTGTTCCCTTTCCCAGCACTTTTTTACCGAAAATGTCCACACGACCCTCCTCTATGAGGCGCCGCACGCCCAGTAGTTTCATCTCTACAACTCTTCGCACTATTGCATCTGCATCAAGGGAGGGGTACACTAGAACTCGGCTCCAGCCATGCACCTCTTTAAGCACAGAATCCAAGGCTCATACCCCGCCAAGCGCTTTAGTAATTCACGCTTTTCTGGCATTGGAAGCTTCTGTATGTAGTCGCATGCTTTACTAATCTCCCACTCGAACCCCTTATATACCTTCAATACCTCCTTTATAATCTCAATAGCATTACGGTTCTTCCTAGGCGCTACTGCAACGACCCTATCGCCCTCTATGAAGGGCGCTGGCTTATTGGACGCCCACTTTTCCAGGAATCTTAACACGTTCTCATGCCATACCGGCGGCCCGACCTTCTTCTCCCATAGGGGTAGCTCCAGGGATTCAAGTTGCAAAACTAGCAGATGCTTTTCATTCAGCTTCAGGTGAAGCTTTCTCAGAACGCTGAACCCGTTCCTTCTCAGTGTGTTGGTGACAGCATCGAGCACTCTGTTTAATTTCCCGGCCAGGGCGTCAGGCGCGAGAGTCGGGTGCTTAACTAGCTGCAACACTATGCTGTTTTCATCAGGAGCATACTCTGCTTCTTCCTCGACGCCCTCCAGTACACAACACAAGATGGCAGGGCAGTGCTTGAAGACGTTTGCGAACAAAATAAGCTTTGAGAGCTGATCTACTCCGACTGCGGCAGCGGCGTTACGACGGGGATCTACTGGATCTAGTACGACTAACGGTGCGGTGCCGCGCAGTCTGTAAGCCGTCTCTGGGATCACGACCCTCCAAGGAATCCACTTAGAGGCCGCGCACAAGAGAGGAATAAGTCCCCCGTAGTGCACTATAAGAACTTCTGCGAGGTATCCGGAAAATCCCTTAACTTCGATTTCCGCGCCGTAGATGTTCAAGCGCCGCAGTAAAGCTTTAAACAAGCGAATATCCCTTTTAAGGGCAGGATTTCTTGATATCTGTGAGATGATGTACTCTGTGTGGAAGGGCGTCCTGTCTACTGCTGATTTGATCCTCTGAGGGCTTTCTACCTTATAGGCCGGTACAAGCTCCAGCTCTACCCCCCGGTATTTGATGATGAAGTACGGGTGCGAGGCGAAACGGACTTCTAGCTCAGCCCCTAGTCTCTGGGCAAGCTCAGTGCTCAGGGTCTCAACGGATTTATGCAACTCTTCAAGACCCAGGCTTTCGTCAAAAAGAACAAACACGTCGACGTCGGTGTCCTCGGGTAGCCACGTGTCCCTGGCAAAAGATCCATGTATTGAAATCTCACGCACGAGCGGCTTAAGACCCGATTCTTCAACCACATGATGTAATTCTCTCACAGCGCGCTCTACTAGCCTCGAGATTCTTTCTTTCTGCTCCTCTGATGGTTCAAGCCTCGATAAGTGTTTTGACAGGCAAGCCACTTCGCTGCTGTCGATACACAACTCGTGACCCATTCTGTTAATACACCGGGAGAAGCTGGAATTCGGCCAGATCAGTGTATACGGGACCTCTCGGGGTGAGGACACTTTTGATCAGGTAGAACTTTGTCACATCCTGCTCGCCGAAAAACATAGATGAGTTCTTTTCGATTATTTTTCGAACCTCACCGCCTAGTGGTGCCTTAACTCTAGCTATTGTAAGGTGTGGCTGGAAGTCCTCCCTCTCAAGCTTAACGCCGGCAGCGGTAACGGCTTTATAAACTTCTTGAGCAAGCCTTGAGAGCTCTTCTGACCCTCTCCCTACTCCGATCCAGATGACCCTCGGATTCTTGGGGTTTGGGAAAGCCCCCACGCCTTGGAGCTCCATCGAGAAAGAGCTTGCTTTAACCTCCCTAAGTTTACTCTCGATGCCTTGAACCTTTTCGCGAGGAATCTCTCCGATAAATTGTAGAGTTATGTGCAGGTTTTCCGTTTCAACAAACTTGGCTTTCAGCCCAGCTCTCTCCAGCTCCTCTTGAAAGCTCTTTACACGCGAGACTAGCTCGGGTCTGGTGATCTTTACGGCGACGAAGATCCTTAAAAACCGTTCAGCCATTAGTCAGCCACCTCCTGAGGATTGGGCACTCGAGGAAATCTACTTCACCGCTCGCACACTTTGCCAGGTTTGGGCAGAAAAAGCAGGGAATTTCGTCGAGAAAGTCCGGTAGTGTAGTCTCCTTTTGAAGCAAGGTAGCAGGTCTGATGACATACGTTTTCCTCCCACGTAGAACGACCTGCTCTCTCAGGATTAAGCCCTGCTCTTCGAGTTTTCGAACAATCTTGAGACCCTTCCTACTGTCCAAACCCAGCTTCTTCCAAAGGTCTTTTTGAAGCACTCCCTTCTCTCCGGCCTCTCTCACGATCTCCAGAGTTTTTCTCTCCAATACTTCAAACTGCACCGACGACTCTTCCATTTTTTCGATGTTCTCCTCGCTCAGTGAAATCTTTGACCTCGATGGCATTAATCAACTCGCCCTAATCACATAGGGCGAAAAACCTGAATTTATTACTTGCCCGTTTTTAAAGCTTGAAAAGCATGCAGATGCTAGTCTTTATAATTGGACCTGCAGGATCCGGTAAATCCACCTTCACAGCCAGTTTTCGAGACTGGCTGCAAAGCCAAGGAGCGCCAGTCACAATCGTCAATTTAGACCCAGCGGTCGAAAATTTAGAGTACGTTCCGGACGTAGACATAAGGGAACATGTTTTCGTGCGGGAAGTTTTAGAGGAGTATGGACTTGGTCCCAACGGAGCTATTATCGCCGCGGTCGATATGTCTATAGAGCATCTTCCTTCACTGGACAGGAGCATAGACGATGCTCCGGAGGGCTACGTTCTCATAGACACGCCGGGTCAAATGGAGCTCTTCACATTCCGGCAAAGCGGTGGTATAATCATTAACTCCCTTTGTAAGCCTAGCCGGAGGTGCGCTTCGGTATTCATTTTAGACGCCTCCCTTTCTTCGGATCCTTACAACCTAGTATCTCAGATATTTCTCGCTGCTTCTGCATTCTACCGCTTAAGACTACCACTCGTAGTTCTGCTAAACAAGATGGACGTGCTTAGCGATGCCGATAGACAGAGAGTCTCCGAGTGGCTCTCGAATCCGGAGATGCTTGAAGAGGAAATTTCCAGGATGCCCAGGGATTACGACGCGCACTTCTCAAGGAGCGTTACTCGCTTGCTCCTAGACTTCCTCGACATTATTCCCGTAGTGATGGTTTCTGCGAAGAAAAGCCAAAACTTCGAAGAAGTTTACTTCCACCTACAGCAAATATACATGGGTGGTGAAGATTTCGAGTTAACCGTTAGGGATTAGTCAAAAAATTCAAGGATGCGCTCTAGTGAGGGGTTCGACGTAATGTATCTACCTACAACGTAGATATCAGCGTCGATTAATGCTCTGACTTCTCGCACGAGTTGCGGGGTTAAGCCTCCTGCAACGGCCACCTTAGAAGCCGGTAGAATCCCCCTAATGTACTCCACCACACCCACTATATCCTTGAAGAACTCCTCAGCCGACCTCCCCCTTTCTTCGTCAATGCCCCGGTGGAACTCGAACACAAGCTTATCCTCCGGGAAAGATAAGTTACGCACAAGCGACGTAACTACATCGGCACGCGCTTTTAGGTCTGTGACACCTATAAAATCGACGACGACGCTCTTGCTACGCTCCATAGCGACTTCTAAAACGGACCTAATGGTGGATCTTGGAGCCATAGCGAGAACCGACACGCTGTCGGCAAAGAAGTCAAAGGCCAAAGAGGCCTCTAGCCTTCCCACGTCAGCTATTTTCAAGTCAGCCATCAAATGGGTGCCTGGAGATGAGAGCTTCAGCTTCGGGAGTATGGACAGCCCAAAAAGTTTAACAAGAGGGGTTCCTGCCTCGACTATTAGCCTCTCACAGCTGAGAGCTCCACTACGGCAAGCACTGTTCACGGTGCTTGCAATTTTTAGAGCCTGAGCTTCGTCTGTAACGTCGATAGCGATTTGCAAGGAGTATGGTTTTGCCATACAAAAGGAGTTGCCCCTACGCTGAAAAATTAACGTTGCGGCTTTTGAGTGCTGACTAGAAGTCAGATAAACAATTATGATATGATTGAATCAGACAAGCACCGCTCCGGCACTCTCACAGCTTTGGGCCCACAATTCAGAGTTAGGTTCAGAGAGCTTGAGTGGAGACAGGAAAACTAGTAAGAATTTGAAGGCATCACTGCTCCTGTAAGTTGCGGTTCAGCATATTAAACTCGAAGAGGAGTTTAAACTCATCCAAGGATAGCGCTTCTCCTCTCTTGTACTTTTCGTAAGCCTCTAAGGCCTTTCCATAGAGCAGTTTCTTACGCTCCTCCAGGTGCTGTGAAAGCTCCTTAGCTTTCAGTAGCACTGAGACTCTCTCCAGCTCCTCGCGTACCGCTCTCTCTTCTTGGAGGAGCGTTAGAAGCTCCTGGTGGTAAGCGTTTGCTTTCTCCCTAATGCTGTCTCTCTCCTGGCGAAGGTTTTGAATCTTCTGGAACAGCTCATCGCGCTGAGCTTTCAGCTTCTGCACCTCCTCCTTCACCTTCAGATACTCTGACACGATCTGTTTAAGCTGCTCGCTAACCTGCGCTATCTGCTCTTTCAGTTGAGGAATGCGTTGCCTAGTTTCCTCAATCTTTGCCCTAAGTTCATTGAGGTGTTTTACATTAACGTAAATGGATTCCAGGCTTCTGATCTTGTTTATTATGACCTTTTCAACCTCGGGGGGCAGAGTCATTGTTTGGTACTGCCACTCTAGTTGCTCTATTCTGCTTCTAAGCTCGTCTTCATCGTAGTTCTTAGATCCCAGGAAGCTTCTAAGTGCCTTATACTCGCCGTTGAGTTTCTTTAACTCTTCACGGGCTTTGTTCAACTCGTCGATGAGCTTCTTTCGCTCCTCGCGCGTAGAGACAAGCCTATCGTAGAGTTCCTTCTTTTTCTCTATAAGCTGGGAGAGCTGCTGACGGAGCTGTAAGAATTGTTCACGGAGGTTTTTAATCTCGGCCGAGAGTTTTTTCACCTCACTGTTGGCAATATCTCTATTTGAGCGCGTCTCTGAGATTTTCGCATCCAGCTCTTGAAGCTTTCTTCTGAGCTCATGGAATTGCTGCCGCAATGCCTGAATGTCCTCGTCGACTATTGTCATATAGTCACCGTACGTCCAAGCGAGTTTCGTTGCGCGTGCATGAAGCCTTATGCCACTCCTTATTTAAAGTTATGTCCTTAAAAACGTTTACTTAGTTACCTGGATCTCATATACCCACAGTTAACTCGGCCTCTTCAGTAATCTGTTTCAAGACCCTCCTGATAGTGAGTGTAGAAACATTGGCCGACTTTGCGACGATATCTTGGCTAAGCTTAAATCCCAGCATTTTAATAAAAAGATAGACCGTTGCACCGGCAACTCCTGATGGCTTAACCCCCTGAAGTATCTTCGCTAGGCTATCAGCAGTTTTCGCTAGAACATGCATCGGCATATCGCTGAGAGGGTTCTCTCTTTTACCACTACGTTGACTTTCAATTCTCAACCTGCTTAAGATGGATGGCAAGTGCTCACTTGGTTTGCGCACGGCCCTGGTCTTGGCAGGTTGAATGTAGCCTTCTTTAACGAGTACCCGGTACGTTCGGTAAACCTTTCTGACATCTGCACCAGCTATTCTCTCTAGCTGGTTCTGCGTCAAGGTGACGTTCGGGTATCTCTTCAGGACGTAAAAAAGTAGAGTTGCGATGATGAGCTTGTGGCTTCTGCCTTTCAGACCACCAGCTTTCCTTATTTCTCCGAACAGTCGCTCAACTTCTGTCATGACGTAACCTGGGATGTTGAACTCTCTTTGGACCTGCGAAAGGTAAGAAGAGTACTCTCTGTTCTTGCTGGATTCGCGGGATAGTTCTCGGCTCCCTAATAAGTGTTTGATGCTTATAGCCCTTGGAGTTGTGTCCGGGTTCTTGGGCATTCTTTCACTGTGGACCTTCCTCAAGTACTCTTCCTGGGACCGAGGCTTTAGCGGCTCTGCGACAGGACCGTAAATATAGCCACAAACAGGGCAAACGTACTCACCAGTTTCCGGGTTAAACATGGGAGGAGTTGTTGTACCGCAATTCGGGCATCTATTTCCTGCCACGGCCCTCCCCGGCTCTCTTCTTGCCCGCGTGTCTTGGATTTCCCTTCCAGTAGAGAACCTTCCCGATAAAGGCTTCCGGCTTCCATCGGCTCTCATCTACTTTGACCAGAACAAACGGCGAGTTAACAGGCCCTATTACATCATAGACATAGCCTACTACCGCCATTTTCTCATCGTAAACCTTTTCCCCAGGTACCGGAACTTCTTTGGCCTCTACCAAGAGGTTTTTGTTCCGCGTAAACAGCCTCACCTTGCCTATAGGCCTCATAGAAACTCTCAGAAGACAGGGAGTTACGCACCTAAATCGATTTCGCCTCAAAGTGCGGAGAATTATTTATATTATGCCATCGTTAATCTCCAGAGTGGCACCATGGCTAAAGCATACTTGTTGCTAAACCCCCTTGCTGTATACTTGCTCGATGAGGGGGGAGAGGCTAAAACGTTCTACAAGCTGTACAGAGATGATATCTCCCGAGAAAGATATCTTGAGCTCCTCTACGATATGGAACAAGGAAAATTACCAGAAGAGATCCTGGAGTTTATTGCAAGAAGCGTTGAACCCGGAGACGAGCTGGTCGTTGAGGACAGCGATCTGGGGAGGTTCATCTCATCTAAGCTAAAAGATGTTAAGGTAGTACCTGCAGCTGGAAACGAGGTAATGCTAAAAGCTAGGGAAAACATAGCAAATCTCATCGAGACGTCTCTCGGAGTGAGCGCACAAAAATATTACAGTTTGCTCCACGAGTTGACGCTTCAGCTAACTCGGTTAAAGGTTAAGGAAGTTGCCGAAAAGCGGGACCTGTTCGTCGCCCAAGCGATCAACGCGCTGGATGATGTAAACAAGACAATCAATCTGTTCGCCTCTAGGGTTCGAGAGTGGTACAGCCTGCACTTCCCAGAGCTAGATGAGCTTGTAGATGAGCATGAAGACTATTTCAGAATCGTCAGCAACATAGGATTCAGAGACAAGATAACTAAGGAGAAGCTACTCGAAATTGGATTGAAGGAGGACCTAGCTGAGAAGATAGCGAACGCAGCTAAGTCCAGCATGGGAGCAGACCTCACGGAATTTGACCTCGAGGCGATCCGCCTTATATCAGACACAGGTCTCAGACTCTATGCAGTTAGACGTAGCCTTGAGAGGTACATCGACGAGGCAATGTACGAAGTCGCACCGAACATCAGGGGACTTGTAGGCTCGTTGCTGGGAGCGAGGCTCATTTCACTAGCTGGTGGCTTGGATAAGCTTGCCAAGCTGCCTGCCAGCACAATCCAGGTTCTGGGGGCTGAAAAGGCGCTTTTCAGGGCGCTAAGGTACGGTGCAAAGCCGCCTAAGCACGGCGTAATTTTCCAGCACCCCTTGATCCATAAATCCCCGAAGTGGCAAAGGGGAAAAATCGCTCGAGCCTTAGCTGCCAAACTAGCTATAGCAGCACGCATAGATGCATTTTCCGGTGAGTACCGCGCTGACGAGCTCAGGGAAGATCTTGAGAAGAGGGTTGAAGAGATAAAAACGCTATACGCCAAACCCCCAGCTAAACCTGAAAAAACCACTAAAGCTAGAAAGGGTGGTAAACACCATAAGGGTGGTAGAAGATGATCAGAGCGCTGAAAGTTAGAGAACATGAGGAGTTTCCCGGAGTCTACGTGGTAGACTTTGAGGACGGGAGCAGCAAGCTTGCTACGATTAACCTAGCGCCTGGAATCAAGGTCTACGGGGAGCAACTTGTCAGCATTGGAGGCAAGGAGTACAGGATCTGGAATCCCTATAGAAGCAAGCTTGCTGGAGCAATATACAAAGGCCTAAAGACGAATCCCATTAAACCAGGTACCAAGGTGCTATACTTAGGGGTGGCATCAGGCACCACTCCAAGCCACGTTTCGGACATTATTGGGCCATCGGGTGTTCTATACGGAGTAGAGTTTGCTCCAAGGGTGATGAGAGAGTTCATCGAGAAAGTTGCCGTCCACAGGAGCAACGTGATACCACTCCTAGCAGACGCCAGGTTTCCATCGAAGTATGCACACTTCGTTGAGGCGGTAGACGTCATTTACGCCGACATAGCTCAACCCTTCCAAAGCAAGTACGTTGCAGACAACGCTGACATGTTTCTAAAGAAGGGTGGGTGGATCATGATGGCAATAAAAGCGATGAGCATCGACGTAACAAAAGCACCGTCTGAGACCTACAAAAGGGAAATGGATGAGCTAGAACGCCGCGGGTACAAAGTTAAGGAATCTTTACACCTCGAACCATACGACGAGGCGCATGCCTTCGTCGTTGCCCAGAAGCTATAAGCACGCTGTGACAACAGTGGATATCGAACATTTAAAGAAAAGGATGGTACTAGTCAACCCAGATCCTCATGTTCTCTTCGATAGAGCAGTTGAAGAGTGTAAACGACGCCCTCCACCTGCTCGGAGCGGGAAAAAACTAGAGGTGATAAAAAAAGACAGCCTGAGGTGCATTGAGAGAGCTCACAGGTTCCTGGATGTGTATTTCGGAAGAGTAATCGAGACGTGCCCCTTTATCGAAGACCTTCATCCTCTTTTCCGCGAATTACTACTCCTTAGCGTTAATGTAAATGACTATAAGGTATGCCTCTCTAGGTTAAACTCCTCGCGGAAAATTCTGCTTAAAATTTTTCGAGAGGAGGCAAGAAGGGTTAAATCGTCGGAGAGCCCAAAGGAGGTATTACTGGCGCGCAGAAGTTTTTTCGGAAGAACACTCTCGGTTCTGGAGACACTCGATAAGTGCTTAAAAGAAATTAAGCTAGCACAGCAAGCGTTTCTGACGCTGCCAGAGCTCGACGTTAAGCTTCCTACCGTAGTGATCGCCGGAGCCCCTAACGTCGGCAAATCCACCCTGCTACGGGCGCTAACGAGAGCCAAGCCCAAGGTGAGTCCCTACCCTTTTACGACCAGAGAGCTTATAGTAGGTGTCCTCGAACGCAAAGGCTTAAAGATACAGCTAGTGGATACTCCCGGGCTTTTGGATACGCCACTCGAAGAGAAGAATAAAGTCGAGAAGCAGGCGGTACTTGCTATTAGGCATATCGCGTCCTTAATATTCTTCGTGGTCGACCCGACCGAGTCATGTGGTTTTCCACTTGAGTTTCAAAAAACAGTTTACGACCAGCTATCCCTCAACTTTCCTGGTATAAAGATTGTTAAAATTGCCAACAAGATAGACATCGCTACCAAAGAGCACGTCGAGAAACTTGAGAGAGTCTTCGCTTCCGCTGATTTCATACACGTGTCGGCTGAGAAAAAGCAGAACATCGAAAAGATATTCGAAGCCCTCGACTCGCACTTCTCCTTGCCCTATCAAGGTTGAGGCGGAAAATTTCGAGCACAACTTGGTTCCAGCACTCCCCCGTGTTGAGACTATTTCCCGAAGAAAAAGGTTCCGGGAGCTGTTTGAGAAAACGACAAGTCAGTGCGGCCTCCAAGAGGCACGGCGTGGGCAGAGTAGCTGGCTAGAGAGAAACCCAGCCCGCGGTTGGTCTCCGCGCTTAGCGGCGCTCTCCGGCAACCCCGATAACCGCGGACAGGAGGCTTGCTAGCAATACCAACCTCGAGATACCCCAAAGACAGGGGATGGTGAGTAAGATTAAGGGAGACTGTGGGGAACAAAAGGGGATATAGGCTCCTAGAATGGTTTTACAGGCGAGATGGCTCCACACGCCATGCATTTGATCGACATAAGTTTCTTTTCCTTGACGAGCAGAGTATCTGGGCTCCCACAGACCGGGCACTTCACATAGTCATTAAAGAACCTTTCAAGGAGCTTATTTAGGAGCTGTGGCGATGTTTCGCCTTGAATAACGGCAACACCCTCCTCGTAGTACCCTGGGAGGGCCGTTTCCTTAAGGATATAGCGTAATAGAACCTGAGGTTCTCTGTTCAGAAGCTCTGCAACGTTCTTAAAATTCGTTATGTAGACCCTCTTGCCGGAGATGGTTACCTCAAACCTCGGTAAAGTGAACCTTTCGCCAGAACTCTTAGGTCTCCGCCTTGGTAACAGCTTGTATGCCCGTTCAAGTAGCTCTTCATATGCTGGAAAGCTATCTTCTGAGGCCACGGTACTGGTACCAAGTATATCCTGATAAATATTACCCTTTCAACTCGCCGGGGATCTCCTCCGCGTATCCTGAGGCAACCAGCTCCTTAGCTAGCCTTTTAGGCAGGTAAGCGACATCCCCTTTGCCGAATGGCCCTAGGCTTAAGTCGTGGTCGACGATCTTAGGATAAGGTTGTAGGAAGAACACTAGAGTCTTTTCTTCCCTCTTTCTCGCTTGGGTGCTCCCTGCACTTCTGCCGGCGACCGAGACCCTCTCCTTCTCCTCTGTTCTTTGATACACCTGGGGATTAGCGTTGAAGGTCTCTAAAGCCGAGATAACTTTCTCAAGCACCTCTCTCTCAAGACGCGGAAGTGAATTAACATTCTGCTGGAAACTCCCTCGATAGATGAGGCTGATCTCCTTAATTAGTCTGATGAGGAAAAGAGCCCTTAAGGTTGAAAGAGCAATTTTAACCGTATGCTCCACAGCACTCTCTCTGCGTAAGTACTCTACAACTTTCTCGTAGAAGTCCTGTTCCAAAATTTCTAGGTCGGCGTTTAACATCTCATTGATGAGCTTTGTGAAGATCGTTGCAAAGTCCACTTCAGCCACCGTTCTGCTCTATATGCGCTCTTTCCCAGTCTAGATCCCGCCGCGGCCCTTTAAAACGTTGCGCCGTTCCACGTCCAGAGGTTCCTCGCATGCTTAATCCATCACGTATAATCCCAGCCTGGTTAAGGGGCGGAGCTTTTGGGGTCAGCACTGGAGGAAAGCGTTCTTGCCACGTGTTGTGCAGGAGGTTCGAGCTTGGGAAAGCGGTCATTTGAGGCGCGCTCCCAATAGGTGTGCTGTTTATCGCTTCGAGTTCTCGACGATGTTTTTAATGTCCTCTATCACCTTTGAATCAATGCCTAGAAGCGACCTGTACTCGTTGGGTATGCTTTCAAGTGTTTCTCGGATTTCGTAGGGGAATACCGCCCACTCTTCTATCACGCGCACGAAAAAGTCAGGCCGAGTTTTCGCCCAAGGCTTTACATAGAGAGCAGCGCTTCTAACCTCTCCTGGATTATGTGCCGAGATGTATTTTAAAACGAAACTTAGGGTAGTCCCGCTGTCAACAATATCGTCGACCACGAGGACGGGTTTGCCTTGTACCTCATCACTATTGATGGAGCCTTCCAAGATTGGCTCTTTCGCTGCAGTTCCAATGCCTTCGTAGAGCCGTACAGAGACGTTGGCGATCCTGCGTATCGACAGGAAGTCGGACAGTAATCTGCCTACGACTAAACCTCCTCTGGCAACGACTACTAGAAGCTCTGGATGAAAGCCGGCGAAAGCTATTTTCTTAGCCAACTCTAAGGTATCGTAGAAGAGCTCGCTCCAGGTGATTTTGCGTAATTTTAAGGTTCCGAAACTAGCCATAAAACGTAATCTCATAGGGCAAAAAAGTTTTTGCCCCTAAGATTGCTCGAAAACGCTGCCTCTCGACTCTATTAGATCTCTAAGAATACAGAGCTTCACGACGCGTAATACGAAATATTCGTTTTGCTCAACAAGTTGTATTCCAGGATTTAGCTGATAACTCACGCCAACACATTAACAAATGTCAATCATGCATCTTCCTCGACACTACGAACGGTATCGTGAACAGCCTCCCTGCTATACATCTCCTCTAAAACGAGGAACGAGGCCTGTGGAGGTATTAAACCTATTTCGGTGATTATCGCGGTCACCAGTGAAGGAGGAGTTACGTCGAACGAGGGGTTGAGCACCTTGAGCCTCGGGTTTTTGGCCAGAAAAGTTCCAGGAAGCACCTCAGCGGGCGATCTCTCCTCTATGACTACGGGCTCACCCCACACAGTGTAAGGACTAAACTTGTAAGTCTCTGTCGCCACGTAGAAGTCTGCTCCTCTTTCGCGCGCTATAAGAGCTATCAGGCTCGTTCCTATTTTGTTTACAACGGCGCCGTTAGCGGTCACCGTATCAGCGCCAACAATCACTTTGTCCACATCCTTTATGATACTCCTAACAGCGGAGTCGGGGATAATTGTAACTTCCACGCCTTTATCTGCTAGCATCCTAGCTGTTATGTAGCCTTGGAAGAGCGGCCGTGTTTCCGTTGCTATAACTTTAACCCTCTTACCCTGCCTGAAGGCCTCGCTTATTATCGACACAACTGCCTGGCTATTGCAGTGAGTCAGCACAACCTCGTCGTCGTGCAACAGTCTACTTCCTATTTCCGCTATTGCCTCTACAGCTCTTTCGGAGTAAGCAATGAAGCTGTTAGCCCGCTCTACTACTACTTTTTTGGCCTCTTCTACGCTTTGCGCGACGTTTAATCTAAATAACGGTGAAATAACGTAGCTGACGGCGTTGGGGAGCGAGACGGCTGTAGGCCTCGTTCTAACGATGTAGTCGGCTACGGACTTCATGTACCTCTTGAAGTCTTCCAGAGAGTCCCCGGAGTACTTCTCAGCCGATATCCGCAGGGCTAGTGCACCAGCTCTAGCGATTCTGCCAGCGCCCCTCACCCTCATGTCCCTGATGTCGCTGGCTATGCGCTCAGCTTCTTCGGGTATCCCATCAACCGCCATAAGTCCCTACCTTGGCCAGCGCAGTGAGAAGGTTTTCCAGAGGGGTCGGTTTGGGCGGCCATCCGTATAGGTCACGGACAGTCATTATCACAAAAGACGGGGCTACGAGGCCCTTCTCCGTTATTATCGCGTCAATGTATTCTGGCGGTGTTACGTCGAATAGCGGAGCCCTTACTTTTACGCCCTCGATCCCTCTCTGTGCCAAGTAGTTTTTGATCTCAGTGGTGTCTGCCTCAGGGATCTCGACGAGCCCTCCAACGAGGGTCTCGGGGCTGAATTTTAAAGTTGATGTGACGACGAAGACCCTGACGCGCGCCTCGTGAGCGGCCAGTGCTATCTGGCTGGAGCCGACTTTGTTGACGTTAGCACCGTTGGCCGTCACGCTCTCGGAGCTCAGCAGAACCTTATCCACGTTCTTCATAACATAGCGCACTGCGGAGTCGACGATGAGTGTCACGTCGCAACCAATACCAGCAAGCTCTGCCGCAAGCCTAACTCCCTCGCTACCAGGCCTCGACTCGGTCACGATCACCCTGATCTCCTTCCCGCCTTTGATCGCTTTCTCGATAGTTTTTTTCACGAACACGCTGTACGAGGCGGTCAGAACAGTGTCGCCATCCTCTAGACGTTTCTCGGCTATGGAGGAGGTTTCCTCGACGGTTGCCTTGATCCTCTCCTTGATTTCCGCAACCTTCGACGACGCTTTTTCGAGAACGGATTCCGGCGACTCACCACTGTACTCGAGTACAGTTTTAGCGAGCTCACGTATGCTGTTAGCGAGAAGGGCAGAAGTGGGTCGTGCTCTCACAATGTGCAGCGCCAGCTCAGCGAATTTATCGAGTCTCTTCTCGAGTGTGAGAGCCTCCAGCATTTTGTCCATCGCGTAAAATACGACCTCCGTCGAGCTGTGTATTCTCCCCGTTCTTATGTCCTCAACAACTCTCCCCCACTCCAGCATGCGAGTCCTCATCTAGTAAAAAGATGCCGCATGCCGCGAATAAAACCTTCCGGTATTGGCTGCTCGTTACGGAGACATATCAATCAATGCATTGGCAATCGGCACCGCGACACTTACCCTGGCGAACTGATTTGCCACGCTATCTGTTGCTACTATGTCTTTAACTCCGGCTGACACAATCTTAGCCTCAGCCCCTGCAACGAAGAGCCCATGGGTGCATGCGGCGATTATTTCTTCAACGCCGTATTCCCTTAAAGTTAGAGCCGCGGCTGCTATAGTAGTGCCAGTGCTAATGATGTCGTCCACTATCACCGCCTTCTTTACCTTGCTTACCTCGCCCCTTATTCTTACATCCTCATCCCCTTTTCTTTCCTTCTCCAACACAAGGTAATCGGCACCGATCTCCTTCGAGAAAATCTCGGCCCACTGACGCGCTTCCTCATCAGGGGCTACAACAGTAAACCCTTCACCGTAGTTTTTGCTCACGTAGCGTGCTAGCTCCCCCATGCCTGACACGTTAATGGCTTTAATCCTGAATACCTCTCCAATGCTCTTAACCCTGTGCAGGTGCATGTCGACAGTTACCAACGCGGAGATGCCCAGCGCCTCCAAGAGCTCTGCGACGATGCTCAGGCTCACAGCTTCCCCAGGACTGAACTCCTGATCCTGTCTAGCGTACGGGAAGTACGGCATTATCAGAATCACCTCGCGAGCACCGACCCTCGTAAGGGTTTTCACGGCGAGTACCGCCTCAATGAGTGCATCGTTGGGCCTTCGGCCCGAGCATATGGCTAGTGCTACCCTCTCTCCGCGAACTTCCTGCGGCACGCGCACGTAGAGCTCTCCGTCCGGAAACTCTCTCGTGACCAGAGGCTTAAACGTAGCCGCAAGGTGTCTAGAGAGCTCCATTGCAAGCCTGGTACAACCGCTTCCGGAGACCACCACCAGGTCTGTTCGAGGCTTCACGCCTCAAAAATCCCAGCTTAACTATTATTGTTTTACCGGCGGGATGCTCACAGCTATCCTCATAGCTTTCCTAGATGTACCGGTTGTCTTAACGACGATAAACGAACACTCAGCGTCAAGCAAGAGCGATGCTCGGAGAAGCTTTACGCCCTCACGCTTGACCCGTAGAACGAAAACACCATTGCCTGTCGCGTACACGACTTTTGGAAGCGTCCGTGAGAGACCGCTAACCCCAAATAGGAGAAGAACGTAATTTTTCACGCGTTCTTCCACCTCCCTGGTCGAGGCTCTAACGTTTCTGCTTCTTACAACAAGGTACCTGTACTTGTTTTCCCTCACCCTGCTTTACCCTCTACCCTCACACCTTCCACCGGTCGAATCCCCAGTCTTTTCTCAACGTTCTCGTTTAAACGCTGCTCAATAATCTTTGAAATAGAGGTAGCCACGAACGTGCCGTCCAGGTTCAGGACGAGCTCGGCGAAGGCTATGAGGGAGCGCGGATCCTTTATCCCCTTATCGCCGCTCGAAATAAGCACTGGGACCTTTTTTCGAGAGAAATTGCTCAGTAGACTTCTAATTGACGAGATATTTTTGGCGAGAACTTGGGCGTCCTCCGCTAAGAGAGATGATGCTATCACTTCTACGAATTTTCCGTATCTCAGGATGTACTCGATGTCTCCTTTATACAGCTTCGGTGATATTAGGGGTTGCATTGTGACGATATCTACCCTACGATCCCTACTGGAAAATGCAGCAATCTCTCTCGATATAGCTTCAACCGATACTAGGTCGCAGTAACCTCTGATACGAGGAAGCATTTTCTTCATCTCTACCTGCCCTAAACCGGTGAAGTGGCAACGGAGGTATACTCGGTATCCCACGCTTTGCAGGTCATCTATCATGGAGCGTAACTTTACCACGGCATCCTGGAGGGTTTTTGTGTCTAATTTTGGTGTGATACAAAAGCTGGGAATACAGGCGTAGTAACCAACCTCTTTCGCATGCATGTAAAGGTTTTCAAGAACTTCTCTGGAGGGGGTTTCGATCCTGCCACAAAATACATCGTGGTATCTCCTCTTACGCGAGCTCATAACCGTACTCCCTGCTCCTTCAGAACCCTCTCCAAGTCTTCGCTTCTCCGAATGTTCGGCTTTAACTTTATCACACATTTTATGACTTCATCCCCGCTACTGAGTTTAATGGAACCACGGTAGGCTTCCTGCTTGTCGAAGCGCAGGTACAGCCTACCCTTAGCGAAGCGCGATTGAAAGTCCTGAAGAACACTCTGCGTGTCCTTACTCGGCATTGACGAAAAAATGTGTAGAGCGATTTTATCAGCCTCCTGCTCACCGTAAATCACTCTGATGAGCAGAATAGGGTTACCGTAGAAGCCGTGCGTCACATGCTTCGTCATGGGAAGGTCGCTGACACTCCTTAGCTCTTCCGGTAGCAAATTAATTAAAGCCCGAAGAACGCGTTCTTCTTCTTCAGTCGCGTGAACAGAACACGAAAACTCAACGGAGACTGCGAGTCGCGATCTACTCATTGGCTATTGGTCTCCTCGCCAGCCTGCTCTTCTAGCTTAGCCTTCTCCAGAATCTTGAGGAGCTTCTCACGGGTAACTCTATAATCCTTCCGCGTTTTAAAGCCGGAGATCCACCTTCTCTCGAGGTCCGACTTCACCACAGGGTGGTTGGGGTCCGCCATAACGACCTCGTACCACTTGTACATTCCGTCCTCGCCTACCCAGTAAGAGCCTAGCACGACAAGGTTGGGGAATTTTCTAGCTGCCCTCTCCTCAGCTATCCACTGCGCACTTTTGTGAGGACTGTACCCGTAGACGCCCATTCTTTTAGGCCTTCTACCGCTATCTGGCCGGGGCCTGTTAAGGCCGCCCTTTCTGACACGAACCCTGACGATGACATAACCCTGCTTAGCCTTATACCCAAGTGCCCTGGCTCTGTTTATTCGAGTCGGCTTCTCTACCCTTACCACGCTCGGCTCTTTTCTCCAGAGAATCAGCCTTTCCTTCATCAGCTTACCGTGCTCACCGCTCATCGGCCTTTTCCAGATTTCAGCTAGATACTTCTGGTAGCCCATGAACACCCTGGAGACGTGTATCAACGGTGCTTTTTAGCTTTTCTATTGTCTCTTCCCATGTTTAACCCAAGCTTTCTCTTATCCCGAGGGTTAGGAAGGGGGAAAGGCAAGTGCACGAGCAGCACTCGTAAGCCAGGCTCGCAGTTGTCACACTGAGTGTGAAGATTAATCTTCAGCACGCACTCCAGCATAATGGCGGAGGTAAGCGGCGGGATCTGGGATCGCATGGCCAGGTGGCTCAAGGCGTGCTGGCTCGGCTACAGCGTCGAGGAAATGCTGTGCGGCAGGGACACTTCAAGGATGCTTAGGCCTGATCGACGCGGAGCCTTAGATGCCTTCTGTGGGACATGACCGTGGCGATGCGACCACTTACCCTCGATCTGCAGAAATTGTTGCTCTATCGAGCTTGCCATGCCTCGAGTATGTCAGCTACATTCGCTGTGGTTCTAAAGCCCTTTTCGTCGAAGTGAGTTAGAGAGGAGGGGTACCCTTTCAGTGCTAGTTGTTCGACCAGCTGTCGAGCTGAGCGCTCCTCAGCCAGCTTATAAGTCGAGGCGACATTCTCGGTAGTGTAGTACAGTGGAGGCTTATCCCGCTCCTGGTCTATCTTTGTAGCTACGGATAATCCTTTCCTGCAAAGGTTCAGCTCAGCTTGACGAGCCATGTATTCCCGGGAGATCTCCTGGGAGGCTTCCGAATCCCACAGTTCTCCGATCCACACGGGGCCTCCAACTACCCACCCACCGCCTGCCAGACGTCCACCGCACATTTCGGAGGCTTGTGACAGAACTACGAGCCGACGCTCGAGAGTCTTAGGGTTATAGAGGATAAAGCCCAAGTTTTCCTCCAGGAAACCGCTTCTCTCCTTCTTCTCAACGATCACGCAGACTCTAATGTGGTGGTCGAGATAATAGGAGTAAAAAGGCCTTATAACCCGCCCAAGCTTTGCCGCTTCGCGGGCAATAAAGTAGAGCAGCACTCTCACGGCCTGCTCTCGAGAGAACTCAGCCTCTAGTGCTTTCGAAAAGTACTTTCTTATACAGGCCGAGGGATAAATCCCTAAAAGCGGGGGCAAATCCGTGGCAGTAGCGCACAGGAGTCCTCCATGCCTGACCGCTCTTAAAGCGGGGTGTATGAAGGGTGCAGGCGTACCAAATGGATCAAGGTCTACCACTTCGGCTTTCGTAGAGGCTAAAATTTCGTGAGCCTCTTTACTAAAAACCTTTACAACATCCGTGACACCGTTCAAAGCCACATTTTCCCGAGCTAGGAGGGCGGCCTTCGGGTCAACGTCATTAAGTATAACCTGTGATACACCTGGAACCTCGAGAACATAGCGTATTCCGCGAACACCTGTGCCCGACATAACATCGATTACAGAAACCTCCTTTCTCGCTGATAGTTTAACATACGCCGAGAGAATTACCGTTGAAAGATCCCTGGAGCACTTCATACGAGGGTTGTAGAAGACTGGAGCCCATGCCGGATCCACGAAGCCCCTGCTGTTTGCATACGATTTTAGATCGCAGTGACGTATAACGGCCTTCCCCTCTCTACTTTCGGTCAGCGGGCAGGGCTCGCTCATGAGGCAAGTCGCCGTTAACTTTTATGGATGGATGAAAGTCTTCATTTCTTGTCACGCTGAACTACGAGGGAGCAGGTGCGCCAGACGCGGTTTTTCTCAGAAAACCCAGGATAACATCCCTTATCTTATCCGGGCTCTTCGAATACACGAACATTAGGCTCTCACCAGGGGCATCGTCCCGTTCGCCGGCTGACACCACTATGAGCCTAGTTTTCGTGCTCTCCGACACCATGCGGGCAATATCCACTTCTTCTGACGTTGGATCCTTCTTTATCGCAACCTTAACCTGCGTACTTTCTCTAACGTACTTAACCCCAGCGTCGAATGGAGCCTTGTTGAATAGGAAATCGATAAAACCGTGCTCTCTGAGCTCTCTGAAGAGAGAGCGCAATAAGGCATCTCTCGGCTCCATCCTAGGTGCCTTAATCTTGTCGTTGAAGATTTCCTTCAAGGAGTCCGCTGAGGCTTTCTCAAAGATCTCGTCGCCGAACATCTCCTCAAGTTTTAGCGCCACATCTAGGCTAACGTCGCTTCGGCCTTCCTCGTAGTTAATTATGGTCCTGCTTGTAACTCCGACCATTCTCGCCAGTTCACCACGACTAATCCCCCTTTTCTCGCGCATCTCCCTAAGTTTTGATCCTTTAATTTTCACATAGATGCCTCCGTGAGAAAGGTAGATCAATGGGATTTCAGCTCCAGAAACCATCGATTTAAACGTGTCTTGACTCAAAACGGGAAGGTTGTGGCGTGAATAAACTATGTTTTCCTCAAGCTTTTCGTTATCGATCCTTTCCGCCAACACGATCGGAAGAGCATCTAAAAAGTTTGCCATGCTTTTCAGAACACCTGCAGTGCTCGGTGAGATCGTCGAGGCGTCGTTGACCTCCTTGGTTATAATCACCCTCTCGTTTCCCAGAATCACTATACTATCTAAGCAGTATTCCCGTTTTGGCAATCTAAGGTGGACTCTCTGTTCCTCCATGAATCCTGTTTTACTTAGGGGAAACTCCCTTTAAAAAGTTTCTACCACGGCCTCAAACTCGTAGGGCTAATATACCGTTACGGCGACTCATGATTGCCTCGAAGAGAGGGGCTGGCCGTTGAGGGGGCGCATGTGCCGGATGCAGCCAAGAGGGCTTTAGGGGCTCAGCGAAGCCCGAAACGGGGCTTTCCAGTTCCTTTTTCCTTGCACCTTCAAAATGTTGCGGACCCAGTGCCTGAGACTTTCGACACGCTTATAGCTTACTTTTTGCTTGTGAACAAGGTGGTTCAAACGTCTGCTGTTGAAGTCTTACCTGGAACGACGGTGGGTGTTAGAGTAGCTGATGGAGTTGTGTTAGCGGCAGAAAAGAGAGTCTCCTATGGATTGTACTTGATGAGCAAGTCTGGGAAAAAGGTGTACAGAATACTTGACAGAATGGGACTTGCAAGCGCAGGTTTAATGGCCGACATGCAGACTCTTGCAAGGATCGTTGAAGCCGAGATGAGGATCTACGAGCTAGACGCAGGTATAGCCCCTAGCGTGTGGACAGCCGCCAAACTGCTCTCCTACGTCCTCTATGAAAGGAGACTCTTCCCTTACTACGCAGAACTGATCGTTGGAGGAATAGACGAGACAGGATCACACCTGTACTCCCTAGACCCAATCGGAGCGATCATTGAGGATGATTATGTGGCTCTCGGATCTGGAACACAGTTGGCTATAAGCATCATTGAGAGTAACTACTCCAGTTCCATGTCGGTGGAAGACGCAGAGAAGTTAGCCATAAGGGCGGTTGAGGCCGCGATGAAGCGTGATGCTGCAAGCGGGGATGGGATTGACGTCTTGACGATATCGAGTAAGGGGACGTCAGAGAAATCCCTAGCGTGGCCTTTGCACTAGGTTTTTAGGCTCACTCCTCCTTATAATTCCCTGAGTATTAATGGCTAGTGAAGAGGTTTTCTGGATACTCGATGTGAACTACGAGGTTGTAGGAGGTATTCCAGAGGTTCGCCTTTGGGGGGTTTCCGAGAGCGGTGAGCGGATAGTCGTAATAGATCGCAGCTTCAGACCTTATTTCTACGTTCTCCCTTCCCAGAGAAAAGTGACAGACGATTTTTTGAGAAGAGTGCTTTCGAGCCTAAGTGGGGTTAAGACCCTTTCGGTTGAGAAGGTCGAGAGGAAATACTACGGAACACCTGTCGAGGCTGTCAAAGTTGTGCTGGCGGATCCTCGAGACGTGCCTAGAGCAAGAGAGCTCGTACCCAAGGCAATAGGCGTTGAAGAAGTCCTCGAGGCCGATATCAGGTTCTATATGCGTTACATGATCGACACCGGCGTTAAGCCTAGCTCGTGGCATATCGTTAAGGTTAAAGAGTTAGAGAGGAGCCGCGAGTGGAGAGTCGACAGGGCGTATCTCGCAGTTGAACCTCCGAAACCCATTGATGAACAGAGGCTCCCGAATCTTAAGATATACGCCTTCGACATTGAGTGCTACAATAAGTTTGGAGAGCCGAACCCAGACCGTGACCCCGTGATTTTAATCAGTAGAGCTACCCGCGAGGGAGTCGAAACCTTTGAGGCTGATGGAAATGATGACGAGAGGCTTATCCGCGAGTTTGCGAACGACCTCCTCTCTCAAGACCCCGATGTTATTGTTGGCTATAACAGCAATCGCTTCGACTGGCCATACTTGCTTGCACGCGCGCACAGGTCGAGGATGAGGCTCGATGTGTCTCGAGGCGCTGGAGAGCCCGCCCAGAGTGTATATGGTCACTACAGCATTGTTGGAAGGGCAAACATAGATCTGTACGACTACGCAAGCGAGATCCCCGAGGTAAAGGTCAAGACCTTAGAAAACGTGGCCGACTACCTTGGAGTCGTTAAGAAGAGTGAGCGCATTCTAATAGATCCACTATCGATTTACGAATACTGGGATGATCCATCAAAGAGAGACTTGCTGAGGCGTTACAACCGCGACGACGCTGTTAGCACGTTTAAGCTCGCTGAGGTTGTTCTACCCTTCGCGGTGCAGTTATCGAGCTTGGTCGGGCTTCCTCTCGACCAAGTGTTCGCCGCATCTGTTGGTAATCGGGTAGAGTGGCACCTAATCCGTCAGGCCTTCCTTTACGGAGAGCTTGTTCCCAATGTTAAGGAGCGCCCCGAGGAAACGTACCGGGGAGCCATAGTCTTGAAGCCGAAGCCGGGCGTACACGAGAATATAGCGGTGCTCGACTTCTCTTCAATGTACCCGAACATAATGATAAAGTACAATGTGTCCCCTGACACGTTCGTGCCTCCGGGAGTTGATGTTCACCCCGACGAGGTTTACACAGCCCCCGAGGTTGGCCACAGGTTCAGGAAAAACCCACCAGGCTTCTACGCAAAAGTGCTATCAAGCCTACTTGAAGCAAGGCGTCAAATAAGGGATCAGATGAAGCACTTGGACCCAAAAAGCGAGATGTACAGGATTTTGGACGAAAGGCAAAAGGCGATAAAGGTAGTGACCAACGCTACATATGGGTATAGCGGTTGGAGCCTAGCTAGGTGGTATATGCGCGAGGTCGCAGAGGCAACAACGGCCTGGGGCCGCGAGCTAATTAAGAGCGCACTCGCCTACGCTCAGAAGATAGGCCTTTACGTGCTTTACGGAGATACCGACAGCCTGTTCGTCAAATACGACCGGGGTAAAGTAGAAGAGCTCATAAGGTTTGTTGAAAAGGAGCTAGGGTTCGAAATAAAGATCGACAAAGTTTACTCGAAAGTTTTCTTCACGGAGGCGAAAAAGCGGTACTGCGGTCTACTAGAAGACGGAAGAATAGACGTGGTCGGGTTGGAGGCGGTGCGCGGTGACTGGGCGGAAATATCTAAGGAAATACAGGAAAAAGTCATTGAGATCGTGTTACGCGAAGGGGATCCGTGGAAGGCCGTTGAGTACGTGCGAGCGATCATAAGGGATCTCGAGTTGGGCAAGATACCTATCTCGAAGCTAATCATATGGAAGACACTTTCAAAAAGTCTCGACGAGTACGAGGTGGACGCCCCGCACGTTAGAGCGGCTAAAGTGATGGTGAGCGCCGGTTGGAAAGTCGGTAAGGGATCGAAGATCGGCTATGTCATAGTAAAGGGAGGGGAACGGGTCTCGGAGAAAGCCCTACCGTTTTTCCTCGTTAAAAGCAACTCGGAGGTGGATGTAGAGTACTACGTTAAAAGGCAGATCGTGCCAGCCGCGCTACGAATCCTAGAGTACTTCGGGATAAAAGAAGAGCACTTCTACACGGGCAAAAGGCAGCAGACTTTGTTCGATTTCATGGGCTAGGCAAGGCTACAAAGATATGTGAGGGGGCTTAAAGGAAGTCTATTAGAAGTATGTGAGCGTTGCTCGTTAGCTCATAAATCGTGTCGGAGCTGTCTTCAAGCATCTCTGCGATGCTCAACAAAAGAAGCGACGTGCTGCTTGACACGTTTGAATCAAGGATGCTGAAGATCGTATTACGATAGAGGCCGTCAATTTTGTTCTCATAGTCTGAGATCCTTCTTATATCCTCCAGTGCTTGAGGGGGGCTGGACTGAAGCCTGTTAAGAAGATCATCCATTGCGCTGAGCATCTGCTCGAGTTCCTGGCACATGTCCAGAAGGCCTGCCTGAATGTGTGCTGGCACAACCCAGTTTCGCTCAATGAGGAAGCTCAGCCTGTAAGTTATGCCGCTCAGCTTGTCTATAACCTCCATTATGCGTGAGCCTATTCTGACCCACTCCTCCTTATGTTCAAGCACGCGCGAGATCTTGGAGAGGTAGGTTAGGTACTCTGTCTGAAGATCCTTTGTCTGGTTTTTAGCTGTCTGAGCGTGCTCTAGGAGCCTCTTCTGCTCCTCCCGTTGCGCGGGGTCGCTCAGACTTTTAAGCACTCTGCGAATGTCACCGAGGATTTCCTGAGCGATAGTGAGCTCCCGGCGAAGTATAGAGATCAGCCTTGCGTCCGCTATAGACACATTGGACACCGCTAACCACCCGCTCTAGCCCTGACCGTGGCTATCGTGTAATCTGCGACGCCCTGCATTTTAAGCTCGTCGGTGTTACACCACACTTCGTTCGGCGGCACTTTATCGTTGGGTTGAGCCTGGAAATACAGCTTCTTCTTGCCCGCTATCACAACCTCGATGGCTGATGATATCCCCAGCTCCGCCATCATTGACGGATTCATGTAAGCCTTACCTTCAGGTACCTCGTCACGCCTTCTAAGCCTCAGCCTGCGCTCCTTCCTTTGCATCAAGACACCCTGGGAAAAACGATGGCTTGTAATATATTTTTACTTTTCACGCTCTTAAAGCCACTCCGACCGCCTTACCCTAATCTTTCTAACGCGACCGGGAGAAATCGCATAGACAACGCCTTTTCGGGAGGCTAGGCGTGCCTCGCCTATTTCCTCTCTTTGGAGGCCGAGCTTCATCAAGTCCTGGGGGTTGGGATTATGAATGAGTATTAGCTGGCAGTTCCTCAAAACTCGCTCGGAAACATCATCTACCCTCTGTGTTACAGCCACAAGCTGTTCCCCGAACTTTCGAAGCTCCAGGAAGAGGCGCTCGCCGATCGAGGGGGCTTCCCACTTCGCTTTGTACGGCACAACATTCCATGCTTCTTCAATAACGGTCACGTGCACAATGCGGTTTGAAACGCCTCTGTAGTAAACGGCGAAGTCGTACAAGTGCCTTAGCAGAACAAGGACTAGGAGGACTCTGTACCTTAAAGGCATAACACTTAGGTCAACCACGGCACTTTCATCGAAGAGAAAGTATGGAGGGTCATCCCCGTTTAAGACCTGCCCTAGGACCCCGTCGTTCAGAATTGCCAGCCGCCTTAGCAAAGCAGCCTTAATGTCGTAGTCTTTCCAGTCCTTGACGGGTTGCTCCTCTATTGCGGCAATTAGAGTTGAGAGTTTGAGCGGTGGTTTAATCTCGCGAAGGCTACGCTGAAGAAGATACCACTGAGGCTCTGAGAGCTGAAATACCTGTGAGAATAGATCCACAACGAACTCAGGATCATGCTTTAGAGTCTCACCTCTTTCCAGGATATTCATCGAGAAGTTCTCGCCCGGAACATAGCGTTTAAGCCCTTTGTACTCTCCGTGCCAATCCAGTATCAGCACTTTTACACCTTTTTTAAAGTACTCCTCAACCAGAACTTTCGCGGTGTTTGTCTTGCCGCTGCCCGTAGGCCCCACGATAAGAATGTGGCTCTCGGGTATCCGGAGCACGGAGGGCAAATACTTTGACAGGTTCACTTTGAGGGATTTCACGTTGAATTAAAGCTGTGAAAAATAAAAGCCGAAAAGAGTGCATAACAATGTGTTGCTAAACGGGTACGTCAGGGTGCTTCCTAAGGAAGTTAGCCCTGAGAACGTCGTTCGGGAAGGTCCTGTAGCTTTTTTAAAGCTGTCTCTCGGAGAGGTGGAAGTTAAGACGAGGAAGCTCTGCACAATAGGTTTTGTGACCAGTATACAGCGTGGTAGCACCTACACGGACATTACCCTCGCACTGGAGAGCGGCCAGGTAACCGTAAGGGTTTGGGACACTCAGGGGGTGGGAGACCTCCTCGAGGGCCTTAAGAAGGACTCCAAGGTTCTCGTTTTCGGAGTTCTCAGGGAGTACAGGGAGCAGATATACATCTCGGCTGTCCTGCTAAGAGCTGTAACAGAGGAGGAAATCTCGAAGTTTAAGAGGAAGCTATTCGCGGACAGGAAAATCCTACTGAACATAGCCAAAAAACAATAATAGCAAGTTCTCGTGAAGAAATTCAGGGTGTCTCTCCATGCCGGAGAAGAGGAAAAAAGAGGAAAAACAGCCTCAAGGAGTCGATTTGATGAAGTTTTTCTCGAGCCAGGAGGAACAACCCCAAGCTGCCGCGGGTTCTCGCCCTGCATCTCGAGAAGAAGCTCTCCTTACAGAAGAAGTGGAAAAACTCCTGCTTCAACGCATTAAGCAAGAACCCTCCGGTCTGACAAGAAGCCAGCTCTATGAATGGAGCAAGAAAAGAGGAGTCAACCCCGCCTCATTTTACAGAGCGTTAACATCCCTAATAGAGAAGGGGCTAGTTCAACGCAAGTTTGACTCAACCCGTGAAGAATACGTGTTTATAGCCGTACATTAATGAATGATCCCGGTAGCCTATTGAGGCTTTCAACTCAGATCTATCCCCACACGAACCCTAGACTTTTGTGAAGCGCTTCTTCAGCTCCTTGTACTCCTCCTGCGGTACTTTCGACGCCTCCCTCTTACCGTCTTCAGTTAAATTGACCTCGTAACCGGTCATCGTGATGTAGCCCTTATCCCTCAAACCACGTATGGCTTCCGCGAAGCCCCCCACAACGCGCGCAAAGTTCGGGTTCTTCCTAGGCAAAAACTCCTCCGTAATGAACTCAGCTAGGTATTCCTCAGGTGCACTGCTCCCAGATTGATAATATATCTTGCCGCCGTACTCGTAATAGATGTACGCTAGTAAGAACCTTTCAACGCCGGTTAGACTCAACTCCCCCACCCGACGTTTTTTCCGAAGCCTCCTATATTTACTTTTGCATCTATTCCTCTTCAAAAAAGGAAGATAGCCCTCAACCAGAGGTACTCGGATTGCCTCAATACAGGAAACTAAAGAACAAAAATAAATAGAGGTTCCGTAAATATAGAGGGAGTGAGAGAGGTAGCGGCCGTAGTCTAGTCTGGTAGGATGGCGGCCTCCCAAGCCGCAGAACCCGGGTTCAAATCCCGGCGGCCGCACCTGGCTCCCATCTTCTCCTCATTTTCCGACCCTTGAGCTACTGGATCTATGAGCACCTCCGTGTAGCCCACAACAAATCGTGGCCAAGTTGCTCGAGCTAACCGAGCTGACGGGGATGCTTTAGCACCTAAGGCAGCCCCCAGGCCCATCACCAGAGCCTTCGGCACCCGCAACCGGGGTACATCACCGTTGCGCTGGAGAGGCTCCGCTCAGCGGGCTTCGTGAAGGAGGCTGTCGTTGGCAACGCAACACTGAAGCCGAGCAAGGATGACGAAGAGCCTAAGGGGGCCAGTGGAAGGCAGAAAAGGAGGAGCAGTAAGGTGAATGCTTTTTATTGTGCACCGCAAAGACTCGCGCCAGGTAGTTTCGCGGAGAACGGGGGACCATGGAGTTTACGCTAATGTCATTCTCGCATGCCAAGCTGTTGAAGAAAAAACAATACAGATAGTGCCGGGGCCGGGATTCGAACCCGGGAAACTCCCGCATACCCCTAGGCAGGGGTATGTACCGGATTATGAGTCCGGCGCCCTAGACCAGGCTAGGCGACCCCGGCTCTGTGTTTCAAGACAACTCTGGGGAAAATATAATTCTTGCGCTAGAAGGTTACCCTGGAGGCGTAGATCTTCTGCTGTAGCTCATCGACAAACGTTTCAACGCCTTTCACCTGCGGTAATCGCGTCATGATGTCTCGCTCAGTCAATATCCCAACCGGTTTCTTCTCAGCGGAGACAACAACAACCGCTCCGATCCCGCGCTCCTTCATCCTCTTCACCGCCACACCCACATCGTCCTCAGGGCTCACCGTTACCACAGGCCTACTGGCGATGTAGGCTAAAGGTGTTTCATAGACCCTCTGGGCATCACCGGCCCGAAGGGCTTTTAGCACATCATCCGAGGCGAGGAAGCCTAGAATATCTTTGACCGTGACTATACCCTGTAGCTCGCCTCCGGCTATGAGCGGTATGCGCCTGACTCTCCTCTCGCTCATAAGCTGAAGACCCATCCTGATGTTATCGCTGGGCGTAAGGCTGGCGAAAGGCTTAGTCATTATCTCCTTCACCTTAACATGAGTCTCCACGTCAGCGAAAAGAGAAATTATGTGCCGCTCCGAGATGATGCCCACCAACACGCCGTCCCTGTTCACCACGGCCAAAGCGCCGACGCCTCGGTAAAGCATAGTTTCAACAATATCCTTGAGGCCAGCGTCCATGTAGACGAATGGAGGCTTGTAACTTAGCGATAAGGCATCAGTCTCTTCTAAGGCTTTGTATATATCGCCGCTGTAAGTCCCGACAACAATGTCTTTAAACCTCCTACCTCCCAAGAAGTCCACAAGATCGCGGACAGATATCATACCAACAAGCTTACCATCATTGTCCACCAGCGGGCAGTGCCTGACACGCTTCGATGCCATTCCAATAAGTACCTCGAGAAGCTTCGAATCAGGCTTCAGGAAAAGAGCGGGAGGGTAGCGACCCACACCGATTTCAAACAGCTTCATCAAACATTACCTAACCCCTGGGGTTAAAATCTGTTATCTGCATAAGAGGTGTTCAACAATAAACGAAGATGTCAATGCAAGTGAGATGACAACCTCGAAGAAGACAAACGGAAATAAAAATATTGGAAAAATATCGCGCCGCGTAGGAGTTTTGTGCTCAGGCTCACACCAGTAGACAGCCTCGGGCTATTGGGAGTGGCCGGCTCGCACCTCGGGCAGAGCCCTCGGTGCATACACCGCCACCCCATCAACCCCGTCTTCTACGGGTGCCCTCGTCTCGGCCAGGAGCCTCGTCGCCGAGGCCCCATGCGGCCGAGAGCGGCCGCCTCGTCTCGGGGTGGGTTTCCCGCTTAGATGCCTTCAGCGGTTACCCCTTGCGGCGTGGCTGCCCGGCAGTGCCCTGCCGGACAACCGGTAGACTAGAGGCCGCGGCCCGCCGTTCCTCTCGTACTGAGCGGACCATCCCCTCAGGCGGCCAACGGTCCCGGCAGGTAGAGTCCGACCTGTCTCGCGACGGTCTAAACCCATCTCACGTTCCCTTTTAATGGGCGAGCAGCCCCACTCTTGGCCCCTGCTGCAGGGCCAAGCTAGGAAGAGACGACGTCTGGGTACCAAACCGCGGGGTCGATGTGAACTCTCGCCCGCGACGAGCCGGTTATTCCCGGGGTAACTTTTCTGTCATGCCCGGCCCCCACCGAAGGGGGCACGAGCGTTCGCTAGGCCCCGGTTTCCCGCCTGCGCCCCATGCGTTTAAGGGCGCAGTCAGCCCGGCTTTTGGCCTTGCCCTCTACGGCGGAGTTCTGACCCGCCTGAGCCGAGCTTTGGGCACCCCTGATACCTTTTCAGGGGTGTGCCGCCCCAGCCGAACAGCCCACCTGGCGCTGTCCCCCAGGATTGCCCCAGGGTTAGGGATACAGCCACGGGTGAGCGGTGTTTCATGGTCGCATCCACCAGCCCCGGAGGACTGGTTTCATCGCTCCCGCCTACGCTACGCACCCGCAGCCGTATCCCAACGCCAGGCTGCTGTGAAGCTCCACGGGGTCTTCTCGCCCCACCGGGACTCCCAGGACTCTGCACCTGGTTGCGGGTTCAGCGGGTCCCGGGCTGGGACAGTGGGGACCTCGTTGATCCATTCATGCGCGCCGGAACTTACCCGGCAAGGCATTTGGCTACCTTAAGAGAGTCAGAGTTACTCCCGGCCTTCAGCGGCGCTTCGCCCGGTTGTACCCGGGTTTCACGTACCGCCAGTGGCCAGGATTCAGCCCCCGTACTCACCCTTTCGGGCTCGCGGGGACCTATGTTTTTATTAAACAGTCGGGTCCCCCTTGTCACTGCGACCTGCGGTCCCAGGGGTGTGCCCCAAGACCGCAGGCACCCCTTCTCCCGAAGTTACGGGGCCAATTTGCCGAGTTCCCTAGCCCGGGTTACCCCGCCACGCCTTGGGCTTCTCACCCAGGGGCACCTGTGTCGGTTCTCGGTACGGTCGTGGGGGGTCCTTCCCCGCTCCCTTTTCACGGGCCCCAGGAGTCGGGGGAACCTGCCTAACGGCAGGCCCATCGCGCCTTCACCCGCTTCTCGCCATGACGGCACTCCGCGGGCTTCAGCGCTTGGATAGGGCGGCGGCCCTACTCCCCTATCCCGAGGCGTCAGGAGCGGGGCCTTGCGTTGCCGCGAAGCGTACCCCCACGGCAGGGGAATATTAACCCCTTTCCCTTTCGGTGGCACCAGGTTAAGGGCCACCTTAGGACCGGCTAACCCTCAGCCGACGACCGTTGCTGAGGAACCCTTGCCCTTTCGGCGGAGGGGATTCTCACCCCTCTTGCGCTCTTACTACCGCCGGGATTTTCATTCCGAGCGGATCCACCGGACCTCACGGCCCGGCTTCTAGTCCACCCGGACGCCCCCCTACCGGATCACCCCGCAATGCGGGGTGCCCCGGGGTCTCGGCGGCCGGCTTAGTCCCGCTAATCTTCGGGGCCCCCCGCCTCGGCGGGTAAGCTGTTACGCACTTCTTAGCCGATGGCTGCTTCTAAGCCTACGGCCCCGCTGTCTAAGGCGGGGGACACCCTTCTGGCTTGACACTTTAGCCGGCACTTGGGGGCCTTAACCCCGGTCTGGGTTGTTCCCCTCTCGGCCTGGCGGCTTATCCGCCAGAACCCGTCTCCGCCCTTCTACGGTGCCGACCGGTTCGGGGTTCGAAAGGGAGCCGGGGCCTTTCGGCCCCTAAACCCCCAATCGGTGCCCTACCCGATCGGCCACCTCCGGGCGGGCCGGGCTGGGACCCGCTTTGGGGGGAACCAGCTATCACCGAGCTTGATTGGTCTTTTGCCCCTAGGCCGAGGTCAGAGGAACGAATTGCACGTCAGAACCCCTGCGGGCCTCCACCCGGCTTTCGCCGGGCTTCACCCTGCCCCGGCCTAGATCGCTCGGTTTCTGGTCTCACGGCTGTGACTCCGGGCCCTTTCAGACCCCGCCCCACACCGGTCTTGCGACCGGCTACGGGCATGTCGGTTTCCCTACGCCTTCGGGGTTAGAGCCCCTTAGGCTCGCCACAGCCGTGAACTCCCCGGCCCGTGTTTCTAGACGTAAGGCGTGACCCCGGTCCCCTCCCCTCGTACTCCCCGGTCGCCCGGGTTTCCTTCAGGGAGGATCGACCCTTTCGGGCCACGCCACCTGTAGCCGCTCGGTTTCAGGCTCTTTTCACCCCCCTTCCGGGGTACTTTTCAGCTTTCCCTCACGGTACTTAGTTCGCTATCGGTCTCGGGACGTATTTAGCCTTGGAGGTCGGTGCCCCCCAGCTTCCCACGGCAAAACCAAGCCGTGGTACTCAGGGACACCCGCCGTCTCCCCCTCGGGTTTCGCCTACGGGGCTGTCACCCTCTGCGGCGGGGCTTTCCAGCCCACTTCGGCTACCCGAGACCGGGAGGGCGCGGGGCCCTGCAACACCACATCCGCCCAGGCTCCTCGCCTGGGAGTTCGGTTTGGGCTCTCCCCCTTTCGGTCGCCCCTACTCAGGGGATCCCAGTTGGTTTCTTCTCCTCCCCCTACTAAGATGTTTCCGTTGGGGGGGTTCCCGCTCGGTACTCCCCAAGAGGGTTTCCCGAGCGCTACGGGCTTTTCGCCCGTAGCAGGAGGTCCCATTCGGCGATCCCCGGATCAAAGCCTGCCTGCGGCTACCCGGGGCGTATCGCCGCTTGCCACGGCCTTCCTCGGCGCCCGAGCCGAGCCATCCACCGAGCGGCTTCGAGCCGTCTACTGGTGTGAGCCTGATCTGCACACTCCTACGCGGCGCTCATTATCCCCATGCGCTCGCATGGGGCTCACGCCCTTCACCCAGGAGGCTGAGCCTCCTGGGTTGCATCCCAGATTAGCGTGAGGCGCGGTGCGCAGGCTTTTCGACCGGATCAATAAGGAGGTGATCCGGCCGCAGGTTCCCCTACGGCCACCTTGTTACGACTTCTCCCCCCTTGGGAGGCCCAGGTTCGACCTCCCACCTCTTCGGCGAGAGGCCTCACCTGGGCCTCCCTCGGGTGGAGCGACGGGCGGTGTGTGCAAGGAGCAGGGACGTATTCACCGCGCGTTGGTGACACGCGGTTACTAGGGATTCCACGTTCACGAGGGCGAGTTGCAGCCCTCGATTCCTACTGAGGCGGGGTTTACGGGATTACCTCCCCCTTTCGGGGTCGGAACCCGCTGTCCCCGCCATTGCAGCTCGCGTGTAGCCCGGGGGTTTCGGGGCATACTGACCTGCCGTAGCCCCCACCTTCCTCCGGCTTATCGCCGGCAGTCCCCCTAGAGTGCCCCGACCCCGAAAGGCCGGGTAGCAACTAGGGGTGGGGGTCTCGCTCGTTCCCTGACTTAACAGGACACCTCACGGCACGAGCCGGCGACGGCCATGCACCTCCTCTCAGCTCGTCTGGCAAGGTCGTCAGCCTGGCCTTCATCCTGCTGTCGCCCCCGGTAAGGTTTCCGGCGTTGACTCCAATTAAACCGCAAGCTTCACCCCTTGTGGTGCTCCCCCGCCAATTCCTTTAAGTTTCAGCCTTGCGGCCGTACTCCCCAGGCGGCGGGCTTAACGGCTTCCCTACGACACTGGGCGAGCTCGAGGCCCGCCCAACACCTAGCCCGCATCGTTTACAGCTGGGACTACGGGGGTATCTAATCCCCTTTGCTCCCCCAGCTTTCGTCCCTCACCGTCGGGCGCGTTCCAGCCGGGCGCCTTCGCCACTGGTGGTCCTCCTGGGATTATAGGATTTCGCCCCTACCCCAGGAGTACCCCCGGCCTCTCCCGCCCCCTAGCCCGGCAGTATCCCCCCGCTCCCACGGTTGAGCCGTGGGCTTTAAAGGGGGACTTACCGGGCCGGCTACGGACGCTTTAGGCCCAATAATCGTCCCGACCACTCGCGGGGCTGGTATTACCGCGGCGGCTGACACCAGGCTTGCCCCCCGCTTATTCGCCCGGCTTTTTAGACCGGGCAAAAGCCACCCTCATCGGGTGGCACTCGGGGTGACTCCGTCACGGTTTCCCGCATTGCGGAAGTTTCGCCCCTGGTGCGCCCCGTAGGGCCTGGGCCCTTGTCTCAGTGCCCATCTCGGGGCTCCCGCTCTCACGGCCCCCACCCGTTATCGGCTTGGCGGGCCGTTACCCCGCCAACTACCTGATGGGCCGCAGCCCCATCCTCGGGCGGCTGCAGCGGGCATGGCGCTGCAGCCCTTTCGGCGCAGACCCATTCCAGGAGTCTGCACCTATGGGGGATTATCCCCAGTTTCCCGGGGTTATCCCCCTCCCGAGGGTAGGTTAGCCACGTGCTACTGAGCCGTCCGCCGGAGCCGGCCGTAGCCCCGGCTCCTAGACTTCCATGGGTTAGCCCCACCCCGATAGCAGTCGGGTCCGGCAGGATCAACCGGAGTCTGGCCGCGAGCGGGTGGAGCACCTAGATTAGCCTGCGCACCGCGCCTCACTTTCTTTTCCCCGAGAGTGCAGGCGCCCCCTCAGCGGCCGGCGCCAGTTTTCTCGGGGAAGCACTGTGTAGCCGTGGACGGAGGCCGCCTTTTCATTGGGAGAGGGATCCTCTCCCGCTAATCCAGGCGAGCCGCCGGTGTCCACGGCCGCAGTTTTAGTGGTTAATGGGGGTCTATTTAAACATTACTCGCGGGAAGCTTCCTCTGCATCCCATCATCCAAAAAGGTTTTTATGGCATGCGCGCGTATGGGAGGAGAGGGTGGCTCTACGTGAAAGTGCTCGACGTTTTAGACGACTGGGTGAAGGTCCTAAAGCTCGCCACTAAGCCATCGAGAGAGGAGTACAAGCTGACCTTAAGAGTAGTCCTCCTCGGTCTCGGGATACTAGGCACGATGGGCTTCTTCTTCCAGCTGGCAGGTTCCATGCTCGAGTTCGCCAGTATACAGGCTATACCGCGCGAGTACGCGCTTTTGGGAGGTCTAGTCGTCGGGGTTGTTATTCTCTTCACTGCGCTCTACCTGAGATCTCGAAGCGAGCTATAGGTGAGCTACGTGGAACAAGCTTCCGCAACGAAAGCAACGCGCTTCTACGCGTTCCGCGTCACGGCAGGGCAGGAGTACAACGTTGCGCACCTCCTGTACAACAGAGCTAGCAAGGGACAATACAACGTAGACTCCATAGTTGTTGTGCCGGGCGTGAAGGGGCTTCTCTTCATAGAGTGCAGAGCCCTCTACGAAGCCCAGCGGCTCGTGGCCGGTATGAAGCACGTGAGGGGGGCTGTAAGGGGAGCCATTAGCTTCAGCGAAATGGAGTCGTTCATAAAGCCCAAACCCGTGGTCGAGGCCGTCAGAGTGGGTGATCTTGTTGAGATAATTAGAGGCCCCTTCGCCGGAATGAGGGGAAAAATCATCAGCGTGGACCCGGCAAGAAACGAAGTTAAAGTGGAGCTCGCAGAGGCCGTGTACGTGTTACCTGTAACGATCAGCGCGGATGACATTAAAGTGGTGAAGCGAGCGGAAGGATGATGCGGGAAGCATCGCCTCCTGTGCAGAACGCCGCACTAGACCTGCGCGCCTTGTTACAGTTCTACCGCTCTCAGAGCGAGATAATAGAGTCTCAGCGTAAGCTCGAGCTGGAGTTCGAGGTTGCTAGATTCATAAGAGACAGCCAGCCAACCCCGGTGGTGGCCGACACCGAGCGTGGACTTGTCGTGTCTAACCTCCTCGCCAGCCGTAAAGCCTTGTTCGAGGTCCTCGGAGTCCGCGATGACGCCGAGGCTTACTCGAAGATGGCCAGAGCCATGTCCTCCCCGCTTCAGATAAGCAACCTGACGACCCCCTCGTTAGTGTCGCTCGGTGACGACCTCCTCAGGCTACCGGTACCCAAGTTCTTCGAGAAAGATGGGGGTTACTACATAACGGCAGGGGTATTCATCGCCAAGGAGGTTGGCGGCAGGGCCGTCAACGCGAGCATACACAGGGCTATGATCCTAGACGAGAACCACCTGGCGGTGAGGCTCGTTCCACGCCATCTTTATTACATGTTCACCCAGGCCGAGAAGAGAGGCATCGCGCTTCCCGCAGCGATCCTGGTTGGAGCACCACCTGCAGTTTACGTGGCGGCTGCGTGCAGTCCGCCCTACGGTATTTACGAGGTAGAGGTCGCCAACACCTTAGCCGGTGGAGGGCTAGCTGGCACCTCAGACCTCCTCGAGGGTGTAGTGCTGCCGGTCCCGTCTGAAGTAGTTATACTCGGCGAGTTCTTGCCCGGTAAGCGCTCGAAGGAGGGTCCTTTCGTGGACATTCTCGGCACCTACGATGGGGTGCGCGAGGAGCCTGTTTTCCTGGTTCATGAGATTCTCACGAGGCAAACTCCGTACTTTTACTCCATACTCCCCTCGGGTTACGAGCACACCCTCCTCATGGGTTTCCCGAGGGAAGTCGCGATATGGGACGGCGTGAGCAAGGTTGTCCCCAAGGTTCACAAAGTTAGGCTACCTCCTTCCGGCGGCGGATGGCTCTACGCTGTAGTAAGCATAGACAAGAGCACCGAAGGTGACGCAAAAAACGCTATACTGGCCGCATTTGCGGCGCACCCCTCCCTAAAGATAGCCATCGTCGTTGATGGCGACGTCGATCCAGACAACCCGGAAGACGTCGAGTGGGCTATTGCGACCAGGATGCAGCCAGACGAGGATTTAGTCATCATTAGAGGGGCCCGGGGCAGCAGCCTCGACCCGTCGGCTGATCAAAAATCCCTCATAACCTCTAAGCTCGGCATTGACGCCACAAGGCCGCTAAGCAAGCCGAGCTGGATGTTTGAAAAAGCAAGAATACCCTGAGCCGTTCGGAACCCTGTGAGAGCTCGAAAGAGATGCTCAGTCGAAGGCAACTTCAGAACCTGTGAGTGATGCTTGCCTCGACGTTAGGATTTTCACTTTTAATGATCTCCAGTATCCAGAACCCAAAGACGTCCGCGCTTATACGCCCAACGCCTTTCTTCCTGGAAAACGCGACTTGAAGTGCGGAGCCGTCTTCTTCGGCACAAACCTCGAACGTCTCCCCCCACAGCCAACCGCCCTGGTGGGTGAGAGATAGCTTAAGTTCCCAGCAGTTCAAGCTCTTCACGACGCTTCTTACCTTAAGTTGCACGCTCACTACACCGTTCACAGTCTCTATGGGCACTATGTTGCTAAAGCCTAATGCTCGCTTTAACGCGGCTTCCAGCTCTGCCTTAGTGCACCCTGTAACGCTAAAGACTGCTTTTTTAACCAACGCGCTCGCCCTATGATCGTGGGCTCTTACACCACCCTGAAGAAAAGGTTTACGCGATCCCTCCGGGCTTTCAACCCCAGGCCAGATGACACCCTGGTTCTCGTGACGCTCGAGAACCTCCAGTCACTTCTCCTTTTGGAGTTAGCCATAAGCGTGGAGCAGGAGTACAACGTTGAAATGCATCACCTCCACCTAGGTGGAAGCCCGGACGCGTTCCGTGAGTTGGCGCTCCGCTCAAATCAGGTAGCTTCTAGCAGAAGCATCGATGGGGGCTTCACCACATACACAGATGTGAAGCTCGCCGTAGCTTCCCTTAGTGAGGATTACCCTCAAGCCCTTTTCCTGCTACCATTCACCGCTGACGACCTCGCTTGCTACTTTCTCAGGGAAGTACTCAGAGGCAACCTAGCTGGGCTCACCCTCGAGGCGACAACCCGCGTTGCCTACCCCCTCTACTCTACGTCGCTTCAGGAAATAGAGGAGGCCTACAGCAGCAACCATTTAAAGGCAACTCTCATGACTGAGTGCAAACTCCTGAGGGAGCTTCAAGGCAGAGTATCCGCTCACGCTTTCGGAAGATTCTACGTGGACACTTTCGTTAAGGCTAGAGGCTCCTAGACCAGTGCGGGTTGAGCAGGTACAAGAGCACGGCCTTCGAGGTATGCAGCCTGTTCTCTGCCTGGTCAAAAACCACGCTGTTGCCGCTCTCGATGACGTCGTCGGTTATCTCTTCACCGCGGTGCGCAGGCAGGCAGTGCATCACGATGTAATCATCCCTGCCCACTTTTTTCAAAAGGTCTGAGTTCACCTGATACCGTGGCAAGAACGCCTTGAGCCTCTCCTCTCGCTCCTTCTCCTGACCCATGCTCACGAAGACGTCCGTGTAAACGACGTCCACGTCTCTCACAGCCTCAGCGGGATCCTCGTAGATCTCTATCTTCGAGTAAACGTCGTCCCCGAGAACCTCGGGATCTGGCTCGTAGGCCTTCGGTGAGGCAACTCTGATCCTCGCGCCGAGCTTCACCCCCGCTATTGCAAGCGAGTTGAAGACATTATCCCTCCCATCACCGATGAAAGCTACCCTTACCCCGTCTACTCGCCCTTTCTTTTCCTTAATCGTCATGTAGTCAGCCAGGGCTTGCAAGGGGTGGTAGAGGTCGCTGAGCATATTTATCACAGGAACACGAGAGAACCTGGCCAGCTCTTCGAGGTCGGAGTGCCTGAAAACCCTAGCGGCAATGGCGTGGTGATACCTCGATAAAACCCTCGCAACATCCCTTACAGGCTCCCCGCGAGAAAGCTGAAGCTCCTGAGCAGAGTAGGTTATAGGTAGCCCCCCAAGCTCATACACAGCTACCGAGAAGGAGGCCCTTGTTCTCGTTGAGGGTTTCTCAAATATCAGAGCGACGTTGAATCCTGAGAGAAACGGAAGCACCGCCCTACCTTTCTGCCTCAACCTCTTTAACAGGATGGCGTCATCGATCAGGAGCCTAATTTCTTCGGCAGTATAATCCTTTAGGGTCAGAAAATCTCTTTTAGACACAAACTCTCCCCCCGGCAGGAGTATAAAAATCTAGTCGAGCAGGGAGTCAACGAAGTTCCTGTAGTCAAATGGATGCAGGTCTTCGAGCCTCTGACCGGTCCCGACGTACAGGATAGGCCTACCCGTAGTATACACGATCGATAACACTACGCCCCCCTTGGTGTCAGCATCGAACTTTGTAACTATACTGCCATCAAAACCCACTTCTTCAAAAAACGTCCTAGCCATCTCCACCGCATCGTTCCCGGTGAGCGCGTCTCCAACGAAAACCCTAAAGTCCGGCTCAACCACCCTGATTATCTTCCTCATCTCATCCATCAGGTTTTTCCTAGTGTGCATCCGCCCAGCTGTGTCCACTAGTACAACGTCGAACCCTTGCCTTCTGGCCCTCTCGACAGCCTCATAGGCAACCGCAGCCGGATCGGCGCCGTAACCTAGGTTCACAAGGAACGCCCCGGACATGTTCGCGATCTGGGACACCTGCTCGATAGCCCCAGCTCTGAATGTATCGGCGGCTGCGATCACTACCCTGTAGCCCTTTAACCTCAGACGGTAAGCAAGTTTTCCGATCGTGGTGGTTTTTCCGTGGCCGTTCGGTCCCAGGAAAACAACCTTGTACGGCTCAGCTCCGCCTTTCCTGACCGAAACCTCACGCTCGAGGTCGAAAACCCCAGCTCTTTCAAAAACATTCAGCAAAACGGCTTTAAGCTCTTCCCGGATGAACTCCGCAATGCTACTCCCACGTTTAACGCTTCGCCCCACCACCCTTTCCCGAAGCTGAGCAATAAGGCCCTCCGCGACCTCAAGGGCTACGTTGTTCTCCACGAGCTCTAGCAGAAGCTTAGATGAAGCATCGTCAAAGCTTTCAGGAGTTATTTCCTTATACGCCAAGGATCTGACAAACTCCCTGAAAACCCGTGAAAGCCCTTGCTGCATTGCGGGCTACCTTAACGCGGCCTGCAACTGTTGTAGTCTCTGGAGAATCTTGTTGAGCTCATCAACTCTTCTCTCGATGAGCTGCTGCAACTCATCCCTTCTTTGCTTCAGAAACTCCAACGTGTCGTTAAGGTCTTTCTCAACGAGGATGTTGGACCCGATGGATACGAGGAACTTGTCCTGCCTGTTTATAATAGCCCTGGCATAGACACCCGTCGATATAGGTATGAGGATCTCACGCGAGTCGCCAAGCGAGCTTATGTTCTTCAGAGTCGCAACTGTTGAATCAACCTCCACGAGGAGATTCTGGGCAAGCGATATCTCCTTTTGAAGCTCCTCCGCTAGCTGAGTAAGCAAACCATACTCCTCAGCTAGACTTGCTCTTTCCTGCTTAGAGCTCATATGAACCCTCTCGTCGCTTGTGACGGCAGAGCACTAATAAGGCTTTTCGTTAATATAGCCCATGCGTGGAAACCCCCTTCACGTGTTCCAGACCCCATCGAGACTTTCTGTGGCGCCCAGCAAGTAGCTTAGTGAGCGTGGGAGGAACTGGGCAAAAATCTCCGCCTATCCGCTCTACGTGCTAGCGCTTTCAGGTGTTTACCAAGGCTCATAGCGCCCACGCGGGGCCGGTCAACTTAAGCAAACCCTACGAGAAGCCAAGGCAAAAACGTGGCAAAGCGCCCATAAAAGCGATCGCTACCAAAAAGCCTAGCGCGTATAAACCACGACTTTGTCTGAGGAAGCCAAGCTCTTAATGTAGTTGTCCTCGATCTCGTCTACACTAACCTCCTTCACGCTGTGTATTTTAATGTGGTTTCGTGTAACCTTGTGCCTGCTGCCTAAAACACTGTAAACCTTTTCCATGGCCTCACTCTCCTTAACTGCACGGACGTAGATTCTGAAACCCTGCCGCGCTCCGAGCCGGAGTTTCATCTCGCCACGGATTTCGAATGTCCTAGCAATCATAGGTCTCTCGTTCTTCACCTCCAACTTCCTCAAAAACTTTTTGTCCACAACGGCGCTGTAGGAGGAACACGTTACAGTATACTTCTTTCGTGTTCAACACTACTTTCTCCCATTCATCAAGGGTTTATAGAGGTCATGGAGGGGGCGTTCGAGCACGACTTGGCTTGAGAAGTGTAACAACCAGTTTAAGGGGCGGGTGAGAGCGGAGAAAGAGGAGCGAAGAGCAGCAGGAGTAACTGGACAGCTCTGGTGTTTTGTGGCAAACTTTTTAAGATAGCATTGCAAGCTCCCGTTGGGGGCCGGTCGTCTAGTGGGAGGATGCCGCCTTCGCAAGGGCGCGGATTCGAGGGGCTCCGAGAGCGGCGGTGGTCCCGGGTTCGAATCCCGGCCGGTCCACTTTTCGGAGGTTTTCACTTTCAGCTTATTCGGCAAGGGTTTTTGTTGCTCTACAGTTATATTTCAACTGTAGTGTGCGGGTTTCGAATGGTTAACGTAAAGACTCGACTGCGGGGTGTGAGGTGGTGATGGTCAGGGAGAATGGCAACGTAGGTGTACTCTTCGTTGATGGGAGTGAAGAGTCGAAGCGCCTGCTAGCAAAGCTGGCTGAAAACGGTCTTTCCGGCTTGATCGAGGTGGTTGACGTTTCGAAAAACAGCCTTAGGGGTTGGTTACTTCTTGAGTACGGGACCTCAGAGGTTCCACTATTAGTCACGGAAAAAGGGGTGCTCTCGGGTTCGAAGAGCATCGAGGAGTATATCAATAAGCTCCGTAAAAGCTGAAGTTTTTTAATCATCTCGTAATTTTTGTGTCGTGCACGTAATAGTGGATGCTATCGTGTGGATTCTCCCGGCCTACTTTGCCAACGGGGCCCCAGTTCTAACCGTTCATGTTATCCGGCGGGCTGGTTACCGTCCGCACCCCCTTGACTTTGGGGCCACATTCACAGACGGAAGGAGGGTTTTAGGAGACAACAAATCTATTGAGGGTTTCCTGGGCGGGGTTGCCGCGGGGACTGCAGGTGGAGCCCTGCTGCAGCTTTTCGGGCTGCATGACCTCTTGTCTGCCTTTGTGATGTCCATCGGGGCACTAACAGGCGACCTAGTAGGTGCGTTCGTCAAAAGGAGGCTGGGTCTAAGACCAGGAGACCCCGCTCCTCTTTTAGACCAACTAGACTTTGTGGCGGGATCGGTGCTCGCCTACTGGCTTTACAAGCCACCGCCACTGGAATACGTTGTGGTGGTTGTTGTTCTAACGCCTCTTATTCATCTAGTCACCAATGCAGTGGCGTACGTTCTGGGGATAAAAGACAGACCATGGTAGCCTAAAAGCGCGTGGGAGACCCATCGTAGGCATCGAATCCGCGGGGGTAGATCAGCGAGGCATTGCTGAAGAAGTTACAGGCTCCGTTCCCGGCCCCTCAAACGCCAAGATCTTCGCAACGTATCCGCTTTTTCCTTAATGCCTCTAGGTACGACTGCGGGGGTGGGTCTGTCTCGTAGAGTAGCTTTCTGTGGGCCTCGAGAGGCGTGAAGCTCAGCCCGGCTATCTCACTGTAGAGATGGATATCCACTGCCGGTGAGATCTCGTCAATAACAGTTCGCCAGTTCGGGTCGCGGAGTATGTGATGCGATACGATGTTGATTCTCTTCACCCTTAAAGCCTTTGCGAGGTTCTCTAACCCTTTGCTTAACTTGTCCTTGCCCTTGTCTCCTAGGTAGGTCGGGGGACCACCGATTATGGCCACTTTGAAGCTCTCATTTAGCAAAACCACCAGCGCTTCATCGGAGACGGGTCCTTGGACGTCAGGCATGTAAGCCAGAATTGCCTCACCCCCGACGTACAACTTGAAGCAGGCAACCCAACCCAGTTTCTCATCCCCGTGAACTGCGATAAAGCTTTCGAGAAGCGTGTCGCCTACTTGCAGTCTCCCCGCGTCCGCGAGGACCACCCTAGCACCGCTCTTCGATTCTTCGAGAGCTTTGAAAAACTGCTGGGCTCGACGCTTCTGGTTGAAGTTTATGCTAGAGGTTGGTGACTTCGCAAGCAACGTTTTACCGGAGTAGACCTCTAGGAATGTCTCCTCATCGGTGCACTCGTAAAGCGACTTATAGGGTGGTGTGTAGTGGTCCCGGTGGTAGTGCGACACCGTAACAACATCAGCCTTACCCGCGTACTCCACGATCTTCTCTCTGAGCCTTCTCAGAGACCTGAACTCCTCCGGGTGCGGTGGCAGACCGTAACGAAGCGGTCCGAGGCTTATCCCAGCGTCGAAGAGAATCCTCGCGTCTGGAGTCTCAACGTATAGACTCATCGAGCGCACTCCTAGGCTTTCGTCCGCGATCGGCGTTATAGCCACTCTACCCACTTTAAGCATCGGCCCGTTCGACCCCTTCCCTTAGCGCCTATCACGGCATAGAAGTCGTAGCAGTGGTGCTTTTAGTTTTTCCCTGATTTCCTCCCGTGTTTGACCCACCGATTCCCCTGTTTCCCCGCGGGTTGGGAAGAAGTTGCAGGAGAGTGTTCGCGCAGCAACTGTGCAGTTTGGGTTTTTGCTGGCACAGCATATGTGAACGCTTATAACCCCCATTCTATCGAGTGCTTCTGCGTCCTCGTAAAGCGGGCAGGTCGAGCCTCTCCAAGCCACCAGCCTCCCGCTTTACGGTCTGCAGGAGCTCGGAGGCCAGCCTAGCCTCCCGCCTCATCGCGCTGTAGGCTACGGCTACTGCCTCGAGTCGCCGACTCTCCTCCACGAGCCTCCACACAAGCTCCTTGAGTACTACCCTTTATACGAGGCGAGGCAGACTTCTCTAACTGTAGCGGTATCGCACCGAATGCAAATGATGCCAAGAAGGCCGCCTCGTCTAGGTACCCCTCAAGCTCCCCTCTGAGATCTCTAGGGCGCAGAGAGCCGCCAACAGTGAGATGTGTTTGTACCCCCTTTCCTTCTCGGCACGCTGGTGAGCATTCTTTAAGACCTCGCAGGGGTTTACGGCGAGCCTGAAGGCGAGGGACGGCAACCAGGAGCCGCCTGGTCGAAAATGGCACCTTGCCCCCAATGGTGAGCCACCTCTCAAGGCCCTCGAGGAAGCAAGCCTCCCTTAGGGGGACTCCGCCGAGAGGTGTGTGCAGGCGAGGCCCACTAGGGTTGCGAAGTGGTAGCTGTTTTCCTTCGCAAGTTCTCTGAGCTCCGGATCGCTCGCAAGCGCATTGAAAAAAACCTCGACGGGTCTTCCCCTCTGCACCCGCCCTCAAAGCTCGCGCTCCTCAGCCTCTCCTTGCTAGCTCTCCAGGCTACTCTTATGCGGTACATCATCTCGAAAGGGTCGTCCGTGACGCTATTGGGCGAGAACTCCAGGTAGAGCCTCTTTGGCTCTCTCAGCAGCCTTCTCCTCTCCTTCTCGAGCTCCTTGACCCTCCTCCTGCAGTTCTCGAGGAACCCCTCTAGGTAGACAGCCTACCTCTCCACCTACTCAGCTCGCTCTTCACCCAACTCCTCTCGCGTCTGAATATCGTCAAGGGACGATCTACGACTGGTAAATAAGGCGGGTATGAATCTCCTCGTACTAGGTATGATTTCCTCATACCATGGTTCTGGACTAATCTCTTCTGACTTTTAGGTACGGGAATGGCTTCCCCGCGAGTCCGTATGCCAGTCTGAGCAGAACCACTGCAATTATGGCTATCAGCGCTACCAAAAAGAGAGGATTAACAGCGAAAAATCCCTGGCTTAGTAGAAAGAAAAGTATGACCACACCGACTATGAACGCTGGTAGCGATTCTACCAATAACGCAAGCGGGTGTACGCCAATCGTGTACTCTCCCTTACCGCTCTCGTACTCCCTCAGGAGCTGGTAGGCCAGGAGCCCCCTCCTGTTTAACCTGTAGCGCCCCAGCTCATCCTTCTCCAGCAGCTCTCTCATCGCGTTCAGGTGGTAGTTTAGCCTCCCCGTGCTGGTGAGACCCAGCTCCCTCATTATTTCGCTGTACTCCAAAGGCCCCTTCTCCGCCAAGAGCCTGACGATCCTCCTTCGCGTGGGATCCTTCAGGACCCTGAGGAGTTCCTCGGGCGAGGACATAAGCACTACAAGGGCTAACCGCGATTAAGGGATATTTAGTTTTTTGACTGGAAAACTAGTCAAGGAAAAAGAGGGGCGATTATGCATATACGGCACTAATACCTAGAGACTAACCGCTTGGCTGGCCTCTCTAGCCTTACGCCCTCCATCCAGAGCAAGGCGGTGGGGACTCCGGCTAAAACAATGCTGTCTATCAGGAGCCTCGCTAGGAGGGAGTACACTACAAGGAGCGTCGTGCTGAAAGCGGCGTACGGCATAAGCCTGGGCACTACACTGCCGAGTAGCCCGACGTAGACAGACATTAATGATTCCCCGTTTACCTTGACCACTTACTCGCCGGACGACTTCTCAGCTAAGCCCAGTCAGACAGGCACAGCGAGGCGCCAGGCCCCGGCCCCAGTTCCCGGCACGGCGACACCCACGGGGATGGGCTGCTTGCCGAGTGCCGCGCGCGGCGCGATGAGGGGATGTGCCCGCGGCAACACGAGCTGAAGGCCGCCCAACCGGGGCGGCCCCCGCAAGGGGACCCATGACCACCCCGCAAAGGGGCCCTCGGAAAAGTGAAGGGGGCAGATGAGCCAGGTGCGGCCTTTAAGCATCGCTGATAATCCTTGCCTTCCTCTGCTCGTGGTACCTGCGCCAGAGCTCCTGCAGTGTCGTGATGTCGTCGGGGCTCTTGTCTGGCCTTATTCTCCTGATCCTCGCGAACCTCAAGGCAAGCCCCGAGCTATACCTCGGACTTCTCTGTATCTCCGAGTAGTCCACCTCGACCACAATCTGCGGCTTCACGTGGACAACCCACCCCTCTTCACGCGTCTTCAGCTCCAACAGCTTCCTGGTCATTTCCTCAAACTCAGCGTCGGTTAATCCTTTGAAGGTCTTTCCGACGACGACGAAGCCTCCTGTGTTCTCATCTCTAACTGCTAAGTAGTAGTCGCTGAGCCACCCGGCACGCCTCCCGTGCCCCCACTCAGCGGCAACTATCACGCAGTCAACCGTGTCGACTTTTTTCAGCTTCAACCACTTCTTTCCACGCACGCCCGGCTCGTAGTTCGACCCCGGTTGCTTGCACACAACGCCCTCGTGGCCTTCTCTAACCGCCTCCTCGTAGAAGGCTTCCAGCTCCTCCACACTCGAGACAAACTTCTGCCTTGCGAGAAGCTCTCCTTCCAGCGCGTCCTCCAGAAGGTTTCTACGCGTAACGTAAGGCTCGTCGATCAGCATTCTGCCGTTCAGGTAAAGTATGTCAAAGAAGTAGACCTGAAACGGGACACTCCTGAGGAAGCTTCTCAGCTCGTTTTTCCTTCGAAACCTGCGGGCCAGCTCCTGGAAGGCTACAGGCCTGCCTGCAACTACCCCCACGGCCTCGCCGTCCACCACTGCCGATTCCGCTTTCACGTGCTCACGCACCTTGTCAACAACGTCTGGAAGAAACTCCGTTATCCTGTGCATTCGCCTCGAGAAGATCTCAACCCTACCGTTCTTGACGTGTACTTGCACCCGAACACCATCGTACTTGAACTCTGCTGAAGTGTAGCCCGAGTGTTCTCGTAAAACCTCTAGCGGACTGTACGCCATGTCCGCGAGCATGGGCTTAACGGGCCTGAAAATCTCTAAACTCACACTCCTGATGTCTTCACGGGCGACGACTCTCCTAGCTAGCTCACCCAAATCCCCTAGTAACATGTACCCCCTTCTAATCTCCTCCCCTGTGTAGCCTCCCACCTTGGCCAAAGACTCTAAAATAACCCCGACGTTAGCACCTATTCTAACCTCGCCAAAGAGCATCCTTAGGAGGTATTCCACCTCTTCCTCGCTCATCCTCGAGAAGAGGCCGCGGAGAAGTATAAGCTTCCTCTCTCTGGCCCCCTCGCCGCTCGCCTTTGAGATCCTGTCTAAGGTAGAGTACACTTCCTGAAGGGTCGGAGGCTCTCTCATGAGCGGTGCAATCCTGCTGTTCCTCAATTGCCGAATAGCATTAATTATGGTAGCATAACCCACACCTAACTCGCGCTCATCCCCCTCCGGGAAAACAAACCCCGCAAGAAACCTCGCCGCGAGAGCCGCCTCTTCCGGAGTCAGCCCTTGAAAGAAGCTGGTCAGCACCCTAACTTTCTCAATCCTGCTTCTCTTCTCCTCGACCTGCTTAGCCACCTTCACAAGGTCACTGAATGTCAAAGCCACCGCGCACTAACCCGCTTTTCCAATCCTGTTCCACTATATTTTCTCAACGCCGCTCTCAGAGTTCTTTTTGTCATCCTCGGGCTTTCCCAAGCTAATTCCAATTACCTCACCACGTTGGGGATCAGAAGCTGCTCTCGAAAGTAAAGTGGGAGCTACACACGTAGGGAGTTCATTAAAACCCTGCTTCCTCTATTTTACAGGAGCAGCGGGCAAGCTTATCTTTTCGCGTTCTACGCGAAACCGTTGAGCGTCAGCTGGCTCCTCCTACCCCAAACTATCCTAAGCCGCTCGATTAAGGTTCTCACTCTACTCTCGGAGAACGAGTTCTCGTCCACTAGGAAGCGTTCAAGTTCGTCGTAAGCCGGCTCCTGAAACTCTAGACTGTAGCTCTCTTTGACGGGCGGGTTGAGGAAGATCTCGAGAACCTCCTCGTAGCCCGCTAGCTTCTCCCTGATGCTTCTAGGTAGCTGGTCAATGCTCCCGTACCTCTTTATCAATTGGAGGGCCTTTTTCGGGCCAACCCCCTTCACCCCTTCACTGTAGTCAGTGCCCACCAGGATCGCTATTTCGACGAGCTGGCGCCTCGATATACCCAACCTCTGGAGTACGCCCTCAAGCTCCACGAGCTCGGGTTCGAGCCTCCTCGCCACCCCCTTGCTTGGCAACCACTCTGTACCCGTAAGGGTTAGGTAGCGGAGTAGGCGTGGGGAGCCGTAAAGCAGAGCGTCCCAGTCGAGAGTGGCTACAGCCCACGCGTCGCCCTTAGATACCATGTAAGCGGCCTGAGCCTCTGCGTCGGCCGGAGCGTCCACTACAGGCCACCCCATAAGCTTGACGAGTTTCTTAGAGCTCTCTATCACCCACTCATCAACCTTCACGGCTACGACGGCCTTCGAGAACGCTTTCTCGTACTCGCCTCTGGCCAGCAATTCCCGCATCTCCTTCTCGGCTTTTTCCCGGATGAGTCTTCTCTTTGCAAGCTCACGCTGCTTTAGAGGTAGCGGTGGACCGTCAAAGACGAAGATGAAGTCACAGTGGTAATCGACTGCGAGCTTTGAGAAACGGGAGGCGAGGCCTACAAGGTGCGAAGTGACCTTTCTTTCCTTGTTCTCGAGAGGCTCGCCGTCGGGTCGGCGGATCAACGCGAGAAACTGGTAAATAGCGTTTAGAGCGTCCACGACCAGAGTCTTACCCCTAATCCCGCTTAGGCCTATTCTCAGGCGGGGGATTATGGGTGTAAGGTGCGTACCCACAGTTATTCTTTTCAAGGCGGCACATCGTTATATATTCTGGTGCTTGGATGTGGGGCTGCTGGATGTGAGCGTGGAGCAGGCCGAGAATTACCTCAGAAGCATGAGAGTGGTGGTTTTAGACTTCTACGCGGAGTGGTGTATCCCCTGCAAAGCTGTCGAGGAGGTGCTCGACCAGGTCTCTAAAGCGTTCCGGTCAAGTACGGATGTCGCGTTCCTGAGGATAGATGTCGACAGGGATAAGAGGGCGGTAGAGAGGTTTGAGGTCTACGGTCTACCAACTGTGATAGTTTTCCAAAAAGGGTTAGAGGTGAGGCGGTTCACAGGCGTACCTAGGAACCTCGCCATCGAGTTAGCCAAGCTCATCAAAAGCCTATCCTAGCAGTTCGTGGAGTTCTTTGAGCAGGCCCTTTCTCTCAAGCCTTTGAAGCTCCGTGGACGTGTATCGGTAGAGTATGTCTCCTCTATCAGGCTGAAAATCCCACGGCGCCACGAGAACAACATCCCCAACCCTCATCCACATCCTCTTTTTAAACTTCCCGGGAATTCTGCAGAGCCTAACCTTGCCGTCGCTGCAGAAGACCCTAGCCCTGTCGAAGCCTAGCAGCTGCTGGATAACACATAAAAGCGTTGTCTGCCCGTCGGGTAGCGGGATTTCTGCTTCTTCTTCGCCGCGGGCATCGGCGTCTTTTTCTTTACTCATATGAGGTGCTGACGTTTCCCAAGCTTATAAATATTTAGTTCTTTTGAGTGGCCTCTTCACCGTGCAAGACAACGAGGTTTATCTGAACTATGTCGTCTGTGATGGTATTACCCCTAACGTATTTGCGCCTGCGCTCGCCCTTCTCCCTCGGCCGGTAGCCTGGGGGCCCTGAGAGGAGAAAATAACCCTTCCTCGCTCCGGGAATGTCCGGCCTCATGGGCTCGCCCGCCCTTCCAGAGCCACCCCTTATCTGCAACTTAACGCCCGGCCTGCCGATGAGAGCTCCATCTACTATATCTCCGATTTTAAGCCCTATGAGTCTAGCGGCCTGGTCTCCCTTCACTTCCACCTGCTCAGCCTTACCGGTTGCAGGGTCAGAGATTACCAGCTTGAACTCAGGCATACTAAACCTCGTTATCGCCTCGAGGTGCACTTAAAAAGCTTTTTGCAAGTGTGAAGGCTTTATAACTACGACTGTGCAAGCTACCTCGTGGGCAGATCTTCCCACTCGAGAGATCTAGTAAAGGTAAACTTCCGGATCACTCAGAAGGAGCACGAAGAGATGCAGAGGCTCGTTGAACAAGGACTGTACTCCTCGATCTCCGAGCTCGTTAGGCACGCGATCGAGCTGCTCCTCGATGAGTACCTTGGATCGGTATAATATAAGCCTTCTCTCCCTCCCAATATATCTTCAGCCTTTCTTGGCTGGTCAAGAGCTCGGCGGCGTCTGGCGAGATTAAGCGCACTTCCAATGTTCTGTAGGACCCCAGCTCCATAATCTGAATGAAGTCGCCGTGGGTAGATACGGCGATAGCTTCCGGTAGCTCGTCAACGTGCGCTAGAACCTCCACTCTTGAGGTGAACTCATGACTCAGGTAGAGGCGCGTGACCGCGTAGCTTTCAAGGTTCAGCAACTCTACGTGCCTAGCAGTCACACCAAGCACGTAGAAGACGCCACCATTGAACCTCACCACATCACCCGCCTTGAAGCTCGGGAGCAGGAGCCTTATTGTTCTCTTGTACTTCTCCCGCCCGCTGTCATCGATACCTATGAGCTTAGCTGTCTCTAGGACCTCGACGTACATCCTGCGTGACAGCAATTCAGCAACCCGCCTGGCTGCACTGTAACTTGAGAAGTAGATGTCAAGCCCCTCCGGCTTCTCTTCAACCTCCACGGGAATAACGCTAGAGTCCCTTAAGGCGAGCTCCGAAATTCCTTCTTCAACCTGCTTAGCCAGCTCCCGGAGCTCTGACTGGGAAAATTTCCTGTCCTTAGCCCTCACCTGAACAAGAGCGGCCTTCTTCTTGGAGACCTGACCTAGACAAGCCTCACAGATAGTTCTCGCAACCGAGACACCGAGTACGTACTCCTCTACGTACTCGCCGGCGAGCCCCGGAAGAGCTTTACCCCTAACCTTGAGCGTCAGCAGCGAGAGGTCTTTAGATAACTCGGCCTCGACCCCGCTGACATAGCCTCTAAACCTCAGAAGCCTCGAAGCTTCCCGAGCGATTTCGACCTCCAGATCCCCGACGTCGGAGTGCCACTTACCTTTCCTGAATCTCAGCGCCCCACAGCTCCTGCAAACCTCCACCTCTAAGCGCTTTACTTTAGGCTCGGCGAGCGGGTGCTCTCTGCGGTAGCACTCTTCGCAAACACCTTCTACCAGCTTGTCGACACGCCTGCCGCAGACTGGGCAAATCAGCATTCTTTGCATGATTGTAGCAGTGATACTTTCCGGGTTAGTGCTTTTTAGCTTTGCCCTCACCTCCTCCACGCATTCCACCAAGCCTTGCCCTATTTCCCGTAGATCGAAGATATGAGGCAGATATTTTCAAGTGAGTGCGTAGCCATCTTCAGCGCTTAGCCGTCACAACTTATGTGAATATCTACATCCGCACCTGGCAGTGTAGAGATGGTCTAGGTGAGAAGCAGGTCATGAGAAAGCGTCGCAGGAGAGTGGCTCAAGCTCGCCGGTCTTCGCCGGACTATTCGAACGGCATTCTGAAAATCTGTATGTAAGGGATGCCGCCCACCTCGAGCACAGCTTCGGGCACTGTTGGAAAAATCCTGGCAAGGTACTCGATGCATGTCTTACCGAAGGCCGTGATGCTGTCCGCGCGCGCAAGCAAACTTTCAAGCTCAGGAGAGTTCGAGTCGACTAGAATCCCCCCAAAGAACTCCTCCGTAAACCTGATCTTTACTCTACCGTGGTTGACCTCGCTACCCAGCAAATCCTCGTCGCACATCGCTACGACGGTGTAGCCACCGCTACTGTGAACCTTGACCGATATCCGCTTCACTGCAACCTCGTGAGGAGTTTCGAGTAGTAATGATAAAAACCTTAACATTACCTCCTCGTACCTCCACCCCTTGACCAGCCAGAGAGCGACGGGGCGGGGCTAGAAGGGGGGGTCGACCAGTAAATGTTTAAAACCGAGCAGCCTATCGTTCGTGGATGATGAGGGTTGGTATTTACGACTGGTGAGTTGTGACATCAGGGCTGACTCGTCGCTACTATTTTGGATAGCTTGTCCCTCACAACAATTCCTTTACCCTGCACTATATCGAAAACGAAGATATCGGGGGGGACGGGGCGCCATCTCATCTTCCTTATGAAGAGGGTGCGGTAGAAAGTGTTCTTGACTCTCTCGAGCCCCAGCACGAAGACGCCTGCAGCCAGAAACTCCTCCACGCCGAAGCGGCTTAGGGCTGTGCTTCCAGTGGGTATCTCTGAGACTATGATGTTGGTTGTTCCGATCCTCTTTTCGAGGTTTATGATAAGGCTCTTAATATACTCGCGCGCCCACGCGACGTCTCCCTCATTCACCATAAGCGGGGCTATCGGATCGATGACGAGCCTCCTAGCCTTTATTCTCACGGCCTCGCTTAGGATGCCGCTCACTATGGAATCCACTACGACGCTTGCAGGCTTGTTCTTTAGCTTCTCGACGAAATCGGGCATTAGGGTGAGGACGCTGAGGAGCCCCTGGCTTATGAGCGACTCGATGTCCCAGCCGAAATCGTAGGCTCCTTTTGCGAAGTCCTCGTAGTCCTCGTCGACCAGCACGTAGATTCCTGGCTCACCCATCATAGCACCTTTTATCAAGAAAGTCATCGAGAAGAGCGTCTTGCCCGTGCCTGTCTCGCCCGTGACAAGGTAAGACCTCCCCCGCAGGAGCCCGCCAACCCTCTCGTCGAGGCCCTCAATCCCTGTTTTCACGAGCTCGTAACCCGCTCTGCCTCGCACAAGGTCTACGTGTTGCTCCTGCACTATCTCCTCCTGGACCGGAACAGGCTCAACTTGCTCCTCCTCTACGGGTGGTTGAACTTGCTTCTTACGGTTAAGCATTAATTCTTCTGCGTCCTTCCACGTTAATAAGTGAATCGGGCTTGGATGTAGCAGAGATCAACGCCGTGCGCAAGCGGTACCGGAGAGGGATGCTTAAAGTGGGGTTGATTTACCCTTCTTTCTACCGCGTAGCCGCCGACTCACTGGCTTTCCAGATGCTGTACTACTACCTCAACTCGCAGGAGGACGTCATCGCCGAGCGGTTCGTGCTTAACGACGACGGATCACCGCGGGTGGTTAGCCTCGAGAGCCAATCCCCCCTGAGATCATTCGACGTGGTGCTCATCTCCGTGCACTACGAGCTAGACTTTGCCAACATCTTACGCTTCATCTTAGCCTCAGCGCTACCTCTAAGATCCCGCGAAAGAGATAAGCCGCTCTTCATGGCTGGAGGCCCTCCCGTTATCGCGAACCCCACACCCCTGTCCGAGTACATCGACGTCCTCGCAGTCGGGGAGATAGAGGAGATCGTGCCTTCATTCCTAGACGCTCTCAGGAGCACTCGAGATGAGAGGAAGGCACTTCTAGATAGCCTTGCTCCTGATAGGGGTTTCTACGTCCCCGAGCTCCACGAAGGTGAGGAGGTCTCGTTTATCTTCGCTCGAAGCCTCCTACGGGAGTTCCATCCAGTCGCTCAATTCCAGCCCGCTCAGGACCGTAACTGGAGGAGGCGCACGGCGATTGAGACAAGCCGGGGCTGCTTCAGAGGCTGCAGGTTCTGCCTCGAGGGTAGGATATTCAACGTGGTGAGGGAGAGAGATGTTGGAGATGTTATCGGCATAGCGCTCGAGGGCCGCGAGGCTAACGGGTCGTCCTTTGTGAAGCTCGTGAGCCTCTCCTTCTTCGACCACAGCAGGGCAGACAATATACTCGAGGCTCTCGTCGAAGAGGGCTTCGAATTCTCAGTGCCGAGCCTGCGGGCGGAGACGCTTAACGAGAAGCGGCTGGAGATGATAAGGCTTGGGGGCCAGAAGACCTTGACGGTAGCTCCGGAGACAGGGTCTAAGGAGCTCGCCATGCGGATAGGCAAGTACCTTAGCCTAGAAAGGGTCACCGAAGTTGCGCAAACAGCTAGAAAGTTGGGCTTCACAGGGCTCAAGGTCTACCTAATGGTGGGCCTGCCGGGGGAGGACGAGGGCAGCCTCGACGAGACTGTCTCCTACATACTCAGGCTTTCCGGCGCCAGCGGCTTTAAGGGTGAGAGAGAGCTCAAGATCACGGTTAGCCCGTTCGTGCCTAAACCCCACACACCCCTACAAGACCAGGCATTCGTGGGCCTGGAGGAAGCTAGGAGGCGGATACAGTACCTCAGGAGGAGGCTTGCCGGGCTCGCAGACGTGAGAGCCTACGACCCGAGGCTTGCCCTGATTCAAACGGTCATCTCGCGTGGCGATGCGCACGTCGGAAAAGCGCTAGCCGAGTGGGCTAGGATAGGTGGGGGGCTTGGATCATGGCGCAAGGCTGTAGCCGGTGCCGGTCTCGATCTGAGGAAGTACCTAGGAGAGCAGCAACCCCCTCACCCGTGGGACTTCATCAGGCTGCAACCTAGGGCGATAAGGCTAAAGCTCTCTCAGTGATTTTTTCAAGCACCCTCTGAGGCTCTCTGCGTACTCTGCTCTCGTATACACCCTAATTGCAGTGTAGACGTAGCCCGCTAGCTTCTCCAGCAGACTCCCCTGCAGCTCCGCGGCCCGCTTCACTTCCCCGTCCAGATCAAGCATTACTCTCGAGGGGTCTTTCATTGGGACAAGCTTGGGGGTATGGAGGAAAACCCATTCCTCGGGGGCAGGGCACTTGGCCACGACATCGCTAAGCTCGTCGAGCGTGACACCCGACGCGTAGGGTGCCTCGAAGACCATGTGCAGGAACTCTCCTCTAAGGAACATGCGCGAGGCCTCCGCTAGCCAGCCCCCACTCCTGGAAAGATTCTTCATGATCTCTATCAGTGTGCAGTCGTCGAAGTAGCACCACCTCCCGCTCACGATAAGCTCTTTCGGTGGCTCAACAATGCTCCTCTCAGGCATCTCCTGGTAAATTCTCGCCAGGAGGGCCTCAAAGCCCGACACGTGTTTGTGGAAATAAACCCGCCGGAAAAGCTCCAGCCGCGTCAGCAGCAGGGCTTCCACTGCGGTCTCTGCGCTGGCTTTAAAAACAAGCTCCCACGCACCGTTGACCCTCACTAGCCTCGCGCTTCTGAGCAAGCGCTCGAGGTCAACCATGCGGTATGGCAAGCCGAGGTGGTGAGCGTCCCGCAAAAGATAGTCGAGCCGGTCCGCGTCGATCTCCGAGGCTATAATCGGCGAATACTTGTGCCTGCCGCTCAGGATTTCCAAGAGCTCAGGAAAATACTCGGCGACCTCGTCCCCCAGCATGCTACTTATAATCTCTCGGGTGAACCTCTCGTGGTCGCCTGGGAGCGCGTGGGAGAACGGCATGTGACCCACATCATGGAGGAGGCCGGCCAGACGAACTAGTTGCCTGCCATACGTGTCTTCGCCTACAGCCGAGACGAATAACCTATCTGATAGGTGCATCGCCCCGAGCGAGTGGGATAGACGCGTGTGCGTGGCAGATGGATAGACGTGGTACGCCGGTCCCAGCTGCTTAATGCGGCTGAGCCGTGCGAGAGCGCAGTGGTGGAGAAGCCTTTCCTCAGTTTCCGTCAAGTCGATAAAGCCGTGAACTTCATCGTATATCTCTCGCGAAAACTTCACATGAGTGATGCTGGGAAGTGGAGGATAAGGTTTTCGCCTAAGGGAAAATTTATTAGCCATAAAGCCCTCATTTAGGCGTGAGGGCCGGGGTGGCCGAGTGGTCAAGAGGCCTATGAGGCCTGACACGCGTCGGGCTGCAGTGGTACCTAGCCGGTGAAACCCGATTTTACCCCGGGTTCGAATCCCGGCCCCGGCTCTACCGTGATTTCTCGGAGTCATGGAGAACCACATGCAAAACAAGGGTGCAATGAAGAATAATCTTGTTGCTATTGTATATAACATCGTTACGTTCAAGTATAACGAAAAACTTTATAGTCTCGTCCTGCATTACCGGAGTGAGACTGCACGCGTATTCCGCCAGCAGAGAGCACCTCGAGCGTAAGACGGTGTACCGTCTGAAGCTATGAAAAGGTGTGTTAACTGGCGGGTACAGCGTGCAGTTTTCACGCTCATCAAACACTGGGTGAAGTGAAAATGGGTGGGTTACCTGTAACTGCTAAGTACGTGATCAAAGCCCGAATGACGGTATCAGGGGTCGTAGAGAAGCACGACATAATCGGCGCTATATTTGGACACAGCGAGGGGCTACTAGGGCGGGAGCTCGACCTTAGAGAGTTGCAAAAAGTTGGTAGGATTGGAAGGATAGAGGTAAGCACGCGGGAGCAGGACGGCAAGCTGATCGCGGAGATCGAGATCCCCTCAAACTTAGACATGGCCGAGACAGCCATAATCGCCGCCACTATCGAGAGCATAGACAAGGTTGGACCCTACAACGCGGTTACGGAGATCGTCGACATAGAAGATGTAAGGGCTGAGAAAAGGCGCAAAATCATTGAGCGCGCGGTAGAGCTATACAAGAAGCTGGCCAGCACAGTTCCCGAGTCTAAGGAGCTCGTAGAGGAGCTTCTCGAAAGGGTAAGGACAGCCGAGGTTATAGAGTGGGGAGAGGAGAGGCTCCCCGCGGGCCCAGAGGTTGATACCTCTGATACACTCATTATCGTCGAGGGTAGGGCTGACGTCCTCAACCTGCTTAAGCATGGGTACAGGAACGTGATAGCGATAGGCGGAGCGACGGTGCCCGCCAGTCTAAAGGAGCTCTGCAAAAAGAAGAAGGAGGTCATCCTTTTCGTGGACGGCGACAGAGGCGGTGAGCTCATAGCCAGAAACGCGCTCAACGTCTTAGACATCGACTTCATCGCCAGAGCACCAAGCGGCCGCGAGGTTGAAGAGCTAACAGGTAAGGAGATCGCACGAGCCCTCCAAAACAAGGTGCCCGCGAAGGAGTTCTTGGAGAGTTTAGAGAGGGAGAGGAGGCAGACAAAGGAGGTTAAAGCGGAGGTTGTAATACCTCCGTCAAAACTGATCAAAGCCGCGAAGAACAACCCTCCGGTAGCAAAAGAGGTTTTCGTCCCTCAGGAAGTCGTGAACGCGATCGAGCAACTGAAGGGCACGCTTGAGGCTGTGATGTACGACAGTGAGTGGAGGGAGATAGCGCGTGTGCCAGTGAAAGAGGTCGTGGACAAGTTAAAGGACCTCGACGGTGTCGCGCATATTGTACTGGACGGGATAATAACTCAAAGGCTCGTAGACACGGCCTTTTCAAAGGGCGTTAAAACGCTGATTGGTGTTAGAGTGGGCGAGATTATCAGAAAGCCTGAAGACCTTACGATAGCAACCTTCCAACTCGTTAGGCCTTTACAGAACGAGAGCTCAGAACAGCAACAAAGTAGCTCATAATAGGTGCATTTCTTCATCTTTCCGCTCAGGTCAGTCTAATCATCGCCGGGTATACTACTACGTCTTAAGGCTTAAAACCTTGCTTGTTCTTCACCGCGGACACGCCTGATGACCGCGTAAACAATATATTGATGGTTGCGTGTGAGCGTCAGGTGCTTGGCTATGCCAAAGATGGTGTATTGCAACTTCTGCAAGAGGCCTATCAAGCCTGGAGAGGGGTTAATGTACGTACGACTAGACGGCACTGTGGAAAGGTACTGCTCTTCTAAGTGCTTCAAAAGCGCTGTGAAGCTACACAGGAACCCGAGGAGGACAAAGTGGGTTATAAAGAGCGCGCAGTAGGGATTATCTGATTCAAAATGCTGTAACTTACGCGGGATATAACGTGGTTCGCAATGGAGGCTTCTCATGACAGCTATATTAGGGCTCCTATTGTTGTCGTACTCGGACATGTAGATGCGGGAAAAACTACTCTCCTGGATAAGATCAGGGGCACAGCTGTCGCGAGGCGAGAACCGGGAACGATGACACAGCACATAGGGGCTTCATTCCTTCCGTGGAAGGCTCTCGAGGAGATCTCGGGCCCCCTCCTCAGCCAGCTACGGGTGGAGATAAAGATACCCGGCTTTCTCGTTATCGATACACCAGGTCACGAGGCCTTCTCCAACCTGCGGTCACGGGGGGGAAGCATCGCGGACATAGCTATCCTGGTAGTGGACGTTCAGAGGGGTTTAGAGCCGCAAACGTTCGAGTCTATTGAGATTCTCAGAAGCAAGCGCGTTCCCTTCGTCGTCGCCGTGAACAAGATCGATAGGATACCCGGCTGGAAGAGCAACCCGGATAGGCCTTTCATAGAGTCAGTGAGGCTGCAGGATGAAAACGCGGTTTTGAGGCTCGAGGAGAACCTCTCGTACATCATTGAGCAGTTCAGGTCTATAGGGTTCCGCGCAGACAGGTACGACAGGATAAAGGATTTCACCAAAGTGCTGGCGCTCGTTCCCGTAAGTGCCTTGACCGGTGAGGGACTTCCCGACCTCCTGCTGGTTTTGGCAGGGTTGTCGCAACGCTTCCTCATAAAGAGGCTAATCGCAAAGGTGGCTCCCGCCCGTGGCGTCGTCCTGGAGCTCAAAGAGGAGGTTGGTTTGGGGACAACTGCCACAGTGATAGTGTACGATGGAGTGCTGAAGAAGGGAGATCTTGTGGTCGTTGGGGGTCTCGAGAAACCCATAATTACCCGCGTGAGGCTCCTTCTGATGCCAAAGCCTCTCGACGAGATGCGCTCACCCGAGGACCGCTTTCTTGAGGTCGACAAAGTATTCGCCGCGGCAGGAGTTAAGGTTGTGGCGGAGGGGCTTGACGCCAGTGTTCCGGGTGCTCCCTTGATAGTTGTTCCGAACGAGGAGAGTGTGAGCCAGGCTGTCAAAGAGGTTCAGGAGGAGGTTCAGGCCACGAGGTTTCAAAGAGACATCGCAGGGGTTGTCGTGAAGGCAGACACCCTGGGGACACTCGAGGCTCTCGTTGGGTACTTGAAGAAGAACAACATACCGGTCAGGCTTGCCGATGTCGGCCCTGTCGCCAAGAGAGATGTTGTTGAGGCCAGCTTCGTTAAAAGCCTTGACCCGGCCTTAGCTGCGATACTCGCTTTCAATGTCAAGGTTTCCCCGGAGGCTCGCGAGGAGGCGGCGCAGAAAGGTGTTCCGATTTTCACAGAGCGCATAATTTACAGACTGGTGGAGGACTACATGAAATGGCACCTTGAGCAGAGACAGCTTGAAAAGAAAAAGCTCTTCGAAAAAATCACTCCACCCGCGGTCGTCCAAATACTTCCGGGATACGTCTTCAGGCGAAGGGATCCCATAATAGTAGGCGTTCGCGTCGTTGCTGGCAGGCTAAGACCCGGCGTTAGGTTGATCACAAGGGATGGTAGAGAAATAGGCGACGTGATGCAGATAAGAGAGCATGACCGGGTGTTGGAGTCGGCTGAAGAGGGCGCCGAGGTTGCCATATCAATTAGGAGCAAGGCCATGGTGGGCAGGCAGGTAGATGAGGGAGACTACCTCTATACCGATATACCCGTAGACGAGATTAACCTTCTGCTGGAGAAGTACTCTAGCGATCTAACAGAAAATGAGAAGGAATACCTTAGAAAACTCCTCAAGTTCAAGCTGAAGCTGGCCAGCGAGATAGAATTCCCTTAGAATCACTTAAAAATTCAGTTCATGAATGGCTCGTCACCGCTAGGCACTCGGCAAACTCATCATCTAGGAAGGGTTTCCTCGCGGCTTTATATAGTTTTGCCGCATTCGGGTTGACTCGATGCAGGGAGCTGCTTGAATCGAGGGTTCTGCGAGAGCAGTTTCTGTCACCTAGAAAAAAAATCAAAAAACTTATAAGCTGGGGGAGAGCTAGTGGTGGCGAAAAGATGAGCGATCGGTGAGCGATATGTCGAAAAAGCCGTTTTACGTGAAGTTTGAAGTACCGCCCGAATTAGCCGAGAAAGCATACCAGGCTCTTTCAACTGCAAGAGAGAAGGGGGGGAAGATAAGGAAAGGTGTTAATGAAACAACGAAAGCCGTCGAGCGCGGGCAAGCAGTGCTCGTCCTAATTGCAGAGGACGTGGATCCACCGGAAATTGTTGCACACCTGCCACTACTGTGTGAGGAAAAGAAGATACCTTATGTCTACGTACCGTCGAAGGAAAGGCTTGGCAAGGCTGCTGGCATCAACGTGGCTGCTTCCGCAGCGGCGATAATAGAACCCGGGGAGGCTAAAGGGCTGGTGGACGAGATAGCACAGGAGGTTAACAAGCTGAAGGTATCAGCCTAAGGTTTTTCTACCTGCTCTCTATAGTAAATTTTAAAAGCGGCGTGCTACAAGTGGGATTCTGGGAAAAACATGGCTGATAAGTGGAGCGACGCTACTCCTGCAGAGGTTGTGCAGATCATTGGAAGGACGGGCGTGACCGGAGAAGTGACACAGGTCAGAGTGCGCGTGCTCGAAGGCAGAGACAAGGGCAGGATTCTCACCAGAAACGTTCGAGGGCCTGTGAGAGTTGGGGACATAGTTCTCCTGCGGGAAACAGAGCGTGAGGCAAGGAAGCTTGCCACTCGGTAATACAGTTTTACTACAGTATAACTACATTTTACTTTCGGTGTTTTCAGAGTGAAAAATTGATAGGAGTGGATGCTGAAGCATATACCGTGATTGTCGCGGAGCTTGCTGAGACCCTCTTCTACTCGAATGTAGAAGTGCCGTTGGTGGTGATCAAGGATAGCACGGAGAACATAGCCGGGTTAGAGCTTAAGCTTAAGCAAGGTGCAAAAACGAGGTTACCCTACGTCTACGCGATGGAGCTGATCTCCAAGGGCATAGCCCAGATAGATTTCGAATCCATGTCTGAGGTCCAGAACATGAAGAAGGTGTGCTGGAACGAGGAGAAGTCCGAGGGGTTACTGCCATTGGAGGAAGGCTTCTACCTAAAGCTGAGGTTATATGTTTCTTACCTTAAAAGCGAGGTCGAAAGGGGGAACCGGGCTAAAGAGGCGGAATTGAAGTCCGTGAGGATCCTGTTCTCGGATCTCCTGAGTCTCAGGCTGAAGAAGATTGTGAGGCTAGCGCTGGCGAGCCAGCATCCCGAAAGAGAGAAGATGAAAAACATGACGCTCGAGGAACAAGTCCTCTACGCGCAGCTTTGCAACGCGATAAACTCCTGGGTTGAATCGATGAGAAAGCTCGTAGGGGTTGCTTAGACATGGGAGCGCAGGTTGTAGTCCAAAGCATCCCCCTCGTTGAGCAGATAATAGAGTTTTTCAAGGACTTCAGGAGCGCAGATGGCCGTGAGAAGTATCGAGAGCTCATCAGGCGGATGAGCGCCGAGAACAGCATCTCGCTCGTCGTGGACTTCGAGGATATACTGAGCTACGATAAAACCCTCGCTGACGCATTGATAGAAACGCCCGCAACTTTTCTCGAGGCGGCTTCGAAGGCCGTGTACGAGGTCATGGCCATCGAAAACGCAGAGTATGCACAGCGGGTTAAAAACTTCCATGTTAGAGTAAGAGGTCTGCCCGAGAACCTTCACGTCAAGATAAGGGATATACGGGCTAAACACCTGGGGAAGTTCCTAGCCGTAGAGGGGATCGTCACGAAAATCTCTCCAGTTAAGCAGGAGCTGATAGAGGGTGTTTTTAAGTGCAAGACGTGTGGCTTCGAAGTCTCTGTTAAGCAGGAGCCAGAGGGGTTCACGAAACCGTCTGTTTGCCCAAGGTGCGAGGAGGAGGGAAGAAAATCCCAGGGGTTTGTCCTAGAGGTGGAGAAGAGTACCTTTGCGGACATCCAGAAGTTTGTGCTACAGGAGAAGCCCGAGGAGCTTCCTCCGGGTCAGCTACCCAGATCCATCGAGGTAGTGGTTCGTGAAGACCTTGCCGATATCGTGCGTCCAGGCGACAGAGCCACGGTCATCGGATTCGTGAGAGTAGAGGAGGACAAAAAGCTCCTAAAAAGTACTCCTCCAATCTTCCACTCATACATCGAGGCAAATTACATTGAGGTTGCAACGAAGGAAAGTTTAGACGTCGAGATTACACCCGAGGACGAGAAAAAAATCCTTGAGCTGTCCAGGAGGAGCGATATAGAGGAGCTCGTGCTCAACTCCATAGCCCCATCCATATACGGTTATAAAGAGATCAAAAGAGCAATTGCACTACTGCTGTTTGGCGGCGTGCCCAAAATCTACCCCGACGGCGTAAGGGTCAGGGGCGACATACACGTTCTCTTGATAGGCGACCCTGGAACCGCTAAGAGCCAGCTCCTCAGGTATGTTGCCGGCCTAGCCCCCAGAGGAATATACACGTCCGGTAAGGGGGCTTCGGCAGCCGGTCTTACCGCTGCGGTTGTCCGTGAGAAGAACTCTGGGGAATTCTACCTCGAAGCTGGTGCCCTGGTTCTAGCGGACGGCGGCGTAGCTTGTATAGATGAGTTCGACAAGATGGAAGCTAGGGACCGGGTTAGCATTCACGAAGCAATGGAGCAGCAAACCGTGAGCATTGCAAAAGCAGGTATTGTAGCGACCCTCAATGCCCGCGCCTCCATCCTAGCAGCCGCAAACCCCGTGTTTGGGAGATACCTGCCTGGAAGGAACATATCCGAGAACATAGACCTGCCAGTAACCATCCTCTCGAGATTCGATCTGATATTCGTTATAAAGGATGTCCCCGACCGAGAGAGAGACAAGGAGCTCGCCCAGTACGTCGTGGACTTCCACGGTGAAACTTACCCTGATTTACTCAGCAAGACGATCCCAGCGGATCTGCTGAAGAAGTACATAGCCTATGCCCGGAAAAACGTCAGGCCGAAGCTATCGCCGGAAGCCAAGCAGAAGATTGTAGACTACTATGTTGCGATGAGGGCGAGGAGCGAGGACCCGAACTCCCCAATCGCCATAACTCCGAGGCAGCTGGAGGCCCTAATACGACTGGCTGAGGCGAGGGCTAGGCTTCATCTCAGGACTATCGTCACCAGCGAAGACGCGGACGTAGCAATAGAACTGATGGAATACTTCCTGAGAAACGTTGGCATCGACACAACGACGCGCACGATAGACATCGACACGATCATGACCGGTCAACCTAAGTCTCAAAGGGAGAAGCTCATAGCTGTCCTAGACACGATAAAGTTCCTTGTTAGGGAGAACAACGGTGAATGCGTAAGCATCGAAGACGTGATGAAAGAGGTGGCGGCGAAAGGGATCGATGAACGCTTTGCCAAAGAGGTTATCGAGAAATTCACTGAAAGTGGAGAGTTGATGGAGCCTAGAAAAGGATGTATTAAGCCCGTTAACCTTTGACGGGAAGCTAGGAAATGAGCGCTCAACTAGACCTACTCCTGGAGTACTTCCCACAGAGCATCGTAGAAACCTTAGTTAAGAGGCTAGGCTTAACCCAGCTCTACCCCACGCAGGTAGAGGCTATAAAAAGCGGGGTCCTGGACGGCCAGGACATTGTCCTATCCGCACCAACAGCTTCCGGTAAAACACTCGTGGCCGAGCTAGCCATGTTGAAGGCGCTAACGAAAGGTGGGAAAGCGCTCTATATGGCTCCTTTGCGGGCTTTAGCTTCTGAGAAATACGACGAGTTCAGCACGTTTTTCGGCGCATTCGGTTACAAGACGGCGATAAGCACAGGAGACTTCGACAGCGACGACCCGTGGCTCGAGAAGTACGACGTTATAGTGACCACAAACGAGAAGGCCGACAGCCTCCTACGCCACAAGGCCAAGTGGTTCGACAGACTCACCCTAATAGTGGCGGATGAAATACACCTTCTCGGTTCTGACAGACGTGGAGCGACGCTCGAGGTTTTTCTTACGAGAGTGAAGCTCATGCCTAGGAAGCCGCAGTTACTCGGCCTCAGCGCGACGATCGGAAACCTCGAGGAGCTCGCGGAGTGGTTGCAGGCTAAGCCTGTGAGGGTGGATTGGAGGCCTGTACCACTCAAGGAAGGTGTGTACTACAACGGTGAAGTGTTCTACAGCGATGGTTCTTCCGTATCCCTTGAAGATCGCGGAAGCCCGTTGTACGACTTGGCGCACGACACCCTTAGAGACGAAGGTCAGATGCTCGTGTTTAGCCCTACCCGCCGATCGGCAGTTAGCGACGCGAAGAAGCTGGCCGCTGTAACCCTCAAGTTCATGAAGCCCCAAGAGTCCCGCGCTGTTCGGGATGTTATAGCTAAACTTAAATCGATTTACGCCGACAAGGTGACTCTCGAACTTCTAGCCTTGCTGCCGAGGGGCGTCGCATTCCACCACGCCGGGCTTGGATCGGAGGCTAGAAGCGTTGTTGAGAAACTCTTTAGGGATCGCTTAATCAAGGTTGTGGTAGCGACCCCCACCCTTGCCGCAGGTGTAAATCTCCCTGCGAGACGAGTGGTGATAACCGACTATAGAAGGTTTAACGTGGAGATGGGCTACTACGAGAAAATACCGGTCATGGAGTACAAGCAGATGGCAGGTCGCGCGGGGAGGCCCCGCTATGACGAGGAGGGCGAGGCAATTCTCATTGCACGTTCCCTGCAGGAGCTGGAGTTCTTGTTCAATGAGTACATAAACGCGAAGCCTGAGAGGTTGCAGTCGCAGCTTTCCTCGGAGCCGATTCTTCGTTCTCACATTCTGTCAATTATAGCTACCTCAGATCAGGTCAGGAACATCTCCCAGCTTGAGAGGTTCCTCACTAGTTCCTTTTATTCGCATCAGAACAAGGACTACTTTTACATAGTCGAGCGGGCTAAGCTCGTCCTCAAGAGGCTCGCCAGCGCCGGCTTTTTGGAGATAAACGGAGAGAACATCGTTCCCACTCAGCTCGGTATAAGGGTAGCTGAGCTCTACATCGACCCATTGACAGCAGTTCAAGGTCTCGAGTTCTTTAAGGCACGAGAAAGCGCTAGCGCTATAGCGTACCTGTTCCTTATTTCGAGGACCCCCGACGCCCAGACCGTCCACGTAAGGCGTGGAGACGAGGAGTGGCTGGAGGAAAAGTTAAAGGCGAAGGCCGGGGAGCTGGGCTTCGAGACCCCGGACGACGAGGTTGAGTATGAGTTTTTCCTCCAGCAGTTTAAGACCGCTTTACTCCTCGAGGACTGGATAAACGAGGTTCCAGAAGATGTGATTGTGGACAGGTACGATGTGGGGCCGGGCGACATATACTCCATCACGCTCACAGCTCAGTGGATCGCTTTTGCTCTCGCAGAAATAGCTAGACTTTCGGGATACAGCGCCCACTCCGTCAACCTCGGTGTGCTCAGCAAGCGAATCGAGCACGGAGTCAAGGAAGAGCTTCTAGAGCTCGTATCCCTTAAAGGTATTGGGCGTGTGAGGGCTCGAAGCCTCTACAGCCACGGCTACAGATCTCTAATAGACCTGGTCGCAGCTTCCGAGGAGCAACTGGCCAGAGTTCCTGGAATCGGAAAAGCACTCGCAAAAGCAATCAAAAAGCAACTTTCCGCCGATGAAGAAGTCGAGGTTCCACACGAGCGCACCCTGAGCGGTCTCGACCTATACCTAGACTAGTCAACGCTCCCTGTCATACGATCTATTTCAAAGCATGCATAATGTAAAAGCATAAGTGCATCTGCTACACCCCTATGATTGATGATGAAAAAACGCCGACAGAGGGGTGACGATCAGGAGTACCTCTGACGTCGTAGCGGTTTATAAGGACGCTCTCTGTTGGGCTTCGTGTCTGCGCAGGAAAGGTTGATACGCGAGGGGATGAGAAGGTATCTTTCGAGGTTTTATGACCCTGCTTACATCGATGCGTTAGAGGAGGCTCTTCGTCGTCCAGGTTCTCGGTACTTTTTCCGCGTGAACCTCCTGAAAGCGGATCCTGTGGAGGTTGTGTCGAGGCTGAGAGAGGAGGGCTACGAAGTCCACATGCATCCAGCTGTTAGAGAAGCTATCTACGCGCGAGTCACAGGACCCAACAGTGTCCATTTATACAGGGGGAGAGTGGTGGTAGATTGGAACACTGCCGAGAGCGTTTACGTCGGGGCAAACGTTTACGCGCCGGGAGTCCAGAGGGTTATAGGAGCTGAAAAAGGCGATTTCGTCACGGTGGTGACCCCGAGCGGGCAACCAGTTGCGTCTGGGGTCCTAGAGATAAGCCCCGATGAGATATTCAGGGAAAGACGGGGGATCGCGGTGAGGGTGTTGAATTCCGTGTTTAAAGCTCCTTCGCTGCGGGAACATCCACTGCATAAGGAGGGCTTAGTGTACCATCAGAGCCTGCCAAGCATGGTTGCGGTTAGGCTTCTGAATCCCGAGCCTGGTTGGAGAGTATTGGATATGTGCGCTTCTCCAGGCGGGAAAGCGACCCACGCAGCTATCCTCATGGAGGATAAGGGGGAGGTTATCGCTGTGGACAGGTCGGCTAGGAAGGTTAGGGTCATTGATGAGAACGCGGCCCGAATGGGGCTCAAATCCGTTAAAACAATTCAATACGACTCCCGGTACATCACGGACGTCCTAGACACAGGTAGTGTTGATGCCGTTATACTGGACCCCCCTTGTACCACTCTAGGTGTGAGGCCGAAGCTGCGCTACACGAGGGATAGTGCTGACGTTCACAGGCTTGCAGAGTACCAGCGTCAGTTCATTACCGAGGCTGCTAAGGTTCTAAGGAAAGGGGGGCTACTACTCTACACCACCTGTACTCTAACACCGCACGAGAACGAGATGAATGTGCTTTTCTCGATGAAATTAGGTTTTAGGCCACTCAGGATTAACCCTCCTCTTCTTCTGCGTAAACCTTTACTGGGGATAGAGGGGACCGTGTTCGACCCCGTGTACAACGACACCCCTGGCTTTTTCATCTCGCTGATGAGGCTCGAGGAGAGGCAACAATGTTATTAAGGGCCTCTCCGTTAAAAGGTGGGTGATTGGATGTTCCCAGCAGCACCCATGGCTGGGTATGACAGGGCTATAACGATATTCAGCCCCGAGGGCAGGCTCTACCAGGTCGAGTACGCATACGAAGCGGTGAAGAGGGGGATGACGGCTCTCGGGGTCAAGGCCTCCGACGGTGTCGTGCTGGCGGTCGAGAAGCGTAGCGCATCCCCCCTTGTAGAGGGCACCGAGAAGATAAAGAAGATAGACGATCACGTCGGCGTGGCTTTCGCTGGGCTATTCGGGGACGCCCGCGTCCTAATTGACCAGGCCCGCGTCTACGCTCAAACCCACCGCTTGGTTTACGGCGAACCCGTACCCATAGAGCTTCTTGTAAAACGCATCTGCGACATCAAGCAGGTGTACACCCAGCACGGCGGCGTTAGACCTTTTGGCGTAGCTTTTCTCTTTGCAGGCATCGATAGGAAGGGGCCGCATCTCATCCAAACAGATCCCGGTGGAACCTACTTGAGATGTAAAGCTAGGGCTATAGGAGCAGGTGCCCAGAAGGCGCTGGATCTCTTCACAAAGGAGTACCACGAAGATATGAAGATAGACGAGGCAGTGCTACTTGCACTGCGGGGTCTGAGGGAGGCCATGGAGGAGGGCTTCACGGCCGAGAACATAGAGCTAGCCAAAATAGACATATACGAGAAAAGCTTCAAGATATTCAGCCCAAGCGAGGTAAGCGCCCTCATCGCAAAGCTTTAGGCACACAAGTATTTATTTACAAACCCTGCTTTTGCTTTTTTGAGGCCGTTATGTCGAAGAAGAAACTAAGCATTGCGAGGCTCGAGAAAGGTGGAAAGAGGTTTGAAATATTCGTCGACGCCGAGAAGGCCTGGGCGCTGAAAAACGGCGAAAAGATCAACGTTAGGGAGGTTGTCGAGGGAGAATTCATTTACTCCGACGCGAAACAAGGGCTAAAGGCTTCAGAAGTTGACCTCAAGAGGGTTTTCGGTACTTTGGATCCCTACGCGATAGCTGAGACTATTATAAAGAAAGGAGAGCTCCTGCTGACAGCCGAACAGCGCCGCGAGCTCATCGAGTCGAAGAGGCGCCAGATAATTGAGTTCCTGTCGCGTAACACGATTGACCCCAGGACGAACACCCCTATTCCCCCCAAGAGAATTGAACTCGCGCTCGAGGAAGCAAAGGTGAGCATCGACCCCTTTAAACCAGTCGAAGTGCAGGTGAATGACGTAATAAAAGCCCTGCGAATGATCCTGCCGCTAAAGGTGGCAAGAGCAATAATGGCTGTTAACATCCCGGCACCCTACGTAGGGAAAGCCCACAGCGCGCTTTCCAAATTCGGCAAAATCCTGCGGGAAAGCTACTCCTCCGACGGCTCGCTGAATGCTGAGCTCGAGATACCTGCCGGGATGCAATCATCTCTCATGGAGCTAGTCGCAAGCCTCACGAGAGGCCAGGGAGAGGTTAGGTTGCTACGAACAGAGCAGGTGTGAGCAGATGACCTTGTACGTGAAAGACAGGCAAATTGTCATCCCGGGGGACCCCATCGGCGAGCAGGGTAAATTCAGCATAGAAGGCCACGTGTACCGCGTCAACAAGAAGTTTTTCTCCAAGGTCCTCGGCGTTGTTTACATCGATCCAGACCGCAAAATTGTGAGGGTCATTCCACTCAAGGGCAAATATATTCCAGTTGAAGGGCACAGAGTCGTCGGGAAGGTCGTCGAGGTGGGACTCACTAACTGGATCGTCGACATAAACTCTCCCTATGAGGCCATCCTCCCCGTTAGCGAGGTTACGTCAAAACCAGTTAACATATCTAGAAACGAGCTGGCCAAGATACTTGACGAGGGTGATCTTATCCTTGCAAAGGTGGTATCTTTCGATTACACAAAGGACCCTGTCATCAGCATCAAGGAATCCAAACTTGGAAAGATACCCAAGGGCTCCCTCGTGGAGATAAGCCCTCAGAAGGTTGCCAGGATAATCGGAAGGAAGGGATCCATGGTGTCGCTAATCGAGGAAATGCTAGGAGTAAGGCTCATCGTCGGCCAGAATGGCAGGATAGTGGTCGTCGGCGATGATCCCTTAAAAGAGGAGATAGCTGTGCTTGCAATAAAGAAGATCGAGGCAGAAGCCCATATAACCGGTCTCACAGATAGAATCAGGGAGTTTATAGAGTCGAGGTTGAGAGAATGACAAAGGCGAAAAATGTGAAACTGATCGACGAGAACGGTAGGAGGACGGATGGTCGCTTACCAGATGAGATGCGGCCGCTGAGGGTTGAAACCGGTGTTTTAAAAAATGCGGACGGCTCCGCATACGTGGAACTAGGAAACAACAAGGTTGTTGCCGCCGTCTACGGCCCTCGAGAGGTCACACCTAGACATGAGGCGCTGAGCGATAGGGCTCTTCTGAGGTGCAGGTACGCGATGTTACCCTTCAGCGTCGCGGATAGGAAGAGCCCTCAACCTACGCGCCGCGAGATAGAGCTTTCAAAGGTCATTCGCGAGGCTCTTGCACCGGCAATTTTCCTCAATGAGTATCCAAGGACCGCGATTGATGTTTTCATCAACGTATTGGAGGCTGACGGCGGCACGAGGACAGCCAGCATTATTGCTGCTTCAGTGGCGCTGGCTGACGCCGGGATAGCTATGAGAGATCTTGTCGCGGCTATTGCTGTTGGAAAAATCGGCGACATCCTCGTGCTCGACATCAACGGCCTCGAGGATCAGTACGGTGACGGCGATATGCCTATCGCTATGATGCCGAAAGTGGGAGAAATTACCCTCATACAGGCCGATGGTGTATACAGCCCGCAGGAGGTTGAGCAGGCTGTGGCCATGGCCTCGAGAGCGATCAAGAGAATCTACGAAGAGCAGGTTAAGGCGCTTAAAAGTAAATATGAGGCTGTAAGACTAGAGGTGGGGAAAGATGAGTGATGCTGTTTCAAGGCTGAGGATTCTGCCGGTTGTTAAAAAAGAGCTGCTGGTAGCTTCGCTTAGGAAAGGGGTGCGGCTTGACGGCCGAAAACCCGAGGAGATTAGACAATTGAGCCTAGAAAACGGCGTGATTACCAAGGCTGAAGGTTCCTCTATAGCCAGGCTTGGCGACACGAAAGTCATAGCCGGAGTGAAGTTGAGCATAGGGAATCCCTTTAGCGATACTCCTGATGAGGGAGTGTTGATAGTCAACGCTGAACTTTCACCACTTGCTTCACCCCTCTTCGAGCCTGGGCCCCCGGGAGAAGAAGACATTGAGCTGGCAAGAGTTATTGACAGAGGGCTTAGAAGCGCGGGAGTGATAGAGCTATCAAAGCTGGCGATAATACCGGGCTCTAAGGTTTGGTCCGTATTCATAGATATTTATCCCTTGGACCACGCCGGGAACATACTCGACGCTGCAGGTTTAGCCGCGATGAGTGCTCTTCTCAATGCAAAGATCCCAAAGACCAATGTCGAGAACGGGAGAATATCCATTCTCGACGAAAAGATCCCGTTACCTGTAAAAAGCAGAGTCGTGTTCGTAACGGTTGCTAAGATAGGAGAGTACCTTGTTGTCGACCCGTCGCTGGAGGAGGAAATAGCCAGTGACACGAAGATTACATTCAGCATAACAGAGGACGGGAAAATATGCGCTATTCAAAAGAGCGGCGAAGGTTCCTTGAAGCCGAGCGAACTGCTCAAAGCCAGAGACCTAGCTCTGGAGGCAGCAAAGAAACTGTTTCCATTGCTTCCGCCTTTACCGGTTCAACAGTCTGCATAAGTAGCATCTCTTTTTCCGGTCCCCACTTATGCTTACCTCAATCTTTCCTTCTTGTCCAGCGCTGGCACAGATTATCTCCGAGCGCGAAGCATTGGCGTGGCCTAGTCGAGCACAGCTTACGTGGCTCATAACCCCCTCTCGCGCTTAGCGGCGATAGTCGAGATATGCGCCGAGGTCTGGGACTGCGTGATGGGGCGGCTGCCGAGACGCCGGGCAAAGCCCCGCCGCAGACCCAAGCAAGCTGGCAGGGCAGGCCGAAGACGCGGAGCCCATGAACACCCGACATGGGGCCTCGGATAAGTGAAGAGGTGGATGAGCCGGGCGCGAGTCCCATGGCATCCTAAAGCCAATGTAGGGATCATGGGAAAAGTCACGGAACTCGCGAAGAGAGAAAAGGAAGAGCATAAAGAATTTATTGAGAGATAGGATTCGGCGTGTGGTGTTTAAGCTATGGGTAAGCACACGAAAGTGGTCGGAAGGGCTGGCAGGTTCGGAGCCCGCTATGGATCCACGCTTAGGAAGAAAGTCGCAGCCATCGAGCACAAGATGAAGGCCAAGCACAGGTGCCCACGTTGCCAGAGCGTTGGCACTCTCAAAAGAATTAGCGTCGGCATATGGTCGTGCAAAAAGTGCGGTTACACATTCGCGGGTGGCGCCTACCTGCCTAGGACAGAGGCTGGCCGCACTTTCGCACCTGAGGAGCTGAAGGCGCTAGGATTGAAAGGATAGGTGCTTAACGATTTTGACAAAATCCCAGGGAGAGGTCTCATAAACCCTTTTATCAGGGTCTATTCCCGCCTGTGAGAGTATCTCCCGCGCCTGCTCCTTGCTGATGCCCAAACCTATCGACAGCCCTGTTTGAAGCTTTTTCCTCCTGTAAGGAAATACTTTTTGAGTAAACGCTTCAAGGTGCTCTAGGAAGCTTGGGGGAAACATCCTGGTTGGAACCATCCTAACCACCATTGTTTCCACCTTGGGCCTTGGAACGTAGGCTCGGCTCGGGATTATAAACAGCTCATCGATGCTGAAGCACAGTTGCGCCACAATCGAGAGCCTGCCGTAATTCCTCGACATTGGCTGAGCCAGCAACCTCTCCCCGACTTCCCGCTGCACACCGAGAATAGCGTACTCCAGGGCCTCATCCCTGCATAACAAGAGCACTATCTCTGACGATAAGTTAAATGGAGTGTTGGACACCACAACGTGCCTGCTCCTACTCAGCGCGAGTTTGGTGGCGTCTGATAAAACTATGTCGGCGTTACCTACCTCTTTTACACACTCTTTTAGGAGAAACACCATGTTAGGGTCTATTTCGCTACAAAAAACGTACTCCACTCGTTTTGCTAGCTTCAAGGTTAAGCTACCTAGCCCGCAACCTATCTCATACACTACTCGCGCTTCGCCCACCGCGTCGGTAAACAGCTCTATGTACCGCTCATCCACCAATATATGCTGCCCTAGACGCTTACGCAGGTGGAGTTGCTTTAAGTTCCTCCAACACTCGGACACAGCATGCCTTCCTCCCGCTCATTATTCGAGGCAATATCAAGCTTTCGACTGGAGGGGCCCGGGCCGAGATTTGAACTCGGGTTCACCGGCTCCACAGGCCGGCGTGTTAACCAGGCTACACCACCCGGGCCTCAGCTACTCAGATTTGTACTTGGCACGGCTCTTTTTAAGTTTTCCCTCGTTTATTCTCGTGCTCAACTCACAGCTAATCTTGCTGCAAACTGGACCGGGGGAGTGTAAGCTAGTGGTCGAGCAGTACATGTGAACTTCTCATTTTCTGCTCACATCGCCCTCTTAACTCCTCATCATCCCTGCTCGGCCCGCGGACCGCTTACCGGGTATTGCGCTTGGTGCGGCAACGTGTACCTGAGTTTCGGGAAAAGCTAAAAAGCACAATTGCTACGAGGTGGGTGTGCAGCCTCAGCGCGTGCTCGTGCTTCGTGAAGAGGGGCGAGCGATGCTCGCGTACGGTTGGGGGTTCATGATATTTGAAGACCCTCCTGATTCCGTGAGAACGCTGTTTAATCTGAGCAGGATGGTGGGGATGGGCGGTAAGCCCTTTATAATCACAGTCGGCGACGTCGTTTCCAGCAACTTCGGGACCTACGCGTACACTAATGTGGCGATAGTTGACGGAAAGACTCGCCGTAGAGTGGAACTGGGGGGACCCGGGATCGAGGCTGAGTATAAGTGCAGGAACAGCCCTGGAACGATAACCCCTGAGTGCTACAGCGCGGTGAGCCAGGCTGTTAGGTTAACGCCCGCTGAAGGCAGAGCGAGAGTTGCCGTGGAGGGGGAGGAGGATCTCCTGTCGCTTGTGGCCATAAGAGAGTGCAGACTTAACGCGGGCTGGGTTGTCTACGGGCACTGGAAAGGATTCGTCTGCGCTATCCCGTGCACACCGTTTTTCAAGAGATTAGCCGAGGTACTTCTCGAGACCTACTTCGAGCAGCACTGATGTAACAAAATCCACGTTGCTGCGCAGCGACGAGTAGGGCACGCGGAGCGACTTCGCGAAGTAGTAGAGGTCTCTTTCCACGCCAAGCTTTCGTAGCACTATAACGGCTACTGCGGCGGCAACGTTCCTCCTACTCCTCCCCACAGCGTACCTCCTGATGCGGGAAAGTATTAGTTTTGCATGCTTTTTGACAACTTCCCGCAGGTTTGGGTCAGCGATGTTTCCCATCAAGCCGTCGAGGTCGGCATCCCACTCGCTGGAGATTAGCCCAAACTGTCGGGCGAAGGGTAAGAGGTGAAGCACGTCTCGAACCCTCAGCTTTAAACCCTGAGCGCGAAGCGTCTTAACGAAGTCTCGCAGGTTCACCGACGGGTTGCGCCTCTTTGACTCCAGGTAGAGCAAAAGCGCCAGGATAGCGGTCTTCCTAAATCCCGCATCTTTCTGTCTACTAAGGAAGATGGTGAAGCGCTTATAATCCTCCAGGATCCTTTTTCTCGCATCGGGACTGAGGTTGAGAGCGCTCGAGACCTTGCTGAGAATTCTCCAGAGCCTGTAGTCCTCGAGTTGGCCTGTAATGATGAGGTTCAGCCTTTCCAGGTGAAAATCCTCGCTGCGAGACCTCCTGTGTGTAACTATTTCATGCTCGGGAACCGTGGAGTCCAGGCTTATCTCGACCACAAGGCCGCACTGGGAGCAAACGTAGTAGCCCCTCGGGTCCAAGACAACCTCTCCGCCGCAGACCTCGCACTTCATGTGCATAACGGCTGTTTAGGGATTGAAATATAATGGGGGCTGATTCGAGGAGGGGGTGTTAAACTACTATAAAAAATTTCCGTACAGGCTCAAAGATAGAGCCCCTTATTCGCAAGTTACCGCAAACTGTGTAGTGCCAGTCGGCTTAGAGCCGGCTCTGAAGAGTAGATTAGCAGTAGCTATACTTCAACAACAGGCATTGTTAATGTTCTTTTAACCCCCGGCAGCATGCGTATTCTGGTGAGGATAACCTCCCGTATCTCTTTTTCATCGCTACCTGCAATCTTCACGATTATATCGTAGACACCGTAGAGGAGGTTTGCCTCAACTACACCTGGCACCTTTTTCAGCTCCTCTATCACCGCGCGCTCTTTACCAATATCACAGTTTATCAGAACATAAGCCGTAGGCATTAATTAAATTAATCTGCAAGGTGCTATTTAAGAATTTTCGCATAAAGAAGCTAAGTGCTTGTGTCTGCTCCTGAACCTGAGAAGGTACAGAGACGGTCTGCCTCTGATTGCGCAGAGGAGCTACACGAGCCATGACAGTCTGTTACACCCACATGTATCGTCTCATTACCTATCCCCTGCTCAACTCACTTTAAACCGCAGGGAGCCAAAGCTCCAGAAAATCTCAAAGAGAGTTCCAAAGGGGGAGTATGTGTGCACCGAGAATACATAGTTTAACTCTTTAGCGGGCAAATCTAGGGAGGAGAAAGAATAAATATTGAGACAAAGTAGGGATCATAGTAGCGGCCGTGGTCTAGTCTGGAAGGATGGCGGCCTTCCACGCCGCAGATCCCGGGTTCAAATCCCGGCGGCCGCACTTTCAGGTCGACCCGCTTTCCCACATTCAACCGCTTTCGAGCTATACCAGGCCAGCCAGCTTGTAAAGCCTATGAACTCTTTCTTCTCCTTTGATTGCGTCGATGACCTCAGCTGTCTGCACCGGAACGAGGGCGCGCCATGCTGGGTTCCGCTGAGCCATAAGCTGCCTTATCCTCGTCCCGGAGTACTTCTCCCTCTCGAAAAAGGGTATTTCTTCCACAGGAATCCCCGACGCCTCCAGCAACATCCGTGAGAGCTCGTCGTTCGTGTAAGCTACTTGAAAGCTAGGGGAAAACGTCCTTACGTTGCACACCCACCTGGAGTGCTCCGAAATCGTGTCTGGAATCATGGTGACTATAACCCTTTCGATCATGCCTGAACCCCTGAGGGTGCTCCAGATCATGAGCGCCCTTTCCCCGGCGGTGAAGGGGTTCCTTGGCTCGAAGCTTGTCTGAGCGCTACCTATCCCGACTATCACTTCATCCTCGCGGGAGAGTATCCACTCTATTGCTTTATAGTGGCCTAGATGGAATGGCTGAAAACGCCCGATGTAAAGAGCTCTCCTCAAGTAGACCCCCTCCTTTCAGACCTTCAGGGGCGTGCTCTCGATGCGCATGAGATCGTTGTAGAACTCGTAGAGAATCTCTCTATAGTCTCTTAAGCCGTTTTCCACCTCGTCCATTTTCTCCAAAACCTTCTTGGTAGTCTCCTCTGACACAAGGTCCCCGAAGCTTTCATTCAAACTCGTGTAAACGCTTATTCCAAGTTTAGTCGGCACGAGCTTTCCTCCCTTAACTTCGATGACGTAGTTTCTGATGAAAAGCTTCTTGATTATCTCCGCGTAGGTTGAAGGCCTCCCGATGTTCCTCTCCTTCATCAACGCGATTACATCGGCCTGAGAGTAAAGCGGCACAGTGGGTCTTCTCCTGTAGTCTACGCTGACAATCCTGTATTTTCCAGGGCTCAGCCTGAAGTTCTGCCGTAAGGGAAGCATCTTCAGGAAGCCTTCCTCCAAGACCTCTGACACAAAACCGTACGTCTTTACGAAGTACGCCGACGAGACCTCTACGGTTTCTTCTATCACCCTAGCAGGAGGCATCTGGCTCGCCATAAACCTGGCAAATATTAGTCGGTAGAGCGCAAAGTGCTGCCTTGTCAGAGGGATGGGTAGCTGCAGTATACCCTGCTGTATCATGGTCGAAAGCGTCTCCGCGTCTAAGGGTCTTGTCGGTCGAATACACTCGTGCGCCCCCTCAGTCCCCCATCGGCGCGGGACAAAGAACTCTGCCCCAAACTTCTCCGATAGGTAGGTTCTCGCTACCTGCAAACCTGCATCTGAAACCCTGGTGCTATCCGTTCTATGGTAGGTTATCAGACCGCTCTCGAAGAGCTGCTGCGCGATCCTCATCGCCACGTCGGCATTCATCCCGAGAACTTCATTGGCATCTCTAAGCATGGCGTCCGTGGTGTAGGGGGGCGGCGGGTTCAGTAGCTTCTCTACAGCCGCCTTCTTCTCCACCGTAACTTCGCTCCCTTGAAGCTCCTTCGCAATAACGCTCGGGCGCTTACCGTTTAGCTGGACATCCTCGACTATTAGGTAGACGTCGTTCTCAAGCGTGACCCGGAAGACGGGCTTTATGCTTCTTAACGAATCACGGTACCTCTGGATTATCCACCCTAAGACCGGCGTCTGCACTCTACCGGCCGACAGCCAGCGCGACCCATACTTCTCGTGAAGCTTCTTGCTTAAAGCAAAGCCAAGCCACCTGTCCTCGATGCGGCGAACAAGCTGGGACTCTACAAGGTTCATGTTTATTTCTCGGGGGCTTCTCAGCGCTTCCTCGAAGGCCCTACGGGTAACCTCGTGGAATTCTATGCGTTTTAAAACGCGTGTAAACGGTTTCAGCACCAGGTACACGTCCCACGCTATCTTCTCACCCTCGGTATCCGGGTCCGTGGCCAAGAGCACTTCGTCCACTTCCGACGCTAGCTCTTGCAAGCTTCTCACGATGTCTAGCTTGTCTAAAACCCGCTGGCTGCCGCAGTAGGGGCACACCCTAGTGCTGGACCCCTTGCCCTTAAAGTTGTACGTGTTACCGTCAGCTTTGAAGTCTGTGAACTGACGCCCGCAGTCCAGGCACCGCTTAATGGAGGTGAACACTGGGACGAACGCTTTTCTCTCCGCATTAACAAGAACTCCGTACTTATTGTCGCCGAAGCCTCTGAAAAAGAACTCCGCCGACGTGATGAGGTCAAATACGTGACCCTGGGATGCCACAATCTGCAGAATCCTGTCTCCAGTTGACGTTTCGTAAGATATTATGCCGTTAAACTTACGCTTAGTAGGCTTACCGAAGAACGATGCGATGGTTCTCGCCTTAGTAGGAGACTCGACGACGACGAGGGTAGACTTCACGAGGTCTTTGGTCACAGCCCCGGAAACATCCCCTGCAAGGACCCTACGAATGAAATCTCTTTCCTTTGAAATCTCTTGGATAACCTCCTCAAGATTAATCTCGTCGATCCTTCTCCATTGAGAATCCCCTGAATAAAACCTCATAGATCTCATGAATTTCTCCAGGAGAACCTGGTCTTGCTCGACAACTATCGATAACCCCTTCGAGATCCCGCCGGCGTATAGTCTCGACGTTCTACCTGAAGCCTGCACATACGTGAAGATGTCGGGTATGAGCACGTATAGCTCTCCGTTCTCCTCTACAAGCTTCACCGCCGTTTCAGCAGACAGCCTCTCCAGAACCTCTCTATCCGAAAGATACTTCTCCACGATAGATCTCAATCTAAGGAGGCTCCGGACAAGGGTCGAGAACCTGCCGCTCGCATCGCCGCGGGCGTAGAGCTCCTGCACCTGCCTATACTGGTTAGCGTCCAGCTGAAGCAACCTGTTCCTCACGCTGGCTATGAGCCTATCTATCTCGGCTCTGTCGCCCTTCTCTGAGATCTGCGATATGTTTGAAGCCAGCTGAAGAAGCCTAGATGGTGTTAACTCTTCTGGCTTTAATCTGAACTTGAACCTGGGAACACCAACGAACACCGCATACTTTACAACATGGGGAAGATCGAGACCCCTGACGAGCAAACCGTAGTAGCTCGCTATCCCTATGATGACGTCTAACCCCCCTTCGCTGAACTGCTCCAATACACCTTTTTTCACTCTGCGGTAAACGTACTCCGCTCTTATCCCACGCGACCGAAGCTCCGACGCGACGCTCGCGAGCTCCTCCTCCGGTGTTCCCATCGGGAAAAACACTAGGCCCCCTGAGCCCAACTTCGTGATTATTTCTAAAGCGCTCTCGGTAGGTTTTCCATCTATAACTAATGCGTAAACATCTAGTACATTCCTCAGCTGCTCGCTCCTCGTACCCACCTCAAATCCTAGAAGCTCACGGAACAGTTTCACCCTAACTCCCCGCGCCCTACCTGTAGCTGTAGATACCACCAAAATGCCCCTTCTCCCCTTACTCGCTAGCATCGTGCTTAGCTTCCTCTGCAGCTCTTCCAGCTCTTTTGTCACTTCTTCACTCTGTTTCCTGTTGCGCTGAGAGTATGCGAGCTTTCCCTTAAGCATCACGATCTCGAACGCCGTTGAGATCTCTTCCTGGGAAAAGCCGAGTAGAGTCAGTATTCTCTCTATGTTTTTAGATGACCTCAGAACCGAGTCGACGTCGTCTACAAATATGAAGTCGAAACTCATAGAGGAGAGCTTGTCAAAGTGGTGCGATAGGAAGTTTGAGGTTGATAAGAGCAGTGAGAACTCTCCCCTTGCTATCCTCTCAAGTGCCTCTTCGCGCTCCTTTTGGGAGAGCCCCGAGTGATAGGTGACTATAGAGTCCTTGTTCACTCCAACGCGATCTGAGAACAGGAGGGTCTTCTTGTAGACCTGGTTCAGCAAGGTTGTTGTGGGGAGGATAAGGTAAGCGCGTCGGCCTTTGGAGGCCATGTAAAGGGCCATGATCATGCCGAAAACGGTTTTACCGACACCCGTTGGGGCAAGGACAGCGAAGCTTGATCCTTTAATCACTCTCCTGGCCCAGGTCACCTGCGCAGACCAAGGTTTGCTGGCTAAGGCCTTTTCGAAGAATGAGGTGAACTCTGAGAGCTCCTCCTCAATTCTAAGCACATCACCCAGCCTTTTGGTTTTTTCCGTTTCCTTCAAGAGCCTTACAACTGAGGCCAGAAAGCTCCTGTAGCTTTCTAAGTCTACTGGCTCCTCGAGTCCACGGGGGCTCTTTGAAGAGGGGAGACAAACGTGGCAGGGTAGCCTTTGGTTCAACCTGGTGTCGGTTATAGGACCACCGCAGTTGGGGCACGCCTCACGGAAGATCGCGTGTATGTTCTCCTCCACTTTCCTCGTGAGAAGTAGTTTAAGAGAAAGCTTTAAAAAAATAGTGTTTTAGGATTGGGAGGCAAGCTTAACCAGGCGGTTCCAGTTCTCCTCGATGTCTCTCTTGATTTCCTCGAGGAGCCACCTGTTCTGCGGCTCTAGCAGATGTCGGAACCTACCCTGAAGCTTGAAATAGTCCTCTATGGGTTTCGGTTCCTTCACGGGAACTGTGATCCTTATCTTGCCATTCTCGTACTCGTAGAGCGGCCATATCCGCGTCTGGACGGCCAGCCTTGCGACCTCGATACTCCTTGAGGGGTCAAAGTACCAGCCAGTTGGACACGGGCTGAAGTAGTGTAGCACTACGGGACCGCTGAAGGAAGCGGCCTTAACGAGCTTGTTGTACATGTCGACTGGAAAGGCTGGGTTCATCGTGGCGGCATATGGGACCCCGTGCGCGATCGCTATCTCAATGAGGTTCTTCTTCCTCTCAAGCTTCCCGGGTATCACTTTCCCAGAGGGGCTGGTGGTGGTGTGGGCTCCCTTGGGTGTTGCCCCGCTCCTCTGGATCCCAGTGTTCATGTAGGCCTCGTTGTCGTAGCATATGTATATGAGGTCATGCCCCCTCTCGAGTGCACCGCTCAAAGCCTGGAATCCTATATCGAACGTACCGCCGTCGCCGGCGAAGACAATGACTTTAGGCTTCTTCTTGCCGTACTTCTTACTTAGAATCTTAAACGCAGATTCAATGCCACTGGCTACTGCCGCCGAGTTCTCAAAGGCTACGTGGACCCATGGAACCCCCCAGCTTGTATAGGGGAATATAGTGGTAGCGACCTCCAGGCATCCCGTGGCGTTAACAACCACCTTGGGATCCGGCACGGCTTTTAAAGCCATCCTGACTACCTGAGGTATGCCGCATCCAGCGCACAGCCTATGACCTGGAGCAAAGTACTCTGCTCTTGGAATTTCCTTTAAAGTCCTAATGAACCTCGCCTCACTCACTACTCCTCACCTCTCAACCCCACCCATATAGGGCTTTCCGGAGCTTCACCCTTCTTTAAAACGGCCTCCGAGATCTCGACGATCCTTTCAACGTGCGCCGGCGTGAGGTCCCTACCGCCAAGACCATATATAACGTTGTACAATAGCGGCTTCGCTTTAGAGTTAACAAGCGACGCAGACACGTCCATGAACAGCTGTGCTCCAGGGCTACCAAAGCTGACACTACGATCCATAACCGCGACCACCGAGGCCCCTCTCAGAGCTTCACGGAGCTCCCTGGCTGGGAACGGTCTGTACTGTGTCAGGCTCACTACCCCCACCTTCTTTCCCCTCTCGGCGAGCCTCCTGATAGCGTACCTCACAGTGCCAGCAGAGCTACCCAGGACCATGAGAACCACGTCTGACCCTTCGACGTTGAATGTTTTGACCGGCGCATACCTCCTACCGGTTAGTTCGCCGTACTCCTCAAAGACCTCCCTTATAACTGGCCTCACCGACTCTAGAGACTCAAACTGATTACGCTTGTGCTCCATGTACCAGTCGAAGAGGTCCAGAGGCCCATAGGTAGCAGGTTTGTCCGGGTCGATGGGGTTCACAGGCTCTTTCTTTGGCAGGAACGCCTTCACGTCAGAGTCTTCAAGCACGTATAGCCCCTCAAGAGCATGAGTCAAGATGAAGCCATCAAGGTTCACAATGCTGGGGAAGAGAACCCTCCGATCCTCAGAGATTCTGAACGACACCAGCGTCAGATCGTAGGCTTCCTGAACGTTTTCCGCGAAGAACTGCAACCAGCCAGTGTCGCGCGCCGCGTAAGCATCATCGTGAGAGCAGTGGATGTTTATATTGGGTGATAAGGCGCGGTTGCCCATCGCCATCACAATCGTCGTTCTGAGACCCGCTGCTATCCATAGGATCTCGTACATTAGCGCTAGCCCCTGACTGGATGTGGCGGTGAAGACCCTTGCACCAGCTAGCGACGCCCCCACAGCTGCAGATAAAGCTGTGTGCTCGCTCTCCACGGGAATAAAAGCCGCGTCTAACTCGCCGTTGTTCACGTACTCCGCAAGAGTTTCAACAATTATTGTCTGCGGCGTAATTGGGTAGGCTGATATGACGTCTACCTCTGCCTGCTTCACGGCGTAAGCTACCGCTCTATCGCCGTTCATCCCAACAAGCTTACCTCTCATGCTTTACACCTCAAGCCTCATCTCTATCGCGTGAACCGGGCAAACGTTCGCGCATATCCCGCACCCCTTACAGTAATCGTAATCTATCTGAACGGAGTCGTCGTCCCCTCTCAGTATGGCTGGCTCCGGGCAGTGAATCCAGCACAGCAAGCACTTTATGCACTTGCCGTTGTCCAGGACCGGCTTCATCGCCCGCCAGTTCCCGGTCTTGTTATAGAGGCTCGTTTTCGGCTCGGGTATTATCCCCCCTAGAGGGAGATCCCTCCACGATTTGATCTTCAAGACTAAGCTCTCACCACTCATACTCCTTCACCATCTCGTACGCTTTCTTCACAGCAACAGCATTGCTTTCAGCGAGCTTCGGGTCCCTGCCGAACCTCTCCGCGATAACACCGAGTACGGTCTCGAGCTTCACGACCTCGCTCGCCCGGGCGAATGCACCAAGCATCGGAGTGTTGTAGAATGGCCTGCCAAATATCGCCATCGCGATGCCGTAGGCATCGACGAGCCACACTTTTGCCCCGAGCTCCCTGGCAATTTTCAGCAAGCCTTCAGGAGGCTTCTGCGAGTTCAGGACTATGAGCCCGCCGCTTTTAAGCCCCTGCGTTATATACTGCACCTCGTTGTGGAGAGAGGGGTCGATCACTACCACAGCGTCGGGGTTGTATATGCTTGAGTGCAGCTCTATGGGTTGATCACTGATCCTCGTGTATGCCCTGACGGGCGCCCCCCGCCTTTCAGGGCCGAACTCTGGCGCGTGGTACACGTACTTACCCTCCTTTAGTGCCGACAACGCGAGTAGCTCGCTGGAAGTCACAACACCCTGCCCTCCTCGACCGTGCCAACGCACCTCGTAGATGCTATCGCTCATTGACGTTCAAGCACTAAAACATGGTTCAAGTATAATAAACCTTAAGCAATAAGAGCCTTTAGGACTTGGGGCCAGCGGTATCCGCTTCCTCGCTCAACCGAGCTGGCAAAGTTAATTAGCCATAGAACGCACCTAGACACTTAATGCGGGTCTTCGTGGCTTACGCGGAGGAGCTCAAACAGATCGCTTTTACTCCGCCCTCTCTACGGGACGCGTGGATCACCAGGATAAAGCTGTTTTACAGCGAGAGGTTGCCGCAGCTCGAAGAAAGTCTGGCTGTTCAGCGCGTAGAGCCCTCACCTATAGGCGAGGAAGAGCTGCTGAGGGCGCATGATAGAGATTACATCGAGTTCGTGAAGCGTAAGTCCACCGAAGGTAAGGGTCTTCTCGATTACGGTGACACGCCTGCTTACCCAGGTGTGTTTGAGGACGCTTTAATGACAACAGCCGCAACGCTCACGCTGGCTCGCAGGCTTCTCCTGGAGGGGGGAGTTGGGTTTAACCCTAACGGTGGCTTCCACCACGCGCGGAGGCGAAGCGCGGGAGGCTTCTGTGTTTTCAATGACTTAGCAGTGACTGCGCTGTGGCTTCGCGAGCGTGGCGTTGAGCGGGTAGCCATAATCGACATAGATGCCCACCACGGGGATGGCACTCAGCAGATACTCTACTCCACCGACGTGCTTAAGATCAGCGTTCACGGCTACGGGTACGGCTTTTACCCCGGGACCGGCTGGATCGACGAGCTGGGCGAGGGGGCGGGTTATTGCAGGAACTTTAACATACCTGTACCCCTCGGCTCGGGCGACGACGTCTTCGTCAGGGTTCTCGAGGAAGTAATAACCCCTCTGATCGACGCGTATAGACCGGGTTTCCTCATCATTCAATCTGGCGTTGACGGCCACAGGGGTGATCCTCTAACGGACCTAAACTACACTGAGCACTCTTACATGCACTTTGCATCATTTGTGTCAAGGTACGCGGCTAGCGGTACTCCAGTGCTCGTAACGGGCGGAGGGGGGTACGTTCCATCTACCGTGTCCAGGGTCTGGGCGCTAGTGCTTTCTAGAATAGCCGGTGGCGACGCCAGCCCATTCCTTGTCGGCGATGAACGCACCGCCAGCAGTGAAGACATTGTGAGCCTTGTTGAAGACAGAGTAGCGTGGCTTAAGGAAAAAATCAGGGAGTGCAAGTTCTAATATATCTCAATTTCAACTCCGAAAGCTGATCCCTGCATGCTGACGATGACGTCCACGTCCCTGTTGCCCGTCAACCGCGTGAGCGACTCTACAAACTCTCCGATCTTTGTAAAAAGCTCGCCCGGCGTCTCCCCTACCCCGTCAACGGCAACCTTCACGCTCTTACCGTTAACCTGAACCTCGAATTGAGCGTCCTTGAACATGCTCTTGAGCTTCTTCTCCACGTCACTCTTAGTTATCAAAGCCACCACTAGGAAAAAAGGAAGACTCATGCGTTTAAAAACATATTGGCCCAATTTGCACGGCTCCTCCTTTTCTGCCCTCACTGGCCCCCTTCACTGACCCGAGATCCCTCTCCCGGTTTTCATGGGCTCAGCACTATCGACAAGTCCTACCAGCCTACGGCGCGCGACCTGGTTCGCCCAGGTACTCCTAGAGCTAAATAACGACGAAAAACCTATCTTGCAATTTATTGCCTTTCTGGTGAAAATAAAGATGACATCGGTTGTCGCGCTTAGTGAGATGATGAAAGAGTACACTCAGAAATTCAGTGAGTACCTTGCAAGGAAAGACTACGACTCAGCGATACCTCTGGGTTTACAAACTCTTGAGAACCTCTTAAAGATAGCGAGAGAGGAAATAGTCGGCATGCTAAACGACCCAGAGCTGGTTAAAGTTGGCGAGAGCATACTCAAGAACTATGAAAACATAATCTCCTACGTTAAGGGGTCTCTGAGCACGCTGAAGTATGTTTCACCCATTTACGCTGCTGGTGAAAAGGAACAGCTAGTGGGGCTCATCGCTAGCTCTGTATCAGAGCTTTTCAACTTCGTTATGGGCGCGCTACTCATCGTCGCATCTCTCCAGGGTCGCCAGCAGGCAGAGGAGCCCTTTGGCGTCGTATGATACTCACTCATGCACCTTGAGCGGCTTTATACTCACGACTTCTACCTCAGCGCCCGGCGGTATGGAGAGTTTTTCGCGCAACTCCTTAGGCAAGGTGAACTGCCTGGAATCCGTGTACTTCGTCTTAAGAAGCCTCGCCGTAAACGTGTGCTCCAAGCCGGCATACCTTATCGTCACCTGAGCCTCAACGACGTCCCGCAACCCGAGCTTTCTCACGAGGCTGGCCGGCACGAGGACCTGATTGTTGGAGTACATCTTTATCCTATACGGCAAAGACTCTATCCCAAGTCCTTTTACTCCACGACGTCTCTCCGCCATAACCACTCCCACAATAGTGTGTATTGTAAAAACGTCTTATATTTTTCACGTCCATTCCACCTAGCACTCTCTAAAGATTTCTCTCTTTTACGACAGAAAACCCTGACAGGGCTGAGTAGCGCTCCGGCGTTAACTACTTAAAAACACCCCTGCCAAGAGTTGTTGAGCGGGATGTGGTCAATACTCTACTACTTGAGAAACGATCCTGAAAAGCTCAGGTGGAACTTAAAGGCGCGGTTCATGGATCCTTCTCTTGTAGATGAGGCGCTGAAGCTCGACGAGATGTGGCGCGCAAAGAAGCGAGAGTACGATGAAGCTCGGCACGAGCTGAACAAGGTGTCCGAGCAGATAGGTAAGCTACCGGCCCAAGAGAGGGAGAGGGCTGTAAGCGAGGCCCGGAGGCTCCGTGAAAAGCTGCAGGCTATCGAGAGGGAGCTGTCGTCCCTGGAGAGCGAGAGGGAGAGCATCCTCAGGAGGATCCCTAATATCATCCACGAGAGTGTGCCTATAGGCCCTGACGAGACGTTCAACGTTCCGGTGCGCTACTGGGGCAAGCCGCGCGTGCCCCGAGAGTTCCTCGAGGCGTTCCTCAGGGAGACGAGGGAGAAGGGGTTCAACGTCGAGTACGAGGTCACCGACTGGAAACCCGTCGGGCACGCGGACTTCCTAGAGGGTAAAGGGCTTACCAGCACGGAGAAAGCGTCTGAGGTTGCCGGCTCCCGGTTTTACTACGCGTTCGATGACCTTGTTTGGCTGGATATAGCCCTTACGATGTACGCTCTCGAGTGCCTGGCCAAGAAAGGCTTCACCATACTCCAGCCGCCCCTAATGCTTAAGCAGGGAGTGCTTGAGGGGGTGATCAGCTTCGACGACTTCAGGGACATGGTGTACAAGATAGAAAACGAGGATCTCTACCTGATAGGCACAGCCGAGCACCCCATAGCCGCTTTACACGCGAACGACGTTATTGCCGAGAAAGACCTCCCCCTCCTCTACGCTGGCATTAGCCCCTCTTTCCGCAAGGAAGCCGGGGCTCACGGGAAAGACATGAAAGGCATATTCCGCGTACACCACTTCAACAAGGTGGAGCAGTTCGTTTTCTCGCACCCCGACGAGTCCTGGGAGTGGCACGAGAAACTGATCAAAAACGCCGAGGAGCTGTGGCAGGGCCTAGGCATCCCCTACAGGGTGGTCAACATCGCTTCAGGCGACCTAGGCGTGGTAGCCGCGAAGAAGTACGACCTCGAGGCCTGGATGCCGGCTCAGGGGAAGTACAGGGAGATGGTCTCCTGCAGCAACTGCACTGATTGGCAGAGCTACAGGCTCAACATTAGGTACGCGGAGGTGAAAGGCGCGCCGAGCAAGGGGTACGTCCACACGCTGAACAGCACCGCGCTAGCTATCCAGCGAACGATAACGGCGATAGTTGAAAACTACCAGACACCTGACGGTTACGTGAAGGTGCCAAGCGTGCTGAGAAAGTACCTGGAGCCCGTCGAGCCCAGGCTAAAAGTCTTCGTTTTCTAAACGCTAACAGCCGTGTGCAGTAGCATAAGTTTTTAAGCTTAAAGCCTAGTTCACGCATGTGAGACTATGAGCACGCGCCCGGAGGAGGCTGGAAACATTAAGGTTGGGTCTTTCATAGTCATCGACGGGGAGCCCTGCAAGGTCGTGGAGGTTGAGAAGAGCAAGACCGGGAAGCACGGCTCGGCTAAAGCGAGGATAGTCGGCATAGGCTTCTTCGACGGGGCCAAGAGGAGCATCGTGGTCCCGACAGACGCTAAGGTCGACGTGCCGATGATAAGGAAGTTCAACGCGCAGGTTGTGTCGATCACCGGAGACTACCTACAGCTGATGAGCCTGGATGACTACAGCACGTTTGAGGTCCCCATGCCCGCAGAGGAGGAAATCAAGAGCAAGCTGTCGGAGGGGGCAGAAGTGGAGGTATGGGAGGTTATGGGCCGCTATAAGATAATGCGCGTAAGAAGCTAAAGGAGCAACCTTACAGCACGCCTGCAACTACCCGCTGCTCTCTTGAAGACTCTGGTTTTCACCTTATATTTGCTGCGAAAGCAAGCACTTCGTTTGAAGGATGGCGCAGGTACAGGCGAGTTTTAAATAAAACCCTGCCACTGCAATGAACAGTGATGACCCAGGCAGGCCGCGACTCCCTTCGAATCTACATGAGGAGGGAGAATGAAAGAGATCTTGAGTGCTGAGTTACTTCTCCACAGACTCCCTGAAGTAAAGGCAGATCTCCCTGCAGATTGCCGATAACCAAACTATCATACTATCCGTTCTTTCTCGTCTTTGACGCCTTTAATAAGAGTGGTAGTGTAGAAACCATCAGTAGGAACCCTGCAAGGTATGGCAAGCTCGGGGATATCGCAGCAAGCGTGCCCGTAACTAAGGGCATTGCTAAGAACATCGTGGAGTTCAACGCCGATACACCCGCGGAGATCAGAGCCGCCTCTTCCCTAGATACTGTTTTGAAGAGCCAGTTCCTGTTAAAGACAAACCACGCCGAATCAAACATTCTCGCAGCGAAGCCGAGGAGGAGCAGTATTTCGAAGGGTGGCTTCGCGTAAAATATGAGCGTTGCGATAGCCGCGCCTATGACGGAAAGCATCATTGTATGGAAGCCGTGGCGCTCCGGTATTTCGTTTACGACGAACATTGAGGCTACAGTGGCAAGGCTTACCGATGCCTCCAGCAGTGCTACATGGAAGAGGTTCCCGCCATACTCCTCAACGATGTAATTTACAACGACGAAGGTTGGGACGAGCCGCCAAGCCAGCAGGTACAGCACGTTGACCGCGAAGTACAGCCTTAGCTTACCTCTGAGCACCTGGACTAGGGCTTTGAGATCCTCCAGTATGGACGCGTTTTCTTCCTCCTCTCTCAGAACTACTGGCTGGAAAAACCTCAGGATATACAGGGCCAGCATCATGTCAACCGCCGCGAAGACCAGGAAGCCGTTCCTGACGCAGTCTAAGCTCGGACACAGCACGCCGAACACATAGCCCAAGAATGGGTAGCTAAGCACTGCCGCGGCCTCCGGCAGGCTCATGTGCCACACAAGAGCCTCCTTCATCCTGTCCTCAGGGTAAACTGCCCTCTCGTACGCCTGGTAGAGCGGGTACAGTGTTGCGGCTACGTTCGATACAAGGAGCGAGACCCCCACAAAGAGCGGAACCATGCTTCCCGTAGCAAAGTAGAGGAGGAGTAGCGACGTAGATTCCAGCACGTCGATGAGCAGCAACCCCTTCTTTACATCGTGGAACGTGAAGTACCTGCCAACCAGGAACTTCGCCGGTATCGAGAAAACATTCACGGCTGTGAGGAGTATTCCCAGCTCCAGCACAGTGTATCCCTCTTCGAGGAAGTCATAGGGTACCATATACCACGTGAAGAGGAGCGGCGCCACCATGGCATGGTAAAGAATGTAGTACCTAGCTGACCTCGGTAGCTCGCTCCATCTCACGGCAAGTCTCCAAGAAAGAGCCAAAGAGGCGTTTTAATATAAATAATATAAACATTATAGTGAGTTGAGTAACTTCATTGTCAAAAGCCGTCTGAGGATCAGTGTCCATGGTTTCTGGTTCAAGACAGTTTTTTAACTACTACTGCAAGTTTCCCGGCGGGGGACCCCTCGCTAGGTACTCTAATCATGTATCTAGAGCCCTAGACGTAATGCCACGAGTCAGGGACTCATGAGGTTACATATTGAGTCCGAAGTAGATCTGCCTCAAACATGCGACAAGGGGCTAAGGACCTCTAAGTGCTTGACTAATGCGCGTCACTGACACGATCCGAGCGCTCTTTCAGCAAAGCGGGTGGACTGCATCGCGAGGGCGCACGTAATTTGAAGGAGTGAAACGCGCGTGAGCGGTCAGTACATTGTGGCCCTTTTCCTGGCGAGCGAGAGGGAGAACCTAAGGAGTAGGAGGCCGAGGGGGACCAGTACTGCTGCCTGAAAAGCCAGCACTGCTAGGCTGGGTGCAACCTCAGGTAGCTTCGCCCCCCTAAGCATCACCTCCCTGACTGCGCCGATCACGTAGGTCTGAGGTAGCATGCTCCCTAGCAGCCTTAGCTCGTGGGGCAGGACCTCGGTAGGTACGTAGACCCCCGCCACCAGAGGGACCGCCAGCCTTACAAACCAGGAGATGGGCTCGACCCCCCTGTAGGAGCCGGCGATCCAGTACATCGAGGCGGAGATTAAGCCTAGGCCGCTGCAGGCGATCACGCCGAGCAGGATTATTCCCGCAGCGAGAGCGGGGTCCCCCCACGTAGAGACCGGGAAGTTGAAAAACGCTACCCCGATAACCAGGTACAGGGCGAACATCACTGCCTCCATAAGGAACCTCCAGCTGACCCTGGCGAATACGAAGGTGAGCGGTGATACTCCAGCTAGCTGTAGGTAATCCCTCCTCGAGAGGTGGACTCCTCCCAGCCCCACTCTGCCTAGGTAGAGGGCCCCTATAGCCTCATAGTAAACTGTGAGGGCGCTGTCCAGGAGCGCGTTAACCATAAGCCCTGAGATTATGAACGCCATGAAGTTGCCTCCATAGAGACTGCTCGACCCCCCGAAGGCCAGGGCATAGTATTTGAAGAGGAGCAACGTGAAGACCACTTGAAGGAGCTGGAATGGGATGTTCCAAACCCACCAGACCGCAATGTTTGATATCTCCTCGTAGTAGAAGGTAGCCAAGTGCCTCAGGTTGACCTTGGCAGCCTCCAGCAGGCGTGGCGTCCTAGCCACCTGTCCCACCCACGTAGTAAAGGTACGCGTCCTCGAGGTTCGCTCTCTTCACCTTCAGCCTGACGATCTTAGCCCCCTCTGATACAAGCCTCTCCAGCAACCTGGGCAACACCTCATCCGCGTTTTCAACCCCCAGCGCTACCTCGTACCTGCCCTCCTCGGGACTCAGACCCCTGAGGCTTACATACCTCACTCCGAGCTCCCTCAACCCCTCCAGCGCATGCCTCAGGTCGAAGTACGCGTTGTAGACCTCCATCTGCACGGACTCCTCAACCTTCGCCCGCTTTATCAGCTCCTCGACTCCCCCATCCGCTACGACCCTGCCGTTCCTAAGAATGATAACCCTGCTGGCCTCCTCCTGGATCTCCAGGGGGTGGTGGGTGGCGTAGAGTATCGTGACGCCGAACTCCCTGTTCAGCTTGCCTAGGTAGTCCTTGACCGTCCTCACGGCCTCAGGGCTCAAGCCCATCATCGGCTCGTCGAGCAGGTAAACGGGGGTCCTCCTGAGGATCCCGATGAGCAAGCCGACCCTGGCTTGCTGCCCAGTCGACAGGGACCCCAGAGGCCTGTCCATCACCTCCGAGAGTCCTAGCCTCCTGGCCGCCCCCAGGACTTCCTCGAGGTCTATGCCGAAGAGCCGCGACATTATCCTCAGGTTCTGCCTCACAGTGAGCCTGAGCTGGGCCCACGCGGTCGCCCCCATCACAGAGGGTATGTAGGTGACGTGCTTAACGACCTCGTCTCTATCCTTCTCGACGTCGTAGCCCATGACCTCGGCCCTTCCACTAGTCGGAGGGATTAAGGTCGCAAGGATCTTGATCAGCGTGGTCTTCCCAGAGCCGTTCGGGCCCAGAAGGCAGACAAACTCGCCCTTCCTAACCCTTATCGAGACCCCGTCCAGCGCGCGGACCTCAACCTCCCCCACGACGGCGCGCATGAGCACCTCGTACAGGAACCTCCCTCCCAGCGTCTCGTAGTAAACACCTGGGTCGTAGAACCCCCGGCTTAGGACTTTGTAAACCCTCGTTAGCCCCTCCGTGCGTATGACCTCACCGCTCACAGGGCCCACCATGGGGTTGCCGCAATCTCACTCCTTAATGGGTTCACCCCCATTTTTGACTTTTGATTCTCACCATAGTTCTCCTAATCAACAATCATGTGTGTCGTGGAAGTTTACGGCTATGGAGTCAAGTTGACCCCCTAAACATCTGATCTATACTCCATTTTTACCCTTGGATCGTCTCAGACACTCCTGTTCGAAGACATTAGTGAGGCAAAGGTCAAAAGCTACGCTATGCTTTAGCACATGTGGCGAAAGCTTCCGGGAAGCCCTGCAGGAAGGGTGTGGTCGGCGGAACCTTCTCCCTGCTCCATGAAGGCCACAAGCTGCTCCTCGGATTCGCGGCTGAGCGCTCTGAGAGCCTGCTTGTGGGTGTGACTGCGGACGAGCTGGCTAGGAGTAAGGGCCACCCTGTTGAGCCCTTCCGGGAGCGCGTGGACGCTGTCCTGAGGTACCTCAGCGAGGTGAGCCCCGGCTTAGGCGTGGAAGTTGTCGAGATCCACGATGTGTACGGGCCAGCGGTGGACGACGGGGAGGCCGACTGCATTTTCGTGTCGGAGGAAACGCTGCACGGTGCTTTCCTGATCAATATCTTGAGGCGAATTAAAGGCCTACCGCCCTTACGGATATACGCCGTTGAGATACTAACGGTTGGAGGGGTGAGGCTCTCCAGCACTCTCCTCTGGAAGACTAAGCTCGGGCGGAGATGAGCTTCGGTAGAAACCTTACTCTTAAAGCCTCCGCTAACGCCACCGCTAACGCCAAGAATGCCAGAAAAACGCCCAGGCCCACGACGCTCCTGTACACTCCGGTGAAGAGCCTTGCCACCGACTCGGCCGCCACGACTATCGCTAAGAGTATCAGCCAGGTTGCGAGAATAATGATGCCCACGACGACGAGGACTCTCCCCAGCCTCACACGTATCACCGCGTCGGTGTGAGAAGAGCCGAGAGAACAGCTAGGGCCGCTGCGAAGATCTCGATCGCGACGTAGGCTTTAGCCACCTCCCGCTCGCTCGAGGGGCCTCCCACGGCTAGTATGAGGCGCGTCAGGGATAGGGGGGCCTCTGGGTCGCTGTTCGCGCGCAGGGTCCCGTCGCTATCGACTAAGATAGGTCTCTTCCTCACCTCGCGGTGCTCCCTGAACCCCCTGAAACTCACCAGGATGAAGAAGCCGTTGAGAATGTGCGGAAGTAGGAGCGTCAAGGCTACGAACTCGAGGTGGTCAACGACCGCTAGTGCTCCGATGAGAGCTCCGAGAAAAAGGCTCCCGCTGTCCCCGTTGAAAACTCTCGCGGGGTAGGCGTTGTACCTGTAGTAGGCGAGTAGAGCTCCCAGCGTGATGAGCGAGAGGGTAAGGGTCGCCTCTCTGTTCAAGATAGCGCCGATGAGGGCGAGCGCTGAAAAGATAACAATGGAGGTTCCCGGGACCACTCCGTTCATCACGTCCAGCATGTTCACGACGTTCGCAGCGCCCGCGACTGAGATAGGCATGAGGGCCCAGTATATTATGGTGAGCCTCAACCTCCCGATCAGGGGTAGCTCGGGCCTACCCCACTCTATCAGACCCGGGCTAGTGACGCCGACCACGAGTATTGGTAGTATCCCGAGGATGCTTAGGAGCGTCTTCACAGGGCCTCTCAGTATCTTAATGTCGTCGACGAGCCCCACGGCGAAGCATATGGCCGCGCTCGCGAAGGCCACCAGCACCCTAGCGGAAGCCGTGGGCTCGGCGGCCAGTGCTGCTAGGGCAACAGCCACGGAGACGCCGAGGAAGAGGATCACACCGCCACTATGAGCAACCTCCGGGCTCCCGGGCTTGTGAGCGTCCGGCCGCACGAGGCCTCGGGCTCTAAGGTAGCTGATCAGCGGCTCCGCTGTCAGCCTGACTAGTAGGAAGGAGATGAAAAGTCCCACGACGGGTACCAGGATGTTCATTAAACCACACCCATTTCCTTCGCCACGTAGCCTGCAATTACCGGGAAGATCAGCGTCGCGTCTCCGGGGACGGTAACGTGTGCGGCCTTTGGCTTCACCTTACCCCAGCTTATAGCCTCGCGCGTTCTAGCCCCGCTCAAGCTACCGTCCCACTCGGGCGCCGAGGTTATCGCGACGGCGTAGTCAAGGCCCTCTCGGAACTGCGCCCACCAGATGAGGTGATGCTTCGAGATGCCCCCGCCGAGCATTATCCCACCCAGCTTCTCAGCCGCGAAGACCATCTCAGCTATTTTCCCCATATCTGCTACGACGTTGAGCTGTACCGGCTTCACCTCGGAGCTCGACCTGCTCTTCTCATTGAAGGTGTATATAGCGGTCCCGAAGGCGGAATCAACCAGGCCCGGCGCAAACACGGGGACACCTTTCCGAAAGGCCTGCCTCAAAATGGAGTTTTCATCGGTGAGCCTCCTTCCCGCCTCGAGCGCGAGCTCGCTGGGGGACCACTCCTGCTTAATTCTCACTAGCTCCTCCAGCATTATGTGGGTGAAGCCCTCGATAGGAGGACCGTAGTTCTCGAAGGGTATGAGGATGTTCCCCAGCCTGTGGATTTCCAGCTCTAGCAGGAAAGCGTCATCGTACTCAAACTCGCCGACGTAGTACTTGTAGCCCTGCCCCCTCGCTATATCGTGGTCGTACGTGCCACCGGTGGTGATCACCGCTTGCGCTAACCCGTGCTCGATGAAGTCCGCTATGAGACCTCTGAGCCCGGTTGCTACCAAGTTTGCTGGGAAGCTTAGAAAAACTGTAGCCCCGCTTCTGTACATCTCGAGCAGGGTCTCCACGCTCTTCACAACGTACCTGGTGGAGAAGCCGCCCACTTTCTCGAGCAGTTTGACCAGCCTGGCAGCATCCTCGGCTGCGTCGAGCAGGGTTAGGTCTTCCACCGGGCGTGATAGAAGTAGGGACCTGTCGACTGCCATTCCTAGCGCACCTTCAAGGCGTAGATTCCGGGCTTCCGGATGCCTAGCAGTTTGGCCACCTGCGAGTTCTCGACGTCCACAACAGCCACGAAGCCGTCCCAGTCGTCAGAGAATTCGCGTCCCCCGCACACCGGGCAAACTTCCACGTCGTCGTTCAGAAGCGCCTTGCAGTTTGTGCAGGCTTTTAGAGGCAGCTTTCTCTTAGGCACCTTGCTTCTCACCCCGAGCCCTCTCTATTAGCTCTTTGACGTACTCGAGTTTCCCGAGGTAAGGCTGACGCATCGTCAGGCGCACGCGCATGACCCCTCTCTGCTCGTCGTAGCCGACGCCTATGACGCGCGCCCGAACGATGTCCCCTCTTCTGATTATCCTCTTACCGCTTTCGGCTATGACGATGCCTTGATCCCTATCGTACATAACGTCTCTTGTCGGAAAAACCTGAGATTTGTGGACAAAACCATCAACAGCCCCGAGCCTAACGGTGATTCCTATGTTCTCCACTAGTACGACCTCCCCTTCGACGACCTCCTGGTTTACAGCGCTAAACACTAATGCCGTGAAGCGGGCCTGGTGGTAAGAGCTCCCGTCGCCGAAGGTCAGGTATCCCTCCTCGGATGCCTCAGCATCGAGCACGGAGACTACGAGCCCGATGCCTTCAAGCACCCTGCCCTCAAAGCTCTCCCTAAGTATTTCCAAGGCTGCTTCTCTCAGCGGTTTACCGAAGAGCCGCGGAGGTATTCTTATCACGTCCTCAAACACTATCAGCTTGTACATAAAACACCAAATCCCCGTCACGCGGTACAATTTATATCATTTTTCATTGAAAAATGGCTACGCCTCGCTCACAAGGTATTTTTTGACCTCCCGCGCTATAGCTCTCGCCAGTGGGACCGGCACAGCTTCCCCTACCTGGTTGAACTGGAGGTCTCTTCCACCGAGAAAAACATGGTAGTCCGGGAAACCCATCAGGCGCGCTTGCTCTCTGACCGTGAGAAGCCTGTCCTCGAACGGGTGTACAAAGCGCGAAGACCCCATGACAGTCGGGGCGACGCGGTACGGGTGAAGCCTAATTATGTTATGGAGCACTCTCCCCTTGTAGCCCCTGTACCTCACGAGGGGTTCGCCCCATTTAAGCTTTGAGATTCGCTTAAGCCTACGCGGGCCCAGTGGTACCGGCTCGTGGTTCGGTATCCCGTGGTAGACGTCGGGCGGCGGTAAATCTTTAATCGCCTCGAAGACGACGACCTTTCTCCCCTTAGGGGGGTTGATCGGTATGTTGGAGATGAAAATGCGAGTTCGGTGGGAGGGCGTGCCGTAGTCCTCAGCCCTCAGAATGTTGAAGTAGATTTTGCTGAAGCCCACAGCGGCGAACTCCCTCCTAAGGAGTACGTCTAAACCGTCGTCCACGATCCCTGGGACATTCTCCATAACGAAAACCTTCGGCTCGAGGTCACCGACTATTCTTATGAAATGCAGAACGAGGGAGCCGAGCGGGTCATCGTAGAGCCTCTCGTAAGGATCCTCTCTCCGCCGTGGATTAGCGCGTGTGAAGCCCTCGCACGGTGGACCACCTATCACGACGTCGGGTCTGCCTCCCAGGAGCTTCAAAATCTCGGAGGAGTGGACTTCGCGGATATCCGAGGCCAAAACTTTGGCTTCTGGGAAGTTAGCCGCGTATGTCTCGGCTATAACAGGCATGTTCTCCACTCCCAACTCTATCCTGAAGCCCTCTTCCTTGAATCCCCTCGAGAAGCCCCCAGCACCCGCGAAGAGGTCCAGCAGCCTGAACATACCCATGGTTTCAGAGCACGAGTAAGTTTTAAATGCGGCGCGGTGGCCTACTCGTACCCCCTCTTCTGTTTAGGCGGGATCTGTCTAGGGGTCCACCCGGCCCTCACCGTGGCCTTTCATGGGGCCTGTTTGACCCTGCCCCGCGGGGAGGGCATCCCACGCCTGCCTAGGCCGTCATCCCTCCCGGCGAGGAGTTCATTTCCATACGACCTAGGTGCCTTCGCCCTCCCACGGCGTTTCGCCGTGCCGCTTGCGCGGCCGCGAGCCACGGAGGGGAGGGGGTTCCACAGCCGGCCCGTCGCCGAGGCCGGCCGGCGCCCGCCCGGTAGGCCACCGCGCCGATTAATAACTGTATAAACACCGGTTTAAACTTTACATCCCAAACACCTGCCTAAAACGGCTTTTCGATTGAAAATGGTAGGGGATGCCGCGAGGGGCCCGGCGGCATCCCCCCGAGGTGGCCTGCGCCCCCTGCGCCGGTCCTCCGCACCTACCTCTCACCCCGAGCACCCGCGAACACACCCCGCCGGCCTTAGGGCCGCTCCCTCCCGGGCCTAACCCGCTTCGGCCTTCCCGTGCTTCACCCCTCCTACGAGGGGATTAGCACGGAGCGGGGTGTCCCGCGGACCCGGAGCGCACCCGTAGGTGCGCGGCCCGGGCGCGAGGGGCTTTCAGGCGCCCTCGGAGGTTAACGCCCCCCGCCGTGAGCCCGTTTGCGGTCACAGGGGAGGGCTAGCCCCCCGGGGCTCCCGCCGGGCCAGTTATACAGTAGAGAAGGGGACTATTAAGAGTTTGCTCAACCCTCTTCACTCCTGCGCTTTTCACAATGTAGGAGTGCGCTTTGGCTAGTACTTTGTGGATAAATTAAGCAATTAAGCATCGTTTCACTCAGCTATGTGCAGAGCAACAAGAGCCTTAAATTTAGGATGGAGTACACAGACTCGGTGATCGCGAACGCCTATTATAATACCCGTGCTCCATAACACCTCGAGCTCTCAGCGCCTTGCTGAGGTTGCGCGGACAGTCTACGGGCTAGGTTTCAACTACTTCGTCGTGACGAAGGCCGTGGGCGCTGCGGCTCAGGTGGGAGTTCCGGAGGCCCAAAAAGTAGCGTACAAACTCGGACGAAGCTTCATGGTTTTAGCGGATCTGGCTGAAGCCATCGAACTCTTAGAACCCAGAAAAGTGCTCCTCGTGATGCCTTCTAAGTACGGGGGCAGTAACTTAGAAGATGTTCTTGCTCAGGTCTTAAAGGAGACTGGGGAGAGCGATAAAGTGCTGCTAGTCTTCGGGGGCAGTGAGCCGGGACTCTCTCTCCGCGAGCTAAAGATGGGCGAGAACGTGAGCCCTAAGGATGTAGAGGAAGACGTCGGGACAACAGCGCTCGTCGCTATAACACTCTACAAGGTGAAACTGCTATTTCGCGGGCAAGCGTAGCCTCGTAATCGGTTTTTTGTTCTTCCAGCTGTAGTTTCGGATTCTCTTCGATCGGCCGAACCCACAGTGTGCACAGTAACCTTTAGCTACGTTAAAGCTGTGGTGTCCGCACCTCCGACATCTGATGTGTGTCTTTCCGCGCCCCTTCTTACCAAACGATGTAGTTCCTTTGACCACTAGAGCTCACCTCTACGCAGGCGCAGGGCTAATGAGAACTACATTATCGCCTCTTACAACGATTATGCCGTACTGCCTCGTCCTGTTGCTTCTAATCTCTTCAGCGTTTTCCAAAACTAGGTTGAGGTGATGGTCGTAGCCCTTGAGAATACCCCTTATCTCGCGTCCGCCTTTAAGCTTCACGAGTACGCTTTTTCCAACGCTCTCTGCTAGCAGATCAACCGCTCCCTCCATACTTCATGCCTGCATTTCTCTGCTCATCAGGCTTTAAAACCTTTTTGCGTTCACCTTACCCTACTTTCCTAGAGCGGATAAACTCAGGATCTTCGGAGCTACATAAGGATGTTACGTGGAGCGCCGGGGCCGGGATTCGAACCCGGGCACCCCAGAGGGGCAGTGGATTTCACGCCGAGATCTCGAGTCCACCGCCTTGGTCCGCTCGGCCACCCCGGCTTCTGGTTTGAAAAAGCGGTGACAAGATATAAAGACATCGCCTGACTCTCAACCAGAGGTTCCGGTGGATGGTTTTCTATTACCATCGTATTCCAACTGTATCGATTTTAAACGTTTGCCGGAAAATGTGCATTTTGCAAATTAGTAGTGGATAGAGCAGAGTTGGGTGGATTATGTCTATCGAGGAGATCTTCCATCAGTACCTGGAGTCGAGGATATTCAAAGATAGAGAGAAGCTGCTCCCGGACTACGTTCCCGAAGAGCTGCCGCACAGGGATGATCAGATAGTAACTTTAGCCAAAATTCTGGCTCCGGCACTCACCGGCTCGCGTCCCTCAAACATCTTTATCTACGGGCTTACAGGTACGGGGAAGACCGCAGTTACTAAGTATGTTCTCAGGAAGATAAAGGAAAAAGCCCAAAACAAGGTAGACTTCGTCTACATAAACTGTCGCCAGAATAACACGAGCTACCGCGTCTTAGCCGAGCTAGCGAAGCACTTGGGAGTAAAAGTTCCCTTTACGGGTCTTGCACTCGGAGAAGTCATGAAGAGACTGGTGCAGGGGCTCGAACGCCGCCGTGGCATATACGTGGTTGTCCTGGACGAGGTTGATAACCTTGTAAAAAGGAACGGCGATGATGTACTCTACTTCTTGACCCGTATAAACGAGGAGCTCGTAAACTCTAAGGTAAGCGTCATAGGCATAACGAACGACTTAAAGTTCACCGAGTTTCTCGACGCGCGCGTCAAAAGTAGCCTCGGCGAGGAGGAGCTTGTATTTCCACCCTACAACGCAGTGCAGCTCGAGGACATCTTGCGGCGCAGAGCTCGAGAGGCTCTGAAGGACGGTGTTGTCGACGATGAAATACTAAAGAAGGTAGCTGCTATAGCAGCAAGACAGAATGGGGACTGTAGGTTGGCTTTGGACATCCTCCTGAAAGCCGCCGATATAGCTGAGAGGGAGGGCGCGGACAAGATCACGGAGGTTCATGTAGACAAGGCGAGAAACGAGATCGAGAAGAACCTAGCAGTAGATATCATAAAAACGATGCCTCTTCACGTAAAGCTCGTGCTTGCAGCGATTTACCTCCTCTCAAAAGACGGCGGGACAAAGCTCATAACGACTGGTCTCGTGTATGATAAGTACAAGGAGCTTGTATCAAAAATCGGCATGGAACCTGTTACGTCGCGAAGGATAAGCGACGTCATCAACGAGCTTGACGTCGTGGGAATCATCAACGCCAGGGTAATCAGTCTGGGTCGCTATGGCAGGACAAAGGTAGTATCAATCGGCGTCCCGATGAAGAACGTGGAGGAGGGGCTGGCGTCGGATCCCATACTGAAAACCCTCCTGTCGATCTAGGTCAGGTCACCGCACGCGCAGAAGATTTCGTGAAGCATGTCGTAAAGCTCTTCCAGTCCAACGCCAGTGGTTGCTGAGAGGAGAGGTATTCTCGTGGCGAGCTTGTAGTCATCAAGCAGTTCCAGTATTCTCTCGGATATTTCGCCGATTATTCCTTCACCCGTTTCTCTGACTTTCAATCGTAGGTACTCGTTGTCCTTAAATAACCTAAAGTCCCCTTCAACGAGGTCAGCCTTGTTGATAACCGGGATAACGTCCACGCCCAACCTCAGGCTCGCGATGAGTGAGAGAAGCTTGAGAGAGGTGACGTCTTGAGCTTTCCTCGTGAGTGTGGGATCCAATATGACAACTCCTATGATGTAACCCACCTGCTTGAATTCTCTGATAAACCTCGGTCCAAACTCCCTGAAAAGGAAGAGCTCCATTTGCCCTGGCGTGTCGACAAGTATGTACGGAGCTGGGAGCTTTGAGGTTCTTTCAGCAATTTCGCGGAGATAGCTACAGGCTATCTCAATGCTCTTTATCAGTGCACCGTTGGGTCCGAGACCATACTCCCTCATTACCTTCTCCGTGGTCACGTACTGTCGTATGTCTATGTCAGGCTTATAGGGAAGGGACTCTGCTCCTGGATCTAGGTTGATGTACGCTGTAGGCGTGAGCATCTTGCTCCAGAGCCAACGTCCAAGCGAGGCCGTCAGTGTCGTCTTTCCGCTACCCGCCGGACCTATGAAAAGAACAATGTTTTTCATAGCCTCCCCCTTCGCCACAGAGCCTCTTCAGATAAAAAAATGCTTGGGGTTACCGACCATATTGCACTCCGCGGAAGTAATGGCTAACCACTAAAATCTTGTCAGAAGTTAAACGCATCTCTCGGCGATGTCTTTATATCTGTCACCGCTTTTTCAAACCAGAAGCCGGGGTGGCCGAGCGGACCAAGGCGATGGCCTGGAGTCCTCAGAAAGCCATTACCCCTCTGGGGTGCCCGGGTTCGAATCCCGGCCCCGGCGCCACTTTGAAAAACTCCTAGTTAGCCTAGCTTAAACTTACGCTTTCTCACCTGCCGAAGACCGACGGAAGATTTATCAACTCTCGGCATTTCAAGAAAAGCGAAGCCCCGGTCGTCTAGCCCGGTCAACCTGCGCGAGGGCCGAAAGGATATCGGCCTTTCGAGGCACAATACCCGGAGAAAGCCGAGGATCCCGGGTTCAAATCCCGGCCGGGGCACTTTCTCACAATTAAACTGGCGATGGACACAATAGGTAATTCGCGGAAACTCCCTGTTGCAAGGTAAGGGAGATGCGCCTTTGGGGAAAGCTAAGTCTTGAATTCCCAGTTCCACATCTCGCTGGCGAGTTTGCCATCATACATGAATTTAGATACCTTCCTCTCAGCGTCAGCCACCCGTTTGCTGTGCAGTGAAAGAAAGTTGTTTATCCTCTTTACCAGCTCGGCCTTACACTCACCGCACAGAAGCTTGCCGGTTTTGCACGCCCAGTACCTTTCTTCTAGCTTCTTATCATCCTCTTCAAAGAGTAGAGTGTACCAGTGAAAAACCGTGCAGACCTCGGGCGCGCCACCGAGCTTCCGTTGCTCCTCTACGGTGGCGCGCCCGCCGGTGAAAGCATTCATGATCTTCCTCTTTACAGCTTCTGGAGAGTCATTCAGCATTATAGCGGTTTCCGGTTCAGACGCGGACATCTTGCTCTCGGGTCCCGTGAGCCCCCACGCGAGCTTAGCCAGGATCTCGGAGGTTTTAAACCTATTTAACCGCGGCGCGATGTCGCGCTGGAGCCTGAAGTAGGGGTCCTGGTCGATGCCACAGGGTATCAGGGGGCGCTTCTTCTCAAAGAGCGTTGGTACTATTTGAAGAGCTGGGTAGAAAATCAGCCCTATGCTTGTCTCTCCGTCGAAGCCGAAGACCGCACGAGCCGTTGAAAAGTTTATGTGGCGTGCCACCAGGACTGCAGGCTTATACATTCTGCCTATGTACTCGGAGTCTCTGAATATGAAGGTCTTGTTCTCGTCGAAGCCTAGAGCTGCGATGTTCAGGATGTCCTGCTTCACGTAAGGCTCCACCTCCTCTAGCGATTCCACTTTCTTGGCGAGGAACTTCTCCTCGTCGGGTATCTCGATATATACGTTCACGTTGAACTTCTCCTGAAGCCATCTCGTCATGATAAAGGGGACGATGTGCGCTATGTGCATAGGTGCCTTACTCGGAGCTCGGCCAGTGTAGAGGAAGAACCCCCTCCCGCTCAAGTAATCCTCGAGTACTAGTCCGAGGTCGCGGTGCGCGAAGAAGAACCTTCTGCGAAGCAGAGGGTGAAGATCCCCGGTGATCTTTCTTATCTGCTCTAGGAGAGGCTCGCTTATCTTCTCAACACCGAACTCCTCCACAAGCTTATCGTAATCTATCTTACCTTTAGCCTCCCATGGGGTAACGCTGTAGTCCCCGTATGACATCTTCACGCAAATGGTATGCTGGATATTTATCTTCATCGACTCCAGTCGTTCATACCTAGTAGGCTTCCAGCGAGAGCACCTCTTTTCTGCCCCACCGGCCTCCATTAAAGTCGCTGTCATCCTTTACCGGCCTCGGAGTTGCTCTACATGGGCGGCGCACCGCCAGGATCTTCGAGCAGCCGCGCCCCGGCGGGTCCCATAAGGGATCACGGCAAGCAACGCAGGGCAGGGATTTTTGCGATCCAGGGCTGACCCAAGGGATAGGGTGTGAAAACAGCTTGTTTTATAAAGCGGGCCGGCCGGGATTCGAACCCGGGACCTACGGGTTAAGAGCTTCGACCCGGCGTTTAAGTCCGACCGCCGCTCTACCTAGCTGAGCTACCGGCCCCCGCCGTGCCTTAAGAGTCCTTAGGGTATTAATTTTTTTCTCTTGTCTTTAAAGGAGCCGGATTCGCCTTTGCACCGTGAAGCTTATTGGCTGAACCCCAGCTGTCATAAGCGCATATATAGTATCTTCTGAGGCGAGGTCAGCTAACCCTCTCAGACTTGTTATTACCGAGTTCGAGTAAACGGGCACTTCAGGCTCGTAGAGCGAAACCACCACCGGTATCATTCTGTACTCTCCCGGTTGTATGTCGTAGGCTAAGATGCCTGCTTCCAGCGCTTTGGACAAAACGCTGCACCTCTCGTGCTGGGCGTCCGCGGCTCTCCGTAGCATGCCTTCACGCAGGCGCTTCCACCGCTTGCAGTCGACGCAGAGCGACAGTCCCTTTTTAAATGCAAGCACGTCGACTTCGAACCTCCGACCCCTGAACTTAAACCTGACTGTCCTGTACGTACTGTAGCCCGCTTCGCGAAGCACGTAAGATACGAGCGCTTCTAAATCACTCCAACCCGAGTTCAGGGCCAGCGAAACCACGTCGTAGCCTGCCCGCCAGGCTTTAATCAGAAAGGCTTCAAGCGGCTCCCTGATAACCCCGTCCTCAACGTTCACGCGCAGATTCCTGAGAATCTCTTCGACGAACTCGCGATCGACTCCAGCCCCCTCAGAGATATCCGAGATTTTCACTAAACCATGCTGTGAAAGGTAACGCGCAAGAAAAGCGAGAACGACTTCCGCCCTCAGGCGAGCGCCCAAGAGTGTTTCACGCCTAAATTATTATTGAGGCCATTGGAGGTAGCTTAGGCCACCTCTCAGCTGCCTCCTTAGCCAGAGGCCCCCTTATCTCAGTCCCTTTCGGCTCCCCCTCGGGCGTTATGATCACGACAGCGTTATCCTCGAATGCTATCCACGTTCCGTCTGCTCTTCTGTAGGGCCTCCTCTGCCTGATAACTATAGCTCTCATGACCTGCTTTCTGAGCTCAGGCTTACCGGCACGAATTGAAACCGCAACGACATCGCCTACAGCTGCTCCCGGAATCCTCCTCCACACAGCCTTATAGTGAGGAACACCTATGACCTTTGCAAGCGTTGCACCGGAGTTATCCGCAACCTTTACGAGGCTCTCCATGAAAACGCCTGGGGTGAGGCCGAGCCTATAGGACACTCCAACCGTCTTAGGACCTCTCTTCGCCACTCATACCACCTCAGGCCTTACCGAGCACCACAAATGATATAGACTTCGCAAGCGGCCGCGTTTCACCTATTATCACTTCATCTCCAGGTTTAACGTCTATGCAGGGAGGCACTCGGACGTGCTTTTTCGTCCTGCGGCGCTCGTACCTCTTGTACTTCGGGTTGTAGTGAAGGTACTCGTGTACAACGACAGCTGCCCTGTTCATTTTCAAGTCCTCAACTCTGACCCTAAGCAGTTGTCCTCTGACCGAAAGGGTGCCATGCCAAGGGCAGAGGGGGTCATCGCACTTCTTCTCGGGAGGGTTTAGCCCCGGAATACCTACATGCCTCTTAGCCATGCCCAACACACACCTCTCTCACTCTATGCAACCGGTTTTTAAATTTTTGCGGTGCGAGACCCTACCATGCGCGGTAAACCTTCTTCATCCTCTCTTCAGGTCTTCCCATAAGAAACCTACCGTCCACCGGAACCTTAGTACCATCAGGCAATGTAAAGCGGAAGACTGCCTGAAACTTCAGGACAGTTCTCTTCTCACCCCCAGGCTCACCTATAACCAGCGTATTTCTAGTTTCGTCGAGCACCAACCCCTTTATCCCAATAAGGCTTGGATTACTAGCCTCTACAACCTCTGCTTGCAGTCCTATCAATTCATGGCGCAAAATATTCCTCGGGGTTATCCTCATGTTTTCTGCCATGCTTCCAATAATTCATCTTTAAAGTTATCGACGCTAGCCTGTCTCATCCACCCCATCCTTGACCGGACACGCAACCACTCCGAGAACTTCCATCGCTGAAAGAGCTCCTATAAGCTGCTGAACAGAAGATACTACCTACTGCTTCTTTCGAGCCTCTTCCCTTTCAACGGTGAGGATCATCGCGATGGTTCTCTTCGTCTTCCTTATAAGAGCTGGTTTCTCCAGAGACCCTCTCATCGCTTGAGCCTTCAGCCGTGCGAGCTCTGCCCTCAGCTCAGCGAGCTTTTTCCTCCGGTCTTCCGGGCTCATGCCCCTTATTTCGTCAATGCTCATTAGCCCCTTAGGCATAAAACCACCCTCACGTATCACCATTTTAACCTTTACGGACCTCTTCCACCGCTGCCTGAGGAGCTTTTAGCTCGATGCTGTCGGGCATTCTTTCAGGCCTCATGATGCGTACCTTCACACCATACATCCCGAGCTTCAGGAGCACGTGCACGCAGGCTTCATCGACCAGCTCCTCCCCTGGTTCACCTGACTTAGGTAGATACCCTCTCGTGAAGCGCTCCGTTCTGTGCCTCTGGCTTGTCAGCTTACCGCTTATAACGACTTCAGCGCCCCGCGCGCCCGCAGCCATAATCCTGTTGAGGGCGACCATCGCAGCCCTCCGGAACTTCACACCCCTAACCAGGGCTCTAGCAATCCTGTAGGCCATTATCTTGGCGTTGAGGTCCTGGTTAGGCACCTCCACGACGTCGATCTGGGGGTTTTCGAGACCAAACTCCTTCTCCAACACCTCAGCCAAAGCCTTAATGTTGGCACCTCGCCTACCTATGACCATCCCGGGTACTCCCGCGTAGATGATAACTTTCGTGCCTATCGGCGTCTTGAAGAACTGAGTGTGCACGTAGTTTGCCTTCGCGAACTGCCTCTGGATGTACTCGTGAAGCATCATGTACTGGAGGCCTTGCTTCACAGCCTTATGCGCTGTGGACGACATTTGACCACCTTTAAGTCCGCTCCTCGCCAATCACTTCAACGTGAACTAGCTGGTCGTAGTATGGCGTCGCCCTTCCAAAGGCCCTTGGAAGGTAATTCCTGATCTTGAAGCTCTGATGCGCGGCTGCATGAACTATCCATAGATTCTCCACGTCTAGACCCTTAAACTCCGCGTTGTTCTCCAGGTTATCCAGCAGGGCCAAAAGCTTCTTAGCAACTTTCACCGGGTACCTTCCGGGGCCACCAATCCCCCTCTTGTGCCCAACCTTCCCGTTGAACTTTCTGAAGGGCACAGGCCTTTTCATTGAAGCTATCTCTTCCAATATCTTCTTAGCCTCACTGAGCTTCTTGCCCCTGATCAGCCTCAGAGTCTCGACGGTGGCCTTGTAAGACATGCTTACATCCCTGAGCGAGGCTTTCGCCGTCCTTGAAGGGTCCAACTCGACACTATATCGCCACGTAGGCATACCCCAACCTCATCTCCGACTACTCGACACAATATAAACGTTTTTTCAAGCCCACAGGCAAGCAAGCTGCTCATAGAAACGCTTTAAAACCAGGCACTTGTACTACTCCCATCAGGGGCCGTAGTCCAGCCTGGTAGGATGCCTGGCACGGCACGCGTGCCGCAGGATTCGGGATCTCTAGGCGGGAACCCAGGTGGTCCCGGGTTCAAATCCCGGCGGCCCCACTCCACATACATTTGAGGGGCGCTAACAATCATACTCTCGTGACTCACAAATTTTATGCATATACGCATAACCGTAGTAGCTAACCGGCCCTAACATTCACTTGAAAGTCACGACCTCATTCGCCTCGACTGGCGGGCCCGCCGGGACTCGAACCCGGGACCTACGGCTCCGAAGGCCGCCGCGCTTCCTAACTGCGCCACGGGCCCATTTTCGGGGGCGTCGTGTCACCTCCTTGTCATCACTCATCGGTTGTCAACGCTTAAGTCATTCGCCCTCCTAATACTACCTTCAATGTCGATAAAAACCTAATGGACTTAAAGGAGGATGATCGCTGGCCTGGCTGGAAGGGCGAGGTGCGCCTTAGCCATGCCTTCAGCCTCCTCCTCGCTCAAGACCCTTACTTTAAGGCCCGTCATCTGCTCGAAGAAAGTCACCGCGTCTCTTAAGGCCCTCTCCTCAATCGCCGGACTAACCAGGAGGTCCAGGACCTCGGCGTTCTTGGCGATAACCTCCACAAGCTTAGACGCCTCTCTCCTGGTATCCTGAGGAAGGTTCTTCAGGGCCTCGCGTATCGCGAGCTGAACTTTTCCGTAGACACCGACACCCTGCTTTACCTGAGTGAGAAAGTCGTACTTCCACCGCGCTGGGAGGACCAGTGCCACTTCGCGCACGTTCTCGCTTTTCACCACTCTGAGGAGCTCCTGTATGTCCTCAAGCACTCTCTGAACTATCTTCTCCGCCTTCTCGATCTCTTCGTTTATCTTGTCGAGCTCCGGTTCCGGCCAGCGCTCCTTCACTATGAGCGTGCTCTTCCCGATCTTCTCCCATATCTCTTCAGCGACGTGAGGAGTTATGGGAGCGAGTATAAGGGTTTGAACCTCGATGAAGCGCTTGAGAAGCTCCCTGTTTGGAGCCCCCCTGCGCCTCAAGTACCACTTGAAGGAGTTCTGGAGGTTGAAGAAGCCCTCCGTCACGACGTTCTTCGTGTTGAGCTTCTCGTACTCCTCTCCAACGTACTTCAACGTGCGGTTGAGAACGCTCTCGAACCACTCGTCTATGAACTTCCTCTCGTCGTCGCCCCTGCCGTAGTTCTCAGTGGCGAAAGAGTACCACTCGTAAAGAAGATCAACCGCCCTGGAGGCGAACTCCGGCTCGAAGTTCCCGTCATCGAGGCCTGTGTTGCCAGCATAGGCGTTGGTGAGGCGCGTGGCATCCGCACCCCAGTACTCCAGAGCCTCCCTGAGCAGGATGAAGTTCCCCTTCGACTTGGACATCTTCTCTCCCGCGACGTTGATCCACCCGTTCACGGCGATCCCCCTCGGCCAGTGCTCCGGGGGGAAGATGGCCACGTGGTGCATGATGAAGAACACGAGGTGGTTCGGTACCAGGTCCTTGCCCGAAACCCTGAGGTCCACCGGGTACCAGTACAGGAACTCTTCCCGCATCCTCTTGACGAGGTCGGCGCTGACCCCGAGCCTGCTCGCGACTTCTTCGGCGCTCCCCTTCCCCAGGAAGATGTAGTCGAAAAACGCGTTGTCGAGCTTTTCCCATCTCAAGCCGTGGTCTTCGGGGTGCTGAAGGTACTTCGCGATAGTGTAGTACGCCATGTAGATCGTCGAGTCGCTTAAGGACTCGAGAACCCACTTGTCATCCCACGGTAGTGGTGTGCCGAGCTCGCGTTCATGCGTGCAAGCCCAGTCCTCGTACCAGTCTACGAGTCTGTGAAACTCCTGCCTTATCTCTGGCGGCAGGAATACCATCTTGTCGATGCATTCGTGGGCCTTCATCTTCCACTCCCTGTCGCTGTACCTGAGGAACCACTGATCCTCGACGATCTTCACGTGCGTGCGAGATCCGCACCTGCAGAAAACAGGCCTTGGGAGGGTGAAGTGCCTCACAGCAACTCCCAAGCCAACCAAGTGGTCTATGACCTCCTCCTTGACCTCAAACACCCTCCTGCCGCCCCATCTCTGGCCGTAAACTTCAGCCTTCAGAACCCCGTTGTAGAACTCCTTCGAGTACACCTCCCGCGTTGCCTCCTCCAGCTTCTCTGTCTCACCTTGATACCTAGCCCCGTGCTTCCTGACCGCTGTTTCCGCAGGATACGGTCCGTATCCCTCCAGCTCGATCAGGCCCACGGGGTGCACCGCCTCCAGTACAGCGGGGTCCAAACCGTATTTGTCGAGAAGGTGCGGGTCTCTCTTCAAGTCCTCAAGGGCTACCCAGTCGAATGGAGCGTGCGCAGGTACGGACATCACGACGCCTGTCCCGATGTCGTGCGCGACAAACACAGCTGGCAAAACCGGGACTCTCCAGCCCGTGACAGGATTCAGCGCGTAGCGCCCGACAAGCTCTGCCCCTTTGACGCGCCCTACGACGCGGACGGTGTGACCCTGGTCTTGAAGCTCTTCAGCACCGTACTGTCCCAGAACCCACTTTTCCCCGTCTACGTCGGCTATGATATACTCGGCATCTGGATTTACCCAGATGTTCACAGCACCCCACACGGTCTCGGGCCTATACGTCATACAGGGGTACACTAGGCCGTCCTCGCCGCTGAACTTGATTATGACAACCTCTTCTGGCCCTATGCCCGCGTACTCATCGGGCCTGTCGTGGTCTCCCACTACCTTCTTCTCCTTGGGGCACCAGACAACAGGGTGAGAGCCCTTTGTTATGAGCCCCTTCTCCCTGAGAACCGTGTACTGCCACTGTATGAACTTGTTGTAAGGGGGGTTAAGGTAAGTTGTGAAGAACTCACGCCTCCAGTCGATCGACAACCCGTACCTGCTGAAATCCTCTTTGAAGCCCCTAGAGAAGAAGCACACCCAGTATTCCGGGTCTTTAAACTTTGGAATATCCTCCTCGCTGATGCCCATGGATTTGAGTATGCTTATCTGCTTCGGATCACCCTCCCTAACCCTCAGAGCCGCAGCAACTATAGGCCCACCTGTCGCGTGCCAGCCTTGAGCGAAGAGAACGTTGTATCCCCTCATCCTCTTGAAGCGGGCTGCGATGTCGACCCTGAGTACTGTGTATGCTGTCCCCAGGTGGGGGTACGAGTTAATGTAGGGATACGGAAACGTCACGAAGAACTTGGGCTTCCCGGGTTCGGGATCCGCCTCGAAAACTCTAAGCTCGGCCCAGCGCCTCTGCCACTTCGCTTCAACGCTTTTCAGAAAGTCCCTCTTCTTCTCGTCGACGCCTGGGAATTTAAGCCTGCTAGCAATGGAGAGCCACCACCCCACTCAAAGGTTTAAAACTAAAAAACGTTTTCGCCCCTATCGCCTGACCCGCCCCTTTGAACGACGCCCAGATAGTCGTAAATGTCTCCCCCCTTGACCATGTCCTCATAAACCTTCCAAACGCGCTTAGCTGTCACGAGCCCCACGAAGAAGCCCTTCTCCTCCAGCGCCTCCTTAACGCGATCCACGAACTCCTCCGGCTTTACGAGTGGGTGCTTGGAGAGAACCTCGAGTATGATCTCCTTAATGTCCGTGTTGTGAGGATACGGCTTTTTACTCACAATGCACGCACAGTGCGCCAAGGTTATTAAGTTATCTCACCGCTTTTTTCCATATGGAGCTGCTGAGGCGGCTTCACGAGCTTGTATACTCTAAAGTGCACACGCCTGTAACCGCCGGCCTGCTGCCAAGGGTTTTGAGACGTTACATTGCGATAAACCTGTACGATGGCGCTCTCCTGGCCTTGGGCGTCCTCACGACCTCCACGCTTCTCGGGCTACCGCCCTGGGAAACCGTGCTGAGCGGACTGGTAATAGGGACATCGTCCGCTATTTCGGGCTTCATGGGAGCGTTCCTCGTGGAGAGCGCTGAGCTCAGAATGGAGCTGAGGGAGCTTGAAAAGCACCTCTTCATAACACTCGGTAGGCGGCAGGTCTACGTAGCTGGGCTCATCGTAAGCGCAGTGAACGCTTTGAGCACCCCGGCGCCAGTGCTCTTATCCCTCATGCCCTACCTACTCGCACACATCGGAGTCATCGCACCTCCGCTGGCACTCGTAGCAGCCCTAGCTATGACCTTCGCGTCGCTGGTCTTCCTCGGAGTCTGGCTAGCCGAGATCGCCGGCGGGGGGAGGCTGAGGTATACGCTAACCGTGCTAGCCTCAGGGCTTGCGATACTGCTACTGGACATAATCCTGGGCCGACACTAGTTTTTTAAACTGTCCTTGCTCTAACAAGGGTGTGAGCAAAGAGCCGTCGATAACGCGCATGCTGATCGATGCCCTCAAGCCCCGTGACGTCACAGTAGTGGATATCGCGCGATCCCTGATCAGCCTCGAGAAGGTAAGCAGGGTTGAAATCAATGTGGCAGAGGTCGACGTCAAGACAGAAACCCTGAAAATCAGCATTAGCGGGACAGGCATAGATATCAAGGAGATTGAAAGAACACTTGAGAAGCATGCCACAGTGATCAGAAGCATAGACTACGTTGTAGCTGAAAAGTGATTCGACCGTGAACCTCAGATTCTACCTCACTCCGGTGACACCGCCTCTCTTCGGCCGCGAAGGTAAACCCGAGGACGGCATCGTCGTGCTAGGAATACCCTTCGACGGCGCAGCCTCACGCATCCCAGGTCAGAGGTTCGCCCCAAGGAAGGTGCGCGAGGTGTCCGTGGAGCTCGAGACCTTCTCACCCGAGCTGGGAATCAGCGTGGAGGAAATCGGCTATCACGACGCGGGAGACCTGCCAGTGGTGACGGACTACGCTGTGATGCAGAACTTTACAACAAAAGTTGTAGAGGAGCTGCGTGATAGCGGGAAGCTGCCCATCGTCATCGGGGGAGACCACTCTGTAACCTTTCCCGTGGTATCGACGCTCGCTGCAAGATCCAAGGAGCTGCTTGTTTTGGTCTTCGACGCGCACATGGATCTCAGGGACGAGTGGCCTTGGGGTGTGCGGTTCTCCCACGCGACGGTTATGAGGAGGTTACTTGAGACGTCGGGTAGTGTCTCCGTTGCCTACTACTCTCCGCGCGCTTTCTCGAGGGAGGAGTACGACTACACAAGATCTAGCAGCAGAGTTAAAATCGTCAGGAACGCCGGAGAGCTACGGGAGCTGGTGGAGAGCTCGGAGAATGTGTACATTTCCCTCGACATTGACGCAGTGGACCCAGCTTACGCACCAGGAACAGGCACACCTGAACCCATGGGACTCGCCCCTCAGGAGGTCGCTTCCGCTCTGCGGGTTGCAGTGAGCCATGCCCAAGAAGTCGTGGGCTTCGACGTAGTCGAAGTAAACCCTCTAGTTGACTGCAATGAGATAACTTCTCTTTTAGCCGCTAAGCTGGTGATGGAATTTCTCTTCGCATGCTACACATACGAAAAGTGCGGAGTAAGGTAGGCACGGGTAAATTTCTCCTAAGGATAATTTATCCGCGGATAATTTCTCCGGTTCTCAAGTCAGAAAAAGGAGCAAGGGGTACAGTGCGAGCGCGATCACCGCTAAGATTAAACCATCCCTGACGTTGAGCCTTGTAGCCGCCGATAACCCCTTCAGCTTGGTGTTATCCATGAAGAAGGAACTCACCGGGTGGACTCCGTAGAGTACGCTGCATTCCCTCATGCTGTTCTTAGCCTCCTCCAAGCACTTCATGCTTCTCTCCAAGAGAGCCTCCTCGTTAAAGGTCCCGACAGGGTAGTAGTCGACCCCCTGGAACACGCCTGTTAGTACGTGCGTATCCGTGGTCCCCACGAGAAGGTAGTCGACGCGCTTGCCAACCTCTTGGAGGAGCCTAGCCTTGAGTTTGGGCGTCATGTTATTTCCATCAAAGCTAATAACTCCGACAGTCTTACCCCCCACCTCTACAGCCAAGCACGCGATGCCAGCTTTCCCAATACTGACGCCGTCACTGAAGCCGATCCACGCGAAGCCCGCTTTAAGTTGCCCTTCGGCCACGCTTGCCTCCAGCGATTCTTGTATAGTTCGCAGCACCTCCAAGTAGAGCTCGGGTGCACTGTCCGGGGACTCCGGCAACTGCAGGTAGTCTTCACTGATCATGTTGTGCAGATCCGCGAGAACTATCCCCTTTCGCTCGAACTCTTCTCTGAGGGATGGCGGCAAGTCCTCCATGGGGACCTGCGGGTCTAAGAGGCACAGAGAGACCCCTGGGAGTCTTATTGCTAGGCTACTAACAAGCTTCCCTTGAGCCAGGCCGAGACGGACAGTGGACGGAAGCTCCTTGAGGGGCAGGGCACCGCAGACTTCTTCCGCTACTCTGTCAACTTCACTGCTCACAGCTAAATTCTCCCCATGACCCGCCGGTGCCTTGAGAAAGAGGGTCGGAGGGCACTTCGTGACGACTTTTTCTGGAAGCGTGCTACTTCCTAGGGTTCTCAAAGGTCCCGGGTGAACCCCGGATACAACGAGCCTGCCTATCACCTCGCTTCCACTCCTGAAAATGAAGACGTGAATAGGAACGGTCTTTCTAGTAGAGGAGGCTTTAATGCACTCCTCCACCTCGTCCTTCTCCCCCGAGAGCGTGTACCTGAGGAAGCCTCTGAGGTATCTAAGCCCCCCAACACTGGCAACCTGCCTCACCCTTTTATCGATGGTGAGAAGAACCGGGAGCACCAGCAGAGCATAGAGAACGAGTACCGTTAGGGAGGCGTATGCGTAAGTCGGAGCGAAGAGATACGTGAGCGCTAGGTAGACAGACAGATACAGGATGAGTGCGCGCCTCCTGGCCACGGCGATGAACACGAGGAAAGACAAGAGAACCGTGACCGTCGACGCGGCAACAGGCGGCTTTTTAAGAAGAATGAGTGGCAGCAGTAAAAGGAGATACACTAGGAAAAAGCCTAGAGCCCTTCTCGGGGTTAACACACTCCGGTCAGCGAGTACCGATACCAAGTAAGGCAAGCCTGTAGTAAAAGCGCTTGTGAGAAAAAGCCGCACATCATAGCCGACCGCTAGGGCAAGGAGGAGCTCAAGCATAAAGATGCCGGCAGTTGCGGAGAGCATCAAACTGGTTCCCGGTAGCCTAAAGAGCCACTTGTAACCCTTCCTGAACCCCTCAAACTTCGAATCCGTCATTCAAAAGCCTAGAGCTCACTTCTCCTCGATTAAAAAAGTTTAACCTCCGGCTCGGCTCCCAAGTCAGAAAAAGGAGCAAGAGACACAGCGCGAGCGCGATCACCGCTAAGATTAAACCATCCCGGACGTCGAGCCTCGCCTCGGCGCTGAAGAGGCTTCGCTCAGCCGGTCTCGTCAGGGAGGCTGTTGTCAGCGACATGCGCTACCTCTACCTGGCAGGGCGGGCCGAAGGCGCGGAGCCCATGAATATTCCGCTAGGGCCCTGGATCAGTGAAGGGGTAGATGAGCCAGGCGCGGCCGGTGGCCTGGAAAACCTTTAAAGCACTACTGTTACGAGAATAGCACGTGTGTACTCAGCTAACAGTCCTTGTGAGAGGTTAAAGGACATAGGCGTCATATTCGTGCAGCCGCTTTATGAGCAGAATATCGGCTATATAGCCCGCTGTATGAAGAACTTCTGCCTCTCGGAGCTCCTTCTCGTGAAGCCAAGGTGCTCATTGGGGGTTGAGAGCATAAGGTACGCGATGCACGGAGCAGACGTTATTGAGAAAGCTAGGGTCGTCGACAGCTTCGAGGAAGCCATTAAGGAGTTTGACCTCGTGGCATGCACCACAGGTGTGAAGGGAAGCGGCGTCCTCAGGAGATACTTATCGCCCCGTGAGGCCGCCGAGATAATCGCTGGGAGTACTGGCCGCCGCGCCATAGTTATCGGCCGCGAAGACTGGGGGTTGACGAACGAGGAACTTTCACTCTGCGACCTGGTGGTCACCATAGAGGCTAACCCGGACTACCCCTCCTTGAACGCTTCTCACGCGGCGGTGATCGTCTTCTACGAGATATTCAATGCTCTGGTGCGAGTCCCCAAGCCGAGGGTCGAGCGTCCAAGGAGAGAGGAGGTCGAGAAGCTTCTCGAGTACATCGACCTCTTAGGGCTAGAGCTGGGCTACAACGACGCCAGACGCGAAAAAGCGAAGCTCATAGTAAGGCGCCTCGTTGCCGAAACAATGTTCTCCGCCCTCGAGCTGAGGGTGATGCTCGGCTTCTTCGGTGATAGCTTAAGGAAAATTAAAAATTGCGGAGAACGGGCACACGCTCAGGAAGCATAGGAAAGCTTATATCACCACTTTCTAAATGCGTTTAGGGGCGTAGGTGATATAGCATGCCGCTGAGACCTGGCAGGTGTTACAGGCACTTTGGCACGCCACCTTACACAAGGCTCGAGTACATTAAGAGCAATCCCCCAGTACTTATACCGAAGTTTGACCTAGGCAACGCTCAGGGGAACTTTAACACCACCCTCAAACTTGTAGTCCTCAAGCCCGGCCAGATCAGAGCCAACGCGCTCGAGGCCGCTAGACAGCACGCCAACAAGTACCTCTCATCGAAAGTCGGAGACACGAACTACTTCATGAGGATAGCTGTTTACCCGCACCACATCCTGCGTGAGAACAAGATGATGGCAATGGCAGGCGCTGACAGGCTTCAGGACGGCATGAGGCTGTCCTTCGGCACACCTGTGGGTAGGGCTGCTAGGGTTGAAACCAATCAGCCCATAATAATAGTCAAGGTGGACTCCAAGAACCTGGAACACGCCAAGGAAGCCCTGAGGAGAGCAGCCTCAAAGATACCCCTACCAACACGTATCGTGGTTGAAACGGCTGGCTAGTGGGGATCGTCGGTGAACAGGGTTGCAAGAGCTCCACAAAAAGCGAATTGAAGTAGCCATTAACATCTGGGGCGAAATTCTCGAGGGCTCTTTCTCAAGCAGGAGCGAGATCGTCCGTTTTGTTCGCGAAGTATACGAGGAGAACAGGCTCGAGCCGATCCGTGGAAAGACGAAGATCGACATATACGACAAGGAGCTGGCGACGATATACCTTGTCGGCAAGTACGGTTTAGGCCTCGATGAAGAGCTTGAGAGATACTCGCACCTTTTCAGCATCGAGCTTAAAAGCGATAAAGTCATTGAGAGAGTTTTACAGGGTGACAGCCCGAGGAAGAGCATGCTCGAAGTGTTCGGAACGCTTGACGAGAACATGGTCTTCCGCGTACTCCGCCTTGCAATGACCGCGGTGATTCTAGGCTTCATGCCCGAAGAGAGGTTCATAGCCGTTCTCACAAGCTTCGAGAAGGAGTTCCCCGAGCTGGATAAGAACATACAGGGGTTTAAGCGATTTTACATAGCATACAGGCTGGCCGAGGAGATAGCTGCTGGCAAGGTGAGGAACCGAATCGAGAAAGAAACCCTTAAGCACGCTATGTGTGTTCGCCTAAATGCTGAGAGAGCAGCTCCGCCCGACCGGTTCATAAGGGAAATCGCCGTTGAGGCTTTAAGGATACCTGAGCACAAGGTAAACTCTGCGCTAAGCCTCAGCGACTAGAAAA